>MABF01000047.1:1599-5387 GCA_002163025.1 'Osedax' symbiont bacterium Rs2_46_30_T18
CGATGGCGGTGAGGGGATTACCAAGGTCACCTTGAGTATTAAGATTCCTGGAGATGCCACTGCAACACAAGTGACATTCACTTTCGATGGCAACAGCATCAGCAATGACTCAGGCTCTGCTAACTTGCCGACTGTAAACGGATCAACGCTCTCAGTGGTAACAGCGGCAGATGCTAAGTTGTCTATTAATATGCAAAGCGGTGACTTCAGTTACCAGAGCACTGAGACACCGGCAACAGGGTTAAGTGAAACGATCACTTATACCTTGGTAGATGCCGATGGTGATGGTGCGTCTGCGACGGCCACCATGAGCATACAGGGGCCGCTTGAACCTGTAGTGGGTCAGTCAATTGGCACTAACGTGTTAATCATGCTGGACGTTTCGGGCTCAATGAAGGATGGCTTTAATGGTACCACTCGCCTTGAGGCGGCTAAGTCGGCACTTAACGATATGCTCAATAAGTACAACGAGTTGGGCGATGTGAAGGTGCAGCTAGCAACCTTTAGTGATTCCAAGACATTGTTAAGCTCTACGTGGATGACTATTAGTGAGGCACTGGGCAAGCTTAATTCAATTTCGAATCCAGATGGCGGCACTAACTACGATTACGCGTTAGATGGTATGGAAGAAGCTTTTAATAGCGGCGGCAAGTTGATCGGTGCTAAAAATGTTTCTTACTTCCTATCAGACGGTGTACCAACTCTGTCCGATACTAATCCGGGTAGTGGTAACGCTGGTGATAAGACCAATGAGGACCTCGGCGATGGCATCGATGGTGCTGAGCAAACTGCATGGCAGGCTTTTGTAACTGCAAATGACATAAAGTCACACGCGGTTGCTATCGGTGATAATGTGGCGGCTAAGTATCTGAATCCAATTGCCTATGACGGTGAAGAAGGGGCTGAACTAGCGGCAATTATGCCTTCATCACTGACGCAATTGTCTGCAGGTTTAGTGAACTCAGTGGTCTCTCCTGGGCATGTATTTACGGGTACGGGCGAGGCAGATCTGATTGTCGGTGGTTTAGGTGAAGACTTCATGACCGGTAATGGCGGTGCGGATACTTTTGCTTTCAATGTCGATAACATGAATACGGCGATTGTTGAAACTGACACTATCATGGACTTCAAAACAGCTGAGGGAGACAAGCTTGATCTGTCTGACTTGTTAGTTGGTGAAACTAAAACAAACTTAGACAACTATCTGAACTTTGAATCTCTAAACGGGGATACTTTAGTACACATTAACAAAGACGGGGACTTTGCCAATGGTGGTCAGGTTGATCAGACCATCTTGCTCAAAGGAGTAGACTTGGCCAGCGGTGGCGTGAGTGATCAGAAAATAATAGACGACTTGCTCGGTGGCAATAATTTATTAATTGACTAATTACTGACAAGTCCGATAAAAAGGCCTCGCTGTTTAGTGGGGCTTTTTTTTGTCTGCGATATTCGGCGGGGGTCTTAAGTCTCGACACTTCGTGGCGAGTCGAGTTGTATAGAGATTAAACGTTCCTCACCAGTGCGAAGCAATGTCTTTGCCAATTTAATAAATATATTTAACTATGGGCCGCTTAAGGCTTTTTTGTCGCGGCAGACTAAGCTAAAATTCGAGGTTAATTTAATAGATGGCTCAAATCTGTGGCAGTAAAACTGTCATATGGGTTAAGTTGGCGATAGCTAACATAATAAAAGTCGCTAATTTACTCGCTAGGTGATTGATGCTTTTTAATAAGCTACCCGAAGACCTGTTTGTCCCGCTGTCGGGCAAAAACAGGCACATATATCAAACAGTGTTAATAGAACTGGCCGATCTTTTTTTTGATGAAGATCTGATCGAACCTTTTATTGCCAAAGATCTAGTGCGCTCGACTATTGAAGATACCGTGGTGCGTATTGGTCTGAGAATCTGGGAGCGTGAAGAGGAAGATACTGAAGAGGATTACCTACCTCCAAGGTCGACTGCTGAATACGCCAGTAGAATCTATCGGCGTTTAGTGGCAACCGGTTGGCTGGAAGAAGAGCAGCAGATATACAAAAGCTATGTATTGATGGCGCCTGCTAACAGCTATTTGCTGCGTTCTTTAGTGTCAATCGCGAAAATGGACAAGCGCTCTTACGGAGGGGCGGTGCTCAACGTGCTCAGCTCACTGGAGGCGGCGATTAATGATCCTGAGGGGCGTGGTATTACGCTGCAGGAGGCTTCTCAAGCGGCCGCAGAATTCAGCGCCCATTTAACCGATATGCTGTTGGGACTGCGCGAGCTTAAAATTAGTCTGACTCAATCGCAGAGCCCACAGGATATTGTGCGCCAGTTCTTTGATACGTTTGTCGAGCAGATTTTGGTATCCGATTACAAGACGTTAAAAACTAAAAACAATCCGTTTCGCTTTCGCCGTCAGATCTTGTCGATGTTGCGAGACTTGCAGTTTGATTCGATCAAACTAGAAAAGTTAATTCACCACTACCAGCTGCAGTTTGAAAATGAATACCTGGATGCTGAAGCGATGGTACACACCCATATCAACCGTATCATTCGTATATTTGAGTCGGTTGATAAGCGCTTAGACAGTATTGACGACTTCAGGTACAAGCTGGAAAAACGGGTTGCCGACACTATCCGCTATATGGATAAAACCACCCCTGGTATGGCGTCGCGGTTATCACGTCTAATTACAGCGGTTTCTAAGGACAGTAGCTTATTGCGCAAACACCCTATAACACAATTGGAAAACTCAGGTTTTCTTTCTCCTAGCAGTATACGCTCGCCAATGCGTCGGCGTATTCAAGTGGCTCCCAGGGTGATACATCAGCAGGTTATCGATCCTAAAGTAATAGAGTTACGGGAGCTATTTAAAGCCTACAAAGCTCGCCGCGAAGTGCGGGTCGATCGTATCGAAGATTATCTGGCCCGACACTTTGCCACTAGCGATACGCTACAGGCTGATCAATTTGAAATTGACAGTATCGAAGACTACATCTGTTTTAGTTATATTCGCCACTTGGCCTCCTTAGGTAAAAAAGGTAAGGCCACTAATGAGCAATATAATATTGAATTTAAAGAAAAATATATTGAGGTAGACGACATGGTTACCTGTCGGGACTTTACCATTAACTCTACCAAACAAAGGGTCAGCTAATGCTTAGCGATTTACAGAAAATTATCAGTCGCAGTGATAAATACCAGGAAGAAGATTTTGTGCACGCGGCCAATTTGCTGATGACCAATCAGTTCATCCATGCTGATCGCAGTTCACACCGGCACAGTTATTTTTTGATTTCATCTCATGTTGAATATTTCAAGAACATCTTTGCCGCTATTGGCTGGTCTTTCATTCACCAACCCGATGAGGCTTACCTGGGCATATTACCCCAGGGGCACGAACGCAATTTAAAACTGAAACTGGATGAATCGCTGATATTGCTGTGCATGCGTCAAATGTACGAGCAAAAATTGGAGAGTTTCGAGATCGAGAGCGGCAGAGCTTTTACCAGCTCAGATGAGTTGTTGAGTTTGTATATCACTCTGACCGGTAAAGATATTCCCAATGAGACCCGCTCTAAAGAGCTTTTGTCACTGTTTTCCAAGCACGGCCTGATCGAGCGTGGCAAAGCGGATGAAAGCAATCCTAAAAACATATTCTTTAGTATCTTGCCTACCATCAGACAAGTCGTTGTTGAAGATCATATCAAACAGATAGAATTGCTGTGTGACTCAGAAAATGGCCGGGACGCGCTCAGTGATGAAGAGGAGGCTCTATTAGAGCAAGAGGAATCAGAAGTGTCAGATA
>MABF01000097.1 GCA_002163025.1 'Osedax' symbiont bacterium Rs2_46_30_T18
TAGCCCCGCGACAAATCTTTCTGAGGTATTGATAGTTTGCAGGACGATTTTTTTTGTTACCTGTAATGACATCACATAGCTTTAATTCTAGAACAGAGTTTAGAGCCGCAATTGCGGTACTGTTGTGGTGTTTGATCGAATAAGCCCTTAAACGCATAGATGAATGACGAATCTGAGTTATATCCAACGTTATAGGCTATTTCCTGTACCAATAGTTTAGTGTCGAGCAAGCTTAATGAGCAGACTAATCTAAGGCGTTGACGCCAACGCTACTTAGCTGCCCAAGAAAAACAACAGCTTATAAGAACTGCGCTTTGCTGAGTTCTGCCGATAAGCACTATCTTTTATAAAAATACTGGGATGGCATAGATCGATTAACCTTTTGTATTTTCAGGCAGGCACGCTTGAGAGTTTATCTGCAGAGCACAAAAAAGCCGGCTGCAAGAGCCGGCTTTTAGGTTAACTACTAACAGTTTTTTAAGATCTAGGCTTGCCGTTACTTGGGTCGTAAAGCGCGCCGTAACCTACTGCTTCAACGGTGACTGTATAAGTGTCGCCAAAGTATTCCATGCCTAACTCGCGCCCTATCTCACAGTATTCGTACGGCAGGTATGCCAAAGCGATGTTCTTACCGATAGTCGGTCCGAAAACAATACTGGTGGTGTAAGAGCGGCGACCTTCAGAGTCGATCAGTGTCGCGCCAGTTTCTGGATCTAGAATCGGGCAGTTACCTACCGGATAGCGTGCCACTGCGTTAGAGTCGATGTTGTCTTTCATGGTTAAAGTACAAAGGTAAGCTGGCTGATGCTCGCGGGCACGGTGTGCTACGTAAGCTTCTTTACCAAAGAAGTCCGCCTTCTTGACAATTTTACGTGCCAAATCGACTTCCAGTAAGTTGTACTCCGTTAAGATATCGGCATTTTGTAAACGCAAACTCTTTTCCAGACGACGACTGTTGGCATAAGTTTCGATGCCGACCGGGGTAACACCTTGTGCGTAAAGAGCGTCCCAAAGTGCCAGGCCATCCTTCATTTCAAAGTGAATTTCCCAGCCCTGCTCGCCGACA
>MABF01000188.1 GCA_002163025.1 'Osedax' symbiont bacterium Rs2_46_30_T18
CTTTAACAAAGATTTATCCGTGGCTTTTAATTGAATAAAGCGGAAAAAAATATTTACAATCCCAGTACCGATCACTATCATACGCGACCCTCATTCTGTTCTTTTCCATCGTTTCCAGGCGAGCAACATCAGTGTAATCGTGACAGTAACTGTACTACTGATCGCAACTTTCTTAACGCTACTAACAGTCTCTAAGCTGAGACAGTTAAAAACATCCCTCAGTAGCTTTTATTGCCGCCGCTACTTCCCCGTTAGCTTATTGCTATTTCCACTACTACTTACTACCGTACAGAGGCCACCCATTCACCGGGAATTCGCGATTAAACAAAGCTACTTGGAGGCCGCTACAATTTATTTTTGATTTTATTAAAAATAGCATTTACAAATGCTCAACGTCTGTCTATTATACGCGCCCTCAGCAATGCTGTTCACTAGCCAGTTCAGTAGCAAATTGTTGATCATTCATTTCTTTGAATTGTTTGGTGGGGTTCCCGAGTGGCCAAAGGGATCAGACTGTAAATCTGACGCGAAAGCTTCGGTGGTTCGAATCCACCTCCCACCACCATTTTCACATTGCCATCCTCACAGAGTTTTCTGCCATGCGTCTAGCTGAAATAGAAGCCATTGCGCTTAATGTTGGAATTATTGCCCTGGCATGCTTTGTCACCTTTATTATCTACGATCTGGCAAAGAAATCTAATGCGGGAAAATTCGGCACTATCATTCTCTTCGCTGCACTGGGCTTAGGCTTAGGCGCATTTCTGATCAAGACCATCATAGTTGCATTAATGGAGCAGTAGCTCTTAACAACATCACCCTTATACTTTTTATCACCAGCCTCATCGTTAACACTCATTGTGCATAACTTTAATTTCGTAACTTAACTGCGAAACTGAGTTTGGGCAACTGTCATTACTACCTGTATCAGCACCCACAACCCAACAACCCAACAACACTTAAGTCTTTTTGTTGGCTAACTCTTCTGCCGATATGTGTTTGAGAGTGCCCGCTGCAACATCCCAATCATAAGCCTTGCCAAACCCGACCACAAAACGCCCCTGCTGCGGACGCAATTCCAGCAACTTAAAATCAGCCAAGCTGCGCAGCAACTCTATAGTATTGCCTAACTTTTGGCGCATCTGCTCAAACACCGCTTGCGCCACCTCTGAATCAAGATCGATCTGATGCACGCTCAGTTGCAGCACTGCCCTTTTACGCGCATAGAGGTTCTTAGCGCTGTGCTCATCTTCAATAAACATGGCGCTGGCGACCGGCTTAGCCAGCATATTATTAGTGTGTTCAGACAAAGTGCTGACAAAAATATAAAAGCCGCCGGAAAATTCAATGTAAGGGGCATAACTGACCAGCGGCTGCCCCTGCTCATTGACTGTCGACAACAGTATCGAGGAAAAACTTTGCTGCAACTGCTGACAATCCGCCAACAGCTGCTGTAATTCAGTAGCCATTTAAAGCTCCGGTAGATATATAAAATAAACTATTGTTTGCTATAATGAAAAACTTTCTCCAAGGTAAACCATATCAGGCTCGCAGATCAATATCTTTATCTGCCTGACCACTATAGAGCAACGAGATAGTGGCGAAACAATGGTTTGCAGACTTCTTTCAGCGATCAGACTATAGGCACTAACATGCAGCAAAAGACCATCAATATAGGCTCAATCCCAGTAGCCAATGACAAGCCTATGATACTATTCGGTGGCATGAATGTATTAGAATCCCGCGACCTGGCAATGACAATCGCCGAAGCTTACGCCGAAGTCACCACTAAGCTAAACATCCCCTATATTTTTAAAGCGTCCTTTGACAAAGCCAACCGTTCATCACTGAATTCCTATCGCGGCCCCGGGCTCGACAAAGGTTTGAAGATTTTAGAAGAAATTAAGCAAACTTTTAAGTTACCAATCATTACTGACGTGCACCTGCCTGAACAAGCCGCTGCTGCTGCCGAGGTCTGTGATGTGATACAACTTCCCGCATTCCTCTCCAGACAAACGGACTTAGTGGCCGCTATGGCGAAAACCGGCGCTGTCATTAACATTAAAAAAGCACAATTTCTGGCGGCCCATGAGATGGGCCATATTCTAAATAAGTTTGAGCAGGCCGGGAATAACAATTTGATTCTCTGTGAGCGCGGCACTAGTTTTGGTTACAACAATTTGATTGTCGACATGCTTGGGTTTAGCGTGATGAAAGAATTTGGCTACCCGATTGTCTTTGATGCCACCCATGCCCTACAGCTTCCCGGTGGCCGCAGTGACAGTGCGGACGGTCGCAGATCAATGGTAGCCCAGCTGACCCGTGCGGGCTTAGCCCAGGGGATTGCAGGGCTTTTTTTGGAAGCCCACCCAGACCCGAGTCAGGCCAAGTGCGATGGTCCCTGTGCTTTAGCGCTGGATAAGCTTGAGCCCTATTTGCGACAGATGAAAGCCGTTGATGATTTGATTAAAAGTTTTCCACCACTGGATACTCAAGCATAGTAAAAACACCCGAGATTTAGTGACCGCTTAAGGTTAAACTAAAGCTGTGATATCACTTTGACTAAAAGATGCAGAACTTATGGCTCAATCAAGAGAAGATATTTTTAACGATTTAAAAGACGGTCAACTAATCGGACCCGACCACCATAAGTTCCAACTCTCTGGTACTTCTGTAGAATGCCCACTCGGACAACTGTGGCAAGCAGAAGATGTCAGCACTAAAAACCCGATTAACGTCAGCCTGATTATGCTCGATCCGTTTTTCCTGCAATCCAAAAGCTTCTTGGCTAAGTTTAAGAAACAAATTGTTCGCTCGAAAACCATCAACCATTCCCATGTTGCTGACATCTATGGCTACTTTATCCACAAAGGTGGTCTGCTATTCTTTGCCTTTGAGCCTGTAGACGGCTTAAACCTTGAAGAATTAATTTCCAACGACGCCAACAAAAACCTCAATATCAAACAAATTCAAGGTCTATCGACCCAGCTAACAGCCGCTATTAATAGCTGTACCAGGCAGTGGCATCAAGCACTGGGCGCACTTGATAGTCACTTTGTTTTTGTTAATAAAAAGGGTGGCGTAAAATTATTACCCATATCCATGCGAGATTTTTTCCTTGAAAATCAGGGCATGCCAGACAGTGTTTACGACTACAAAAGGTATTGCGCCCCTCAGGCCCTGACTGAAGACAAGCTCGATACCACTGCCGACAGCTACACCGTCGCCTGTGCCACTTACCGTCTACTCGGTGGTGATGAGTTTCCAATTCAGCACACTCAAGAGCAGCGCGATGAGGTAACTTATAGTCGCCCCGCTAGCATCTCTGACGAGCAGTGGGATTGTCTACAGCAAGCCCTGTCTGGCGAGAGCTCTCGCCGCTACTCCAGCGCTGCTGAATTCATTAAAGCATTTTTCCCCACGTTATCCGAAGCCCAAGACGATAGCGGTGCAAGTGCTGCCGATATTGAGGAAATAGACATTCCAGTACCTGAGAAAGCAGAGCTCCCCAGTACCGCAATCAGTTTCAAACTAGGCAAAAAGTCGATTAACTTTAGCGTACCAACCTTCACCATACCGCTGTTTATTTTTGTAGTCGGCACAGGTATAGGCTTTATTTTAGGCGTATTTTCCAGTTCGGGTAGCATTGATGCAGCCAAAGCAACCAGCGCCAAGTGGCAGCAACAGGCGGACACTTATCAGCAACAGTTAACAGCCCAAGCAAAGCAGCTTGAGGAGTCCCAAGCGCGGGCCAATAATCTGGATATTAAGCTCAACTCTCTGCAGCAACAGGTGGGACAATCAGGTCAACCCGGCCCCAAACCTTTAAGCATGTTTCGCGATGAACTGGATGAGGGGCAATACGGACCTGATATGGTTGTGATCGCGGCGGGTGAGTTCATCATGGGAGATGCCAATAGCTCAGGTGATGACAACGAAAAACCTGCCCATAAAGTGGTTTTTAAGCAAAATTTTGCCATTTCCCGATACGAAATAACCTTTGCCCAATATGATTTCTTTGTCCAACAAACCGGTCGCAGACTACCAGATGATGAAGGCTGGGGGCGCGACCAACAACCGGTTATCAATGTTAGCTGGCGTGACGCCAGAGCCTATACCCAATGGCTGGCAAAGGAAACCAAACTACCTTACAGACTGCCCACTGAGGCCGAGTGGGAGTACTCGGCCCGCGCCGGTACAACGACTAATTACTGGTGGGGTGATGAAAGCCTTGCCGGTTACGCCCAGTGCTCAGATTGTGGTGGTCCTCTTGCGGGCAAGCAACCGCTTAGTGTTGGCTCATTAAAACCCAACCCATGGGGCCTTTATGATTTCAACGGCAATGTCGATGAATGGGTGATTGATTGCTACCGTGAAAATTATGTGGGAGCCCGCCAGGACGGCAGACCTTATACTACTTCAAGCTGTCAAAACCGCGCTATTCGCGGTGGTTCCTGGTTCGATATCAACCGCATCACCCGTTCTTCCAGTCGCTATAGACACCCACCGGACAGTAAGCGCAATACTTGGGGCTTCAGAATTGCACTGGACTTGACCCCCTGACAGCGCCTATCTCTCCGTTTGCTTATAAAGGATGTACATGAACTATTTATACCTGAGTGTGCTCAGTACCCTATTGGCCACTAGCGCCCAAGCCCAACAAATAACCTTGAGTGCCAATGATCAAACCGATTTATCAGTCACTTTTTACTCTCAAAATTTAGGCCTGATTCAAGAGCGTAGAACTCTGGGGCCATTGAGCGATGAAGATACGGTAATAGTCAAAGATATCAGCCAACTGATGGATCCCCGCAGCCTGCAAATTCAGCACGCCGGTAAAATCACCGCACAGAGCCTCAACAATTCAGTGATTAGCTATCAAAGCCTAATGCACAACTATATTGGCAAGGAGCTTATCTTAGTAAAAGATAACGGGGTAAACGGCGATGAAATCAGACAAAAAGTAAAATTACTTAACCTCAGTGGCAATACTGTCATTGTTGAATTGAACAACGTAATTGAGTCGATTCCGTTACACAGCGACGTATGGCGCTTTGTATTTCCGAGCAAGCCGGACAATTTACTGCTTCAACCTAGCCTGACTTTTCAGAGCGAGGGTAAAACCGGTACCGATAACATCCAACTTAGCTACCTCAGCAAGGGCATTGAGTGGCAGATGGACTACGTGCTAGAACTCAATAAAAACAGAGATAAACTGCAGTTAAAAGGTCTGGCATCCCTGTTTAACAATACCGGTATCACTTTTCGAAACGCCGATATCAAACTGATAGCAGGCAGTATTTCTCAACCGCAACAGCGTTCATCTGAGGAAGCCGATACAAACATGCGAATGATGGTCCAGACCAGCAAGCTCTCTGTTACGCCTCAGCCCACCGGCGATCTGCAGTTGTATAAACTACCGCACAAAACCACTCTATACTCCGGCCAACAGACCCAAGTACCATTACTACAAGCCGATAGCGTCAACGCAAAAGCCAGCTATCGTTACCAGTTTCATGTTACCCCCTATCTGGACAACAGGCAGATTAAAACCAACCCGGGCTCATTTTTAACCTTCGTCAATAATAGCGCCAGCGGCCTGGGAATCCCCCTGCCTGCCGGACAAGCCAGAGTCTTTAGCCCTGATCAAAACGATGGATTACAATTTGTCGGCGCCAGCTTTCTGGCGCAAAGTGCGGTTAATGAAAAGATAGAGTTAGCGACAGGTAAAGCATTTGATTTGTCTATTAGCCAGCGACAGAGCAGTCATCAGAAAGCCTTTGACGGTGCGGTTATCGGCATTGTGCTAAACATTAATAACAGCGCTGGGGATGATAAAATTCTAGAGCTTTCCAGCAGCTTTAGCCATGATTGGGAGATAATCAGCAGCACTTACCCTACCACTGAAAAAAGCGGGGCCGCGGCAAACTGGAGCATTAAACTCGCCGCCAACAGCGCCACTATATTCAACCTAAAAGTGCGGTTAAAAACTAAGAATTAAACACTTACTACTGACGACTTCCTACTTCCTACTTCCTACTTCCTACTTCCTACTTCCTACTTCCTACTTGCGACTTGCGACTTGCGTCGCAACTGCGTCGTCTTCCTTGAGAGCAGCAATTAAGGTCGATACCGACACTAACTGTACCTGTTGTGCTGATAGGGTATTCAAGCGCTTTTTCAGAACCTTAATTGTCAATGCATGTGGGTGAGCAATCACGACTGCGTGCCCCTGTAGCTTAGCGATACGCAAGGCCCTATCGAACTGTTTATTGATAGCGGCTGCGGTTAATTTGTGATCTAAGAAAACATCTCGCTTCAAACAATCAATACCCGCTTCTTTTGCCTGCTGCCAAGCGACACTTTTTGCACTGGTTTTACTGTCGAGGAAAAAAAGCCCACGCTCCTTCACCACTTCCATAGTCCAACGCATTTGCCGCTGCATCGCCGTCAGCTTACTTCCCATGTGATTGTTAACACCGATTAAGTTGGGAATAGCCTCTATATTTTGTCGCAGCGTTGCTTTAAAACTCTGCTCTGTCATCTGGGAGGTCATCCCCCCCGGCCCCAACGGCAAGTTATAGATCGCCTCCATTGGCGCATGCATCAAGATATCTTTATTCAGCGCTGTAGCAGTACCTGCCAGTGCCTTGCTATAAGTTGCGTGGGGCAAGAATGCAAAACTCAACTCTGCGGGTAAATTCAGCAGTGCATGGTTGGATTTGAGTGAGTGGCCCATATCATCGATTAATATGGCCAACTTTGCCATTACTGGTGTTTTTTTGTCAGTGGCAGCTGGAACACTATTTACCGCGCTTTCAACAACAGAGTCCGGACCGGATTCAGAGCTCGTTGCATTAGTACCACTGACAATCGCAAAAAATACAATAAAACTGTTTATCAAGATTTTAATTATTATTATCCATACAGCAACTAAAGTTTAGGGAACAAAGTTTAGGGAAAATATGACCAATCACTTAGTTTACTGATTGGCGCACGATGACTAGCCCTTTCAACAAATTTACCGCTTCGTAAAGCTGGAAGTCGGTTTGGATAAGATCTGTTTTCTGGGTCTTGGTAGGTTTCTGCTGTGAGTTTTGCAAATGGCCATTTAAATCTTGCTCTTTGATTGTGCGAGAACTCTTCCTGGCCTTAACTTGCTGCTGCTCTACGAGTATGTCCGGCTCTATGCCCTTCGCCTGAATAGAGCGGCCACTGGGGGTATAATAGCGGGCAGTGGTGAGTTTCATGGCGCGCTTTTCCCCTAGTTGTAATACGGTTTGCACTGAACCTTTACCAAAGCTGGTAGTACCCATAATAATAGCGCGGTTTTTATCTTGTAATGCACCCGCTACAATTTCTGAAGCCGAAGCGGAACCACCGTTAATCAGCACTACCATAGGTATGTCGGCAATAGACATCTCTGCTGTTGCTGCAAAGGACATCTGCGAGCTGGCGAGGCGACCCTTAGTAGAAACAATTATACCCTCACTGATAAAAGCATCTGAAACATCTACTGCTCCACGCAAAACACCTCCTGGGTTATTACGCAAATCCAATACCAATCCGGTAAGGGGCCCCTTTTGTTGCATCTGCTCCAGAGCTTTATCTAAATCTCTGGCGGTGTGGTGCTGAAATTGACTGATACGCAAGTAACCTATGCCCTCGTCAACATATCGAGAGCGGACACTGGTGACTCTGATAATGTCACGCTTCAAACTGATCTCTATCGGCTTGTCACTGTCATCGCGAATAATGCTCAATACTATTTCAGTACCGGGCTTACCGCGCATCATTGCTATTGCCTGGTCCAGACCAATGCTCTGAATAATTTTCCCATCAATTTTTATGATTAAATCTCCGGGTTTTATCCCCGCATGTTCTGCCGGAGTATCATCTATAGGTGTAATAACACGAATCATCCCGTCTTCTTGACTGATTTCTATGCCGACACCGCCAAACTGTCCAGAGGTTTGAATTTGCAGTTCAGAGTATTCATCGGCTGATAGATACGATGAGTGAGGATCGAGGCCTATTAACATGCCGCGCACAGCATCTTCCAGCAGCTCAGCGTCTGAAACAGGTTCCACATATGCCTGCTTTATCCGGTCAAAAACCTCGCTAAAGCGGCGCAATTCCGCCAGAGGTAAGCTTTTTTGTGGGTCAAATTTTTCCCCCTCCAGACTCGCTTCATCGGCTGCGTATGCCGTCGATATTGACAGCGATAACACTGTGCTAACTAATACTGTAACAATCGATCTATACATCATCTAAATCCTTATTAGACAGCGGTCAATCAATATTGATTGTCCTGGTCTTTTATCATCATCGTCTGGCAAACCAAGCACGGGGATTGGTGGTTTGCCCTCGGTGGCGAATAGCAAAATATAACGCGGCATGTTGACTACCGCCGCTGTTTCCTGTCATAGCAATGGGCTCCTGAGTCGACACAGAATCCCCCACTTTCTTTAACAGCTGTTGATTGTGCCCGTACAATGTCAAATAGCCGTCACCATGATCTATAATCATCAGCATTCCGTAGCTGCGCAACCAATCTGCAAACACCACCATACCGCCGTGCACAGCCTGCACAGATCGTCCTTGTACCGCACTGATCAAGACTCCATCGTAAGCTAAATTATTTTCCACTGAAGCAAAATTACGAATCACTCTACCTTTGACCGGCCAAGGTAATTTTCCTTTTAATACTTTGAAAGGCCGATTATCTTTAACTTTGGCCTTAACTGTGGCCTTAACTTTAACCACAGTTTTAGGTAAAACTTTCTGTATACGACTTATGACCTTTTCTAATCTTTTTTTATCCGCAGCTAACTTTTTTATTTTAGTACGATTTTTGGAAATTTGCAGATCAATCTTCGCCAGCACTTGCCTGCGCTTAGTTCTGCTGCTCTGCAACTGCTGTTGCTGCTGCTGCAGTTTTTTCCGCTGCGTCAGCAACTGCGACTGGGTCTGGTCTATTTTACTGTTGTTGCTGTCGTGTTTGGCCAATAGCTGGCGAAATGCTAAAATTTCAGTGTTTTGCTGCTCACGTATCTTTTCAAAATAAATCAGCATTCTGGAGACATATTCAGGGTTTTGCTGTCGAAGCAGCAGTTTTAACGGTGTCTCCTCTCCCATTTGATAGCGTTGTTTTATTATGCTAACTAAATTATTTTGCTGCAGGTCCAGTTGCTGTTGTAACTGCGTTTGGCGGCTCAAAAAACCCTGCAGGTTAGAATTATTACTGGCCAGTTTCTTATTAAGCTCTAATATTTGCGCCGCTGTAGTGGCAATATTTTGCTCGCTAAGCTGCAGTGCCCGCTCCTCTTTAGAGCGCTTGGCGCGCTCTTTTTTTAAATCCGACTGGAGCTTCTTGAGCACTGCCTGCAATTGCTTGACTTCAGCTTTTTTTCCCGCCACTGATTGGGCGGCACTCACCGCTTCCCCTGGCACAACAACCACCAGTATTAACAATAAGCTTAGTACAAGGCTGCGATATTTGGCGTATTTAGCCTTTATTAACAAGGGATACCCCTGTCATTTCATTCGGCTGAGGTAACGCCATCAGCTCCAGTAAGGTAGGCGCTAAATCGCAAAGCGCACCGTCGTTTAGTACTAAAGTTGCATTTTTAGGCCCGTCATAAACCAATCCCACCGGAAAAATAGTGTGAGAGGTATGCGCCTGACCGGTCTCGGGATTTAACATCATTTCGACGTTGCCATGATCGGCTGTGACTAACGTTTCACCTTGCACTTCACGCATGGCCGTCAAAACCTTACCCAGCGCCAGATCGACTGCTTCAACCGCTTCGACCGCTGCACTAAAGACCCCGGTATGTCCAACCATGTCTGGATTGGCAAAATTACAGATAATAAGGTCGAACTCTTTTGAGCGAATCGCCGCACAAAGTTTTTCGGTGACCTCAGGGGCACTCATTTCAGGTTGTAAATCATAAGTCGCGACATCTGGGGAGGGGATTAAAATACGCTTTTCTCCCGGATACTCGCTCTCCTGACCACCATTAAAGAAAAAAGTCACATGGGCATATTTTTCAGTTTCAGCGATCCGCAGCTGAGTTTTACCTAAGTTCGAAACATACTCACCAATGTCGTTGCTGATCGGGGAAGGTGGATAAGCACAGCTAGCGGGAATATCCGCTGCGTACTCAGTCAGCATTACATAATCTGTTAAGGCGATCTGCACAGGCCGTGGGAAACTGTTGAAGTCCGGCTCGACAAAAGCACGGGTTATTTCGCGAGAGCGATCTGGACGAAAATTAAAACAAATCAGGCTATCGCCATCAGCGACCTGACCCCGAAGCCCATTAATGCAAGTGGCGCTGACAAACTCATCATTTTCACCCCGCAGATAGGCCTCTTGCAACGCCTCTACAGCGCTATCAGAGTGATACTCAGCACTGGCATGGGCCATAGCGTTATAAGCTTTTTCCACCCTGTCCCAGCGATTATCCCTGTCCATGGCAAAATACCGTCCAACCACAGTGGCAACCCCACCCTCTTCGAGTTGTCCTGCCAGATCGGTAAACACTTGCTGGGCTTGTTGCAGAGAGCTCTGTGCTGATCTGGGCGGCATATCGCGGCCATCGAGAATAGCGTGCAGATAAATTCTTTTGGCACCGCGATCAGCGGCCATGCGAATGGCGGCAAAACAATGCTGCTCATGAGAGTGCACGCCACCGGGTGATAACAACCCGCTGAAGTGAATAGCCCCACCGCAGGCAATAGCTTGGTCAATAGCAGCAGTGAGCACTGAATTTTGCTGGAAGGATCCATCGCTAATGGCTTTAGTAATACGGGTTAAGTTTTGATAGACAATGCGACCGGCACCAATGTTCATGTGCCCTACTTCCGAATTACCCATTTGTCCGTCCGGTAGTCCGACAGCGGTACCTGAAGTTTCAATCATGCTATTAGGATTGCGCGCCATTAACTCATCCCATACCGGGGTATTAGCTGCTGCTATAGCCGATGAATCTGTTATTTCGACGCCAAAACCGTCGAGTATAATTAATGCGGTCGTAGTACTTGTGCCTGTCATGTGTAACTTTTCCCTCGAGGATTACTATTAGCTCAACTTACAGAAACTTCCGATTATCCCGGACGCCAATAAGAGAACATGGGATTAGGCCCGCAAAGATCAGATCGGACTTATTCGCATGCTCCCTAAATCAAAGGACTTATCCTACCGAAAAAACAGCATCGCTAAAAGTAAACAAAGCACTTATTGCGCTATGGAGCTGCCTCAAAGTGCAAAGTATTTCAATTCTAGTGCAATTAGCCGGCCTACTCTGATCAGCCAACCCAGGAATCATTATTATCTAGCCCATGCTAAATGAATCACTACAGCAGCAGAGTATAGCTGAGCCTATTACGCAGTATTTTTTTACTTATATTGTCGGTAAAAGCCTTACCAGCGTAGATATCCCCATGTATACTTGGCCGCTGTTATTTTTTTCGGATTAAGGTCAAAAATGGAACAACTCATCGAATTTATTACTAATAACTATCTATTAGTAATCGCCTTCTTGTTAGCTCTGGGAATGCTATTGTGGACTGAAAGCAGAAAAGCGGGTGCATCTGTTAGCAGTACTGAAGCCGTGCAACTTATGAACAAAGAAGATGCGATACTCTTAGACATTCGCAGTAAAAAAGAATGGGAGACAGGTTCAATCACCAATTCCACCCATATCCCTCTGGTCGATTTAGACAAACGCCTCACTGAATTAGAGAAATACAAGAGCCGCAACCTTATTGTCGTATGCAATATGGGCCAGTCTTCAGGTACTGCCTGCAAGAAACTTATGGCGGCGGGCTTTGAAAAAGTGGTTCGTTTAAAAGGTGGTATCGCCGAGTGGAAAGCTCAAAATTTACCCATTGTGAAATAATATGCGAACAGTAGAAATATACACCACTAGATTCTGCCCTTACTGTGTCAGAGCAAAAATGTTACTAGAACAAAAAAACACGCCATACACTGAGTTTGCCATCGATAAGACACCAAACTTGCGTAAACAAATGATGAACCGTAGCGGTGGTCACACCGTTCCGCAAATCTTTATTGGCGATAAACACGTCGGTGGCTGCGATGAGCTCTATACATTAGAGCGCAAGGGCCAGTTAGACAAATTACTTTCACTATAGAATTTAAAGGAATTACCCATGGCTGAAGAACAATCACCACAATTTAGCATCCAACGTATTTATCTGAAAGATCTGTCATTAGAAGCGCCGAACAGCCCGCAATCTTTCACTCAAGAATGGCAGCCAGAAATCAACTTAGAAATGAACACTCAGTCTCAAGAGCTGGGTGAAGACGTTTACGAAGTTGTGTTGACACTGACTGTAACGGCTAAAAATGACGGTGAAACTGCATTTTTAATTGAAGCCCAACAAGCGGGTATTTTTGTTGTTTCAGGAATGGAAGAAGGTGAAACTCACCATGCACTCGGCGCTTTTTGTCCTAACATCCTATTCCCATACGCAAGGGAAACAATTGACAGTTTAGTTGTTAAAGCAAGCTTCCCGGCGCTAATGTTAGCACCCGTTAACTTTGACGCACTGTTTGCCCAGCAGCTTGAAAAGCTACAACAAGAAGCTGGCGCAGAAGACACCGCTGAGAACACTGCACACTAAACAAGTGTCGGTCTCAATTAGAAACAGAGCAGCTGCTCTGTTTTTTTTCGCCTGAATATTCACTGTTGCTGGGTTTACTTACGGCTTCAGATGCCGATCACTGCGACGCATAACTAGCGCTTTCTCAGCGTTATTATCACAGGTATACTGCAAAGCCATTTTTAGGAGTTCCATATGCTAAATGTAGTGCTTTTCGAACCTGAGATTCCCCCTAATACCGGTAATATCATCAGACTTTGCGCCAATACCGGCTTCCAGTTGCACCTGATTGAACCATTGGGCTTTGAATTGGAAGATAAACGTATGCGTCGCGCTGGCCTGGATTACGCCGAGTTTGCTCAAATGCAAATCCACCCGAATTTAGCCGCCTGCTTGGATTCCCTACCCGACGCCAAGGTATGGGCCATGACCACTAAAGCCACTGTTTTGCACAGTGACGCCCAGTTCAGTGCCGGTGATATATTACTTTTTGGCCCAGAAACCCGAGGCCTGCCCCTGGAAGTACGAGAAAGCATAGCAGCGCAACAGTGGCTAAAATTACCTATGGTGGAAAACAGCCGCAGCTTAAATTTATCTAATGCCTGCGCTGTCACCGTTTATGAAGCCTGGCGACAGTTAGGGTATGCTACAAAATAATAACCCCCTGCGCCCTACTGCGCAGCCAATGCTATTGTGCTAGAGTGTGTCGGTATTTTCAGCGCTGCAGCTATTAGCGCTTCTGCAGAAAATCAGCAGTATAAGTAAATCATTATTTTCGTTATTTGCCCCAGGCTAGCCCGGCAGATATTCCCTATATAAGATCTAAAGTCATAGTTTGAAATATCTTATGAATTTTTTCCCCTCGGCACAATTATATCGATCCAAGCTTGCCTGTATTGCTTTTGTTAGCTTGTGTGTATCTGCTAATCCAGCAATAGCAGGTGACAACAGTGTCGATGATATATGCAAAAAGATTGGTAAAAAACTCTCAAGCGTCTCTGTGACAGAGTGCCGTAAGCTTAATTTTAACAAACCCCGTTTTTTTTCTGTGAACGGCCTACCACTGTTAGAAAAGCACTACTTCGCCAAAGCCAGCAAAGTTTACGCGCCGAAGATTCTGTTTATCGGCGGCATCCATGGCGATGAGTACTCCAGCGTCAGTGTCACCTTTAAATGGTTGAAGACGCTAGATCGCTACCACAGCGGCTCATACGACTGGCACTTCCTGCCACTGGTTAATCCCGATGGCCTGCTAAAGAAAAATTCAACCCGGGTAAACGCCCGAAATATTGATTTAAACCGCAATTTTCAAACCGACAGGCAGCAGATAACGGCCATCGATCACTGGCAGCATAAAACCAAACGCAGACCGCGTTACTATCCAGGTTTAGGCCCTTTGAGCGAGCCCGAATCTCAGGCGATCCAGCAGTTGATCGCCGAGATCAAACCTACAGTGATAGTCTCAGTACACGCCCCCCATGGAATACTGGACTTTGATGGCCAAGTGCAACCCCCTAGCCGCTTAGGCCCGCTGCGTTTACGACAACTGGGCACCTACCCTGGATCACTGGGCAACTACGGCTATCATATTAAAAATATCCCGGTAATGACCATCGAGTTAGAGCACGCCGGTATAATGCCCAAACGCGCGCAAATTTCAGCGATGTGGATGGATTTAGTGCGCTGGATCAAAGTTAAAACCAAGTCAAAAGAGATAGTTGCACTAATAGAATAACAGCGTTAGCCCCCCTTGAAAAACGCATTACTAAATACCGGGCTCTACTGCTCAGCGGGCCGAATACTTAGTCTTTAAGCTCTAGCTCTTTTAATTTACGGGTCAAAGTATTTCGCCCCCAGCCCAGTAATTTAGCCGCCTCCTGTTTTCTTCCGCCACTGTGGTTCAATGCAGCTTTGATCGCTACAGTTTCAAAACAGGGCAATGCGATATCTAATAAACTAGTTTGACCAGCATTTAACTGCTCTTGCATCCAGATAGCCAATAGCTGCTGCCAATCACCAACCACTCCCGCTCCCTCTACGCTCACTTGCTGCTGTTCCAGCTTCAACTCAGGCGGCATATCTATTTGCAAAATCTCTCGCCCGGCACACATAACCGTCAACCAGCGACAGGTATTCTCCAGCTGTCTCACGTTACCTGGCCATGGCAGCGACTGAAAAAACTGCTCCGCCTCTGCGGACAAGGTTTTGACCTCCACTTCCAGTTCTTTTGCGGCACTGTGCAAAAAGTGCTTAGCCAATTTGATGATATCCCCTCGCCGTGCCGCCAGTGTCGGCAAGTGGATTCTAATCACATTTAAGCGGTGAAATAAGTCTTCCCGGAACTTTCCCTGCTCCACTAACGCTTCCAGGTTCTGATGGGTGGCAGTGATTATACGCACATCTACTTTTACCGAAGTATGCCCCCCAACTCTATAAAACTCAGCGTCAGCCAATACCCGCAACAAACGCGTTTGTGCTTGAGCGGGCATATCACCAATTTCATCCAAAAATAGAGTTCCGCCATCTGCCTGTTCAAAACGGCCGCGGCGGGCACTATTGGCACCCGTGAAGGCACCCTTTTCATGACCAAAAAGCTCAGATTCAATCAAATCTTTGGGAATGGCAGCCATATTCAAAGCAATAAACTCGCGTTTATTTCTTGGACTATGGTGATGCAAGGCATGGGCTACCAGCTCTTTACCGGTGCCGGATTCACCATTGATCAGTACTGTGATATTGGATTTAGCCAGCCTGCCAATAGCCCTAAATACTTCTTGCATAGCAGGAGACTCACCAATAATTTCAGTGCTTTGCAATACCAACTCTGTTGCTTTTTCACCGCTAAGTTCAGATGAAAATGCAATCGCACGATCGACGATAGCAACCGCATCATCAATATCAAAAGGTTTAGGCAAATACTCGAACGCTCCACCCTGATAGGAGGCCACAGCACTGTCTAGATCTGAATGAGCAGTCATTATCACAGTGGGTATTTTTGGAAAACGTTGCTTTAAGTATTCCAGTAGCTGCAAACCATCGGTTCCGGGCATGCGAATATCACTGACAATCACATCTGGCTGCTGTTTTTTTAACTGCTCAATTAACTTGTCGGCGCTGTCAAAAGCACGTGTATTGACCAGCGCTGTGGTTAAAGATTTCTCTAACACCCAACGTATTGAAGTATCATCATCGACAATCCATACCGTTGCTACATTACTCACTTAACTCTCCTTCAGAGGACCAAATAACAACACCAATAAGCAAACTATTCAATATTGGTGTTTAATTGCAAAAATTTAACTAACAAAACAGGATTTCTTGACTCAAGATAATGGCAGCCAGAGTGAGAACACCGTGCAACCAGGTTCGCTATCACACTCGATGAGACCTCCGTGCTGAGAGACAATTGACTGGGAGATTGACAACCCTAAACCACTGCCATCGGCTCTGCCACTGATCATAGGAAAAAACATACTGCTTAAAAGCTCGCTAGCTATTCCCTCACCGTTATCTATAATCTCAATCAAACAGACCAGGCGATGCTTGGTAGAGCCTAATGTGACTTGTCGCTTAGTCCGGGTACGGATAATTATTTGTGGCTCCAGTACTGGATTTTCCATCAGCGACTGTACTGCGTTGCGCAATAAATTAAGCACTGCCTGTATCAACTGCCCACGATCGCCGCTAATCTCTGGAATACTGGGGTCATAATCACGCACAATCTCGATCTGACTGGCCACTTCCGCCACAGCCAAGGTATAGACCCTCTCCAGAACAGAGTGCACATTCATCGCTGCCAATTCAGGCATCACCCTGGGACCTAACAATTTATCCACCAGGTCGCGTAATCTATCCGCCTCATCGATAATCACTTGGGTATATTCCCCAAGGCTGGCATCCACTAACTGCCTCTCAAGCAACTGAGCCGCTCCTCTGATACCACCCAGTGGATTCTTGATCTCATGTGCCATGCCGCGCACTAAGTTGCGGGTGGTTGCATGACGCTCTATCAACTCTTCCTCTTTTTCAATCCTTAACAGCCGGTCTCTACCTTGGATTTCAATTAACAACCCCGGCTCCGTGGCTAAATCCATAGGTGAAACACTGTAATCAATCACTAGTTCAAGGCCTTTTACAGTGACAATTGAGGCTTCTCGGATGGTATAAGGATGATTTTCAAGTAGAGCACGACGCAGCATTTGCTGCTCTTTTGTATTAAAGAAAAGCCACTTGTAGATAGGTGTAGGTGCCAATCTGGTGGCACTCACACCGATCAATACTTCTGCAGAACTATTCATATAAACAGCGCACAAAGTACTGTCTAAGACAATCACACTCGTGGTCAAATTACTGATGACCTGGCTAAAATCGGCAATCTTTGAAATAGTCATATTTGTGCGTTAGAGCACTACCTCAGTATCGGTTATTTTTGTTGAGCTCCCTACATAAACTATTGCCAGCAATTACTTAACGGCATTAGTTCAATATTGACTAAGCAATTAATATACCAACTTATGATGCATATAAACGCGCTATAGCGAGACACACACTCACTATCATTATCCTCCAACGCACCAATTTAGTGCAAGCTGTAATTCTCTGCTCGATATAGGGCAATGGACTAAAATACTTATGCCCTGATATACAGGCAAAAAAAAGCCCCCGATAAAGGAGGCTTAAACTAGCTGACGTTGTTACCAGGCATTTCCAGTAACAACCTCACAATGAAACTTTTAAACTGAGTAGTACATGTCAAACTCAAGCGGGTGAGTAGTCATATTGATACGGTCTACCTCTGCCTGCTTAAGCTCAGTGTAAGCATCTAACATCTCGTCAGAGAAGACGCCGCCTTTAGTCAGGAACTCACGATCTGACTTAAGTGCGTCAAGCGCTTCTTGTAGAGATGCAGCTACTACAGGGATCTCAGCCGCTTCTTCAGGAGGAAGGTCATACAAATCCTTATCTGCTGATTCACCCGGGTGGATCTTGTTCTGGATGCCGTCCAAGCCAGCCATCATCAACGCAGCAAAGCAAAGGTACGGGTTAGCCGCTGGATCCGGGAAACGCGTTTCAATACGGCGCGCTTTAGGACTAGTAACGTATGGGATACGGATAGAAGCAGAGCGGTTACGGGCAGAGTATGCCAACATAACAGGTGCTTCGAAACCAGGTACCAAACGCTTGTAGGAGTTAGTAGACGGGTTACAAATAGCATTAAGCGCTTTAGCGTGCTTGATGATACCACCAATGTAATACAGCGCTGTTTCACTCATACCTGCATAGGCATCACCGGAGAAAATGTTAACGCCATCTTTAGACAGAGACTGGTGCACATGCATACCAGAACCGTTATCGCCAACGACCGGCTTTGGCATAAAGGTAGAGGTCTTGCCAAAAGCGTGTGCAACATTGTGCACACAGTACTTAAGTACTTGTACTTCATCAGCTTTAGCCACCAAAGTATTTGCGCCAACACCAATTTCACACTGCCCAGCAGTAGAAACTTCGTGGTGGTGAACTTCGATGTACAGACCCATAGCTTCCATGGCATTACACATCTGACCACGAATATCGTGCAGTGAATCAACTGGCGGAACCGGGAAGTAACCCCCTTTAACTCTCGGGCGGTGACCTGTGTTACCGTTCTCTAATTTACGATCCGATGACCAGGCAGCTTCTTCAGAAGTAATAGAGTAGCTGCAACCACTCATATCAGCTTTGAAATGCACTTCATCAAAAACGAAAAATTCAGGCTCGGGACCAAACAGTGCTGAATCGGCTATACCTGTAGACTTCAAATATTCTTCAGCGCGATGACCTACAGAGCGTGGATCGCGGTCGTAACCCTGACCAGTTGCTGGCTCGACGATATCACAGCGTACAATAACGGTAGACTCTTCTGTGAAGGGGTCAATTACCGAAGCGCTGTCATCAGGCTTCAAAATCATGTCAGAATCGTCAATGCCTTTCCAACCACTGATTGAAGAACCGTCAAACATTTTTCCCTCTTCAAAGAACTCATCACCCATGTCTTTAACAGGAACAGTAATGTGGTGCTCTTTACCATGAAAATCGGTAAAACGTAAATCAACCCACTTTACGTCATGCTCTTCAATCAAACTCATCGTTTTAGACATTCGTAGTCTCCAAAGGCTTAGTTACAAAAGCGGTAAATTCCGCAGGTAACAAAATATAAAAATTTACTTATCGCTTGTAAAGCAAATGCCGTGCCAGAACTTGAAAGTGACTTATTCTGGGCTTTAACTCAGCCCTGCAGTTCAGCAAGCACCAAAAAAACGCAACACATCAGCAGATTGCACCAATATAGTGCAAATCATCCAAAAATCAAATTTCAGCGGCAAATAATCTGCTTAAATTGACCAAAGACGTTAGCACAGTTAAATCATTCAACCGACTGCAATCCAAAGGATCTGGTGGCTGGGTAGCTAGATACCAAGTGTATCTGAGCTTTTATGTAGCATTAAAAAACTCAACCTAGTTTAGAGGCAAATGACAAGCCTTTATCCCGCGGGCGTTAAGAGCTTGTTAGGGAACATATGTACCTTAGATAGTTTGCTTATCATTTGTCACGGCTAGTTCTCCAGTTATAGAAAGCGCCATTGCCTCCGCCACTTTAATTCCATCAATCGCCGCTGATAGTATACCACCAGCATAACCGGCACCTTCGCCTGCTGGGAACAACCCTTGAGTACTAATACTTTGGTAATTATCCCTATCGCGTTTGATACAGATTGGTGACGAGGTCCGGGTTTCAACGGCCGTTAATGTTGCATCTTCATGAGCGAAGCCATCTATTTTCTTGTTGAACGCCGGTATAGCTTCACGTAAAGCCACATTACAATATTCGGGTAGCAAACCAGTCAGGTCAGTTAGCTTCACACCCGGTTTATAAGATGGCTGAACAACACCAATGTCGGTAGTCGGATTGTTCTTTAAGAAATCACCAACAAGCTGCATTGGTGCATCATAGTTTTCGCCCCCCAGCTTAAAAGCCGCGCGTTCAAGCTCTCTCTGTAAATCAACTCCGGCTAACGGGCCACCGGGATAGTCAGATGGATCAATCCCTACCACAATCGCGCTATTGGCGTTACGCTCATTACGCGAATATTGACTCATGCCATTGGTCACCACGTGGTTTTCTTCTGAGGTAGCCGCAACAACAGTACCCCCTGGACACATACAAAAGCTGTAGACCGAACGACCATTCTTACAGTGATGCACTAACTTATAATCGGCGGCTCCCAAAATTGGGTGACCAGCACTCTGACCATATAGGGCTTCATCGATTGATGACTGTGGATGCTCGATTCTAAAACCAACAGAAAATGGCTTAGCTTCGATGTAAACGCCTTTATCATGTACCATTTGAAAAGTATCACGAGCACTATGCCCAATGGCTAACGCGATATGATCTGAGAGAATTTTATCGCCGTTGGATAACGTTAGTCCTCTAATTTTACCATCGACAATATCAAGATCGTCGACCCGTGCACTAAAGCGAATCTCTCCACCTAATTCAATGATCATGGCGCGCATCTTCTCTACCATCGTCACTAACTTGAAGGTACCGATGTGAGGCTTTGACACATAGAGTATTTCTTCTGGTGCTCCCGCCTTAACAAATTCGTGCAGTACTTTACGACCATAATGCTTTTTGTCTTTAATTTGACTATAGAGTTTGCCGTCTGAAAACGTACCCGCCCCACCTTCACCAAATTGAACATTGGATTCGGTATTAAGCGTACGCTTGCGCCAAAAGCTAAAGGTATCTTTGGTGCGCTCGCGCACTTCTTTACCACGATCGAGAATAATTGGCTTAAAGCCCATTTGCGCCAGAACTAAACCGACAAACAATCCACAGGGACCAAAGCCAATAACCACAGGCCGATTACCTAGCTCTTGAGGTGCTTTGGTAACAAATTTATATGCCATATCTGGGGTTAAACGTATCGACTGATTATCACTAAACTTTGTTAGCAACGCCTCATCTTCGGTCGTTTGTACATCGATGGTATACAACAACACGATGTTACGTTTTTTACGCGCATCGATGCCACGTCGAAAAACAGTGAACTCAAGGAGCTGTTCACCGCGTATCTTAAGTGTGGACATAATAATATTTTTAAGATCTTCTTCGCTGTGATCGA
>MABF01000191.1 GCA_002163025.1 'Osedax' symbiont bacterium Rs2_46_30_T18
TATCAAACTTCTGTACGCACATCGACACTGACAAATTTATCAGCTTGTAAGACTTTTTCAAAGTCGTAACGATAGGCGACCAATTTGCCAAATTTAACCGCGCTATAATCCAGGCAAGCGATATTGGCAGTCAGTGGTGCAGGTACACCTTCACACCAGTAGTGACCGATAAACAAGGTTTTTTCATCATCCGCATAATAGTACAAGTTATCTTGCTCTTGCTTAGACAGTACTCTATTAACCATGCTAGTAGGCAATGGATCCGGCTGAAACACTACATCCCCGTATAACTCAGGACTTTTGTGCCAAAACTTGGTTCTGAAGAACTGCCTGACAAAGCCATCCCGGCAGGTCATTGTTTCATTGTTTGGCAGCCTGATTTGTGTACCACGCAACAACCTGTCCATCACTGTCCACTCAAAAGTATCTCGTACTGCTGAATGGTATAAAAACTCTGGATCGATTGTATTGCCACCTGTTGTAGAGAGCATCTGCGCAATTATTTCTTTGTGCCAGCATGCGTGTACTACTCGAAAACTATCAAATTCAAGGAATACCGGTAATTTCATCATCCACTGGTAAAAATCTTGCTGGTCTCGGGGGTGGTTTGCCAGTTGATCTAAAGTCTGCTGTAAAATTCGCTGGTGCCTGGAGGTGTGTTCGCGCAGGTAAGGCATATGCACAGACTCACCTGATGTACTGTAACTTAGATAATTATACTCATGATTACCCATCACAATGTGGGCATTTCCGGCGTCGACCATATCTCGCACTAAATGCAGAGCTTCACGGATTCTCGGGCCCCGATCGATAATGTCGCCCAAAAAAACCACTTTGCGACTCGGGTGAAAATACACCCCATTACGTTTCGAATACCCCAACCTAACCAGCAAAAGTTTTAGCGCTAAAGCACAGCCATGCACATCGCCAATAATATCGTAGCCTTGGGCTTCACATTCTTGAATCATAATTATGCACTCACATTGCGAGCGGTGAGGCCTGCACTCCATCCCAACTTCTCTCGGCAAGTGCGATAGAAGTTATACCCTTCCGGATGAATCAGCTGCAGTCTGTGTTGGTGTTTCCTTAGCCTGATCACATCACCCGGTGCTAAGTTAATGCTAACTTGGCCATCGCATGAGACCAGTGGATATGTCTCATTTTCTTCGCTGATAATTATTTTTAACTCACTATTACCGTCAACCACAATCGGTCTGGAAGACAAAGTATGCGGAAACATGGGCACTAACACTATCGCGTCCAGTTTAGGGTGCATAATAGGCCCGCCTCCGGAAAGCGAATAGGCCGTTGATCCGGTAGGGGTGGCTACGATCAAACCATCTGATCGCTGGTTGTAGACATAATCGTCACCCACGAACAGATCAAATTCAATCATCTTGGTCGCTTTACCTGGGTGTAATACCATATCGTTGAGCGCGTCCGCCTCCCCTATGATCTTGCCATTGCGGGAGACTTCTATCTTCAACAAAAAACGATCTTCCTGGGAATACTTACCGGCTAAAATCTCGGTAAACTTCTGCTCAAATTGATTGGGAGATATATCAGTTAAAAAACCTAATTGGCCTCTGTTGACCCCTAAAACAGGTACATCGCTTCTAGCCAATGCCCTGGCTGCTCCCAGTAAACTTCCATCACCGCCAACAACTATAACCAAGTCACAGAGGTCGCCCATTACTTTTTGCTTACAGGTTTGCAGGCCGTGGCCCGGCATTAAGTCGGCAATGCGTGCATCTAGGATAATATGAAATTCCTGGGCGGACAAAAAGCTGATCATATTCTTTAAAGTATCTACAACTTTTTTACTACCTAATCGACCAATCAAGCCGATTCTGCGAAATTTATCCATCAATAAGTCACCTAGATTAGGGAACATATAATCAAGCACGCAAAGAAGATACAGGGCTTGGTCATATGTTACTTAGCAAATAAAGCCCAGAGTATAGAGCAAAACATAGCCCCCAGATAGCCACTGAACTAACAATTAGTATTGGAATTTATGTTGAGATTTATCCCTTTGAACAGATTGCTGCCATTGAAAAACCAACAAGAAAGGGATTACCTGAAAACAGAATGTGTCGCCTTGAAAATGAGAATTATTTCAGCACCGCTCACAGCTGCAAAAACAATTTTAACGGCTATTCATTTGGGCTAATTTAAAACCTCTGCGCCCCTGCAGGCCACCTGAGTGTAGCAGTGCGACGACAGAGCCCGGTTTAAAATAGTCATCGCTAACCAATTCATCGAACCTGCGCCACATCTTTGCAGTGTACACAGGCTCCAATTGTACTTTGTGCAAACTCTCTATGACTTGCATTTCTTGCAAATGCGTCGCTTTTGCCTTGCCATAACCGCCATAGTGCCCATCCAGATCTAAGCGCCAATCACAACCGGCGTCGAGCCCCGCCCGCTCAAGCAAGCCATTGATGTCATCTTCTAAAAAGCCAGCGCCTTTTAATACAGGAATACCTAATATTGAACCGGTTTGTTGTGCAGCGCTTATTAGCCCAGCAAGCGTTCCACCTGTGCCACAAGCCGCTACCAATGTATCAATCTTTGGCACGGCGCTTTCGATCAGCCCCATCAACTCGGCGACACCGCGTAGAGCATCAATGCTCGAGCCTCCCTCAGGGATAATCAAACTATGTGGATACTCAGCACTTAACTGCGCTAAAAACTGGGCACTGGTTTTTTCACGATACTGTTCTCGCGACAAACTTTTGAGTTGCATTCCCCAACGCCTGGCGTCTTGCAGAGTTTGATTATCTTCACTCCACTGACCGCGGATAAAGCCTATAACAGGTAGTGCTAAATTTTTGCAGGCATAAGCCAAAGCGTGAATATGGTTAGAGTAGGCACCACCAAAACTGATCACCTGTTGGTAATCCTGGCGCTGCGCATTTAACAGAGAATATTTTAATTTAAACCATTTATTTCCGCTGACTTGTCTGTGTATCTGGTCGGAGCGAATTAAATGTACAGATAAGTTTTTGTCGCGATACAAATCACAATCTAACAATTGACTGCTAAGTGTTAATGCTGAATGAAAATCCATATTCTTAGCCCACGAATAACTTAAAATTAATGAGAACTGATGAGAATATTAAAAGATATACTGAAGAGGAAATAACGATAGATACTAAGTGGTGGGAGTGGAGAGGTTCGAACTCCCGACATTCGCCTTGTAAGGGCGACGCTCTCCCAGCTGAGCTACACTCCCACTTGTGTGCTCATCATATTACATCGAGCGCTTTTGATGCAATAACTTTTCAATTTAGAACTATAAATTGAAAGTGGCGGAATGGACGGGACTCGAACCCGCGACCCCCTGCGTGACAGGCAGGTATTCTAACCAACTGAACTACC
>MABF01000065.1 GCA_002163025.1 'Osedax' symbiont bacterium Rs2_46_30_T18
GCCCTTGGCGTCAATCATACGACTGTATCTAGGCGTATCGTTGCGTTTGAAAAAAAATTAAATGTACGTCTCTTTGACCGACTGCCCACAGGTTACAAAGCTACGGAAGCAGCAGAAAAAATTTTTAATCACGCCTTGCAGATGGAAGAATCGGCACTGTCTATTGATCGAGAAATATTGGGCGGAGATAACGAATTAAGAGGTTCACTGCGATTGACGATAGAGACTTATGTAGCGAGTCGCCTTTTATTCCCTTATTTAGCTGAGTTCCGTCGACGCTATCCATTTATTGAACTGCAAATTCAGTCCTCATCTGATTTATCTAACTTAAATTTTCGAGAAGCCGATATTGCTATACGGCTAACACCATCCCCTCCTGATAATCTTGTGGGTAAAAAAATTTGTATGATGGGGCATGGCATTTATGCTTCGAAAAATTATTTGGATAATTTTATAGAGATCAAAGACAGCAAAGTTGATCTAGTACTTTGGGGGAGTGAACAAGAAAAACCAGTTTGGAGTAAAGCTCCTTTTGCTGATAGTAGGGTTGCTGTGCGAGTTGATACTGCTGGTAATATGTTGGCTGCTATAAAAGGCGGGTTAGGTTTGGCACGACTGCCTTGCTATTTAGCTGAAGGTGAAGAAACAATTAGTCAATTGCCTATTGCTTTGACTCCATCAAATTGGGGTCTTTGGGTATTAAGCCATCCTGATCTTCGTGATACTGCTCGAGTGAGAGTTTGTCGTGAGTTTTTGTATGAAATCTTTGAGCGACAACGTGGGATCGTTGAAGGTAGTCATAGCCTT
>MABF01000309.1 GCA_002163025.1 'Osedax' symbiont bacterium Rs2_46_30_T18
TTAATCCCAGGTTGCAGCAGATGGCAAAAACAAAATTTAGACTACCTAAAAAACTTTCTCTGATCATTTGGTCGTGTATTTTAGTCGGTTTTGTATTCCTAGCCACTAACATTGATTTTATGATCAAACTTAAAGGGGGTGGCGCTGAGTCCTATGTTACCTCTGGGAATACTATTAATCCTTATCAGATCAATATTTACTATTTTCCCAGCCGAAAAAACAGTGCCTTTGCCTTAACTGAATATTTTAACCAACAAGGGTATCTGGTTAAAACTTTGACTGCATCTAAGCTAGAAAACTCTGAGGCTACACGATATTCACCCACTCACTTCTTTTTTAACCGTGAAGATTTTGCCCAGGCAATGCGGATTAAATCGGCGATGGAACAAGTTCTGGGCTACCCCATCAGCGCATACAAATTCGGTGTGTCTCAAAGCGTGCCTTCCATGATCATTGTCTTTACCCAGGCGGAGGAAGAAGGGGCCGCTGAGCCGGGGAAAGCCCGTCTTAAAACCTCCTCGGATTAAACAATGGGATACTCATACTGACTGTGAAACATGTGAATAGATTGCGGATGCCCTTGAGCTGCAAGCTATCATCAGGCTTGGGTATCGCAGATGCAAAACGTATTAGCTGCAAGCATGCTGGTTGCTATTTTAGAGACGTGAACAGCGGAGCATCCAATCTTATAACTTAAGAGCTATCAGCAACACCGATGAATAAAGTTAGTCGCCAGCCCAATAATCTATTCCACTTCCCTGCATTTAGTCCAATCAGTATTTGCTTGCAAAATCATATATCTATTCGTCTTGCGAATATCTTTAACTCATGAAGCCGTTCGGGCTGAAAATTGTACTTTTATGGTCTACAGTTCTACTTAGTAGCATTTATTTATCTTGGTACGTTTTAGCACTTTTTCCTAACCTCTCCAGCCGTGAGAAAGTCTTAGTTTTTGTTCCGCAATTACAGTCTGGAAAAGTGGTTATGTTAAAGGTTAAAGGCGAGCTACTTATAATGCTAAAACCTAGCCGACAACAGGCAACTTCGATAAAAAGGCTCACTGAGCATGTCTGGGAAACGGATGTAAATACGTTTAACAGCGATCTTAATGCTTATGTTTTTTGGGCCACTAGCAATCCAAGGCACTGTCCGTTACAGCACAAACCTAAACAGGAATCTTTGCTCAAGCACTGGAGTAAAAATGGCAAATGGCTGGGAGGGTTCTGGGATCCTCAATGTGAGACAAGTTATGACTATTCAGGCAGATCAATCAAAACGTATAACTATACTTTTAATGGCTATACCGTTAAACAACTAAACTTAAAACAACCGGCAGTGATGCAACCAAGTGGCGATCAGTATTTGATTTCACTGCCTTGACTCGAAGATAACAACCAATAGCGAAACATTGCTGAATAACTGCAAAATAATGAAAGACAGAGACGGATGTTAGCATTGAAACTTATGGATGAAGTACCAAAGAGCAAAAAATCCAGATCAATAGCTTTGGTTATTTTGCTGTTGATTTTCATTTTCGGCATGCTAATGTTTTTTGCTGGATACTATGTGTTAGGATTCCCAACGGCCTTGTTAACAATCGGCTCTGCCTGTATCTATTTTATTCATGTAGTCGCTGAAGAAGACTTCCAGGAAATGCAGCGCGTTAAACAAGAAATTCAGCAGCAAAAAAATGATCTCGATGCTGACGGACAAACCGATGATTACTGGCATAAATAATTCAAAGATATCAGAATTTTACATTTCTTTATTTAAAGCGTTTTCTGAACTCAGACGGGGTTAAACCCATAATTCGCACAAATATTTTTCTGCAAGCTCCCGGGTCTTCAAAACCTACCTGATTAGCCACCCAATCAAAGGGATGCCGGGTCGTCTCCAATAAATCGCAGGCTCTTTGAATGCGCAGCCTATGAATGTACTGCACAGGCTTCAACGTTGTCGCCTGGACGAACCGCCTGAGGAAAGTACGATCAGTAAGGCAGCTGTGCCGGGCGAGCTCAGATACTGATATTTTATGCTCTAGACAGGTCGGCAAATGCTGCTGGATATTAAGAATGGCCTGATCACCGTGGTTAAAAATAGGGTTGAATTGTTGATAGAAACGCTGTTCACGCAACCCGGTATCGACCACTAAAATCTTTCCCAGTTGACGCATAACACTAGGCTGTGAAAATTGTGCGACAATCTCTAGCGCTAAGTCTAGCCACGACAGCATGCCTCCGGCGGTAATCAGGTCACCACTGTTAATTACAATTTTGTCGATCGACAAATGTACCAGAGGGTACTGTTGCCTAAATATAGCTTCCAGGCCCCAATGTGTGGTGGCAGATTTCCCCTTTAACAAACCACTGGCGGCTAATATAAATGTCCCCGCACAAGCCGCACCCAGAACTGCGCCAGCACTGTGTTGCAGTCGTAGCCAATCCAGTAGATGTGCCGAGGGGGCAAGGTAATAGTCGCCATCATTACTGGGGGGGAGTAACAGCAGATCAAAGTTCTTCGCCACTGGGAAGTCGGCGTTACCAGCATCAATTATCTGCGGATTAAAACGGTAACTAAGATGTTGCTCAGCCGCTACTTGGTTGGCCATGGTGAAAATTTCAAACAGACCATGAAGCGCTGATTTTAGGCTCTGCGGGTAGTCGAGTATCGCTATATTAATTGACATGCAAGTTTACCCTTAGTCAGTTTTGAACCCAATAATGTCATTAATGACACTAAAAGTCTAAGAAGGTAGCCGCCATAATAGTGACTCAATCAAATCGACTAAGTGGATAGAAGATGAAACACAAAGCACTATTAGTAATAGACATGCAGAATGATTATTTTTTCGGCGGGAGCTTCCCTCTGTGGAATACCCAGCAGACACTGAGTAATGTCCAAGTGGCTATTAGCAAGGCAATTGAGCAGAATATAGCGGTGATTCATATACAACATGTCGCTGACGAAACAATGGGTATTGCCCCTTTTTTTAATGCCGGGACTGAGGGTGTCAACATCCATCAGGATGTAATCGCCGTAGCTGGCGATGCGCCTATAGTGGTTAAAACTTTCGCAGACGCCTTTGAGAACACCAACTTGCAGCAACTACTGGAGTCACTGGGTAGTCAAGAGTTATTAATATGCGGCATGATGACGCAAAACTGTGTGACCCATACCGCCATTTCCAAGGCTGCAGAAAACTACCAAGTGTCTATTCTAACTGATTGCTGTACAACCACAGATGAGATGATTCACAACATTGCATTGCACGCTCTCTCGCCCAGAGTGCCTTTAGTCACTTCTGAACAGGCACTGGGCTAATCCAGAAACTCCAGGGCATTCGATCTCTAAGCCCTGGAGGCCACTTCTGTAAACCAGCTTTTAGCAGTGATTAAAGCAGAGCTTTGCATTCACCACAATAAATAACAATGTTAGCTCAAAGCGAATATCTACACTCAAAACTTCCAACTTCCAACTTCCAACTCAATCCTTTACTCTCAAAATAACCTGTAATTTCTAAATAAAACAATGCTAGTATCGAAGTCGCGTGATAACAGCGGAGCGCTTTCGCCAAGGTTGAATAGCCTCTGTCCATTTACCGAAAAAGCTAATTTTTAAAAAGGAGCATTAAAATGCCGCAGTTCGTGATTGTTTATTTAGGCGGGGAAAAGCCCGCAAGTGCAGAGGAAGGCCAGCAGCATATGGCCAAATACATGCAGTGGTTAGGTGCATTGGGAGATGCTGCTGTCAGCCCTGCCAATCCACTGAAAAATACTCAGACTGTCAGTGCGGATGGATCAGTCAGGGAAGGTGGCAGTTGTGCTATGTCAGGTTACACCGTGATACAGGCCCAGACTATGGATGCGGCATTGGCGATTGCCAAAGAGTGCCCGTTTCTGGATGTCGGCGGATCATTAGAAGTTTCGGAACTGATGCAAATGCCTGGAGGCAAATAGTCTGCTGATAATAACGGGCAGCTGCTAGTCACTAGTGTTGCTCAGTTATGCAATCCATCAATGTTCGTCTGTGAAGTTTTTCCAATAAACACAAGGAAATACAACATGTTATTAGACACTCCTAAGGCAGAGTTGGGTTGGCAGGCCGCTCCCTTTCGTTTAAGTAACCCCAGTGGTGAGTCCTTTAGTTTACAGCAACTACAAGGTGAAAAAGGCTTGTTGATTGCTTTCATTTGCAACCATTGCCCCTATGTGAAGGCGGTCATCGATAGGCTGGTGGCGGATACTAAAGCACTGCAAGCACAGGGAGTCAATGTAGTGGCAATTAGCTCAAATGATTATTCCAAGGTCCCTGAAGACAGTCCGCAAATGATGGCCAAATATGCCGCGGCCCACAATTTTAGTTTTGAGTACTTAGTCGATCAAGATCAGTGTGTAGCCAGAGATTATGCAGCAGTGTGCACCCCGGACTTTTTTGGTTTCAACAGTGCAGGGCAATTGCAATATCGGGGGCGTTTAGATGATGCACGCCTGACTGATGCGACTAATCGTCGGCCAGAGTTGTTGCAGGCAATGCTGGAAATTGCCAGTACAGGTAGCTGCGAAGTGATTCAACACTCAAGTATCGGCTGTTCGATAAAGTGGCACAGCTGAGCGTAAAAGGTGATCTAGAACAGTATTTTGCTTTGATAAGGAGTGTTAGTGAGTCAGTTTAAGAATAAACAAGATGCTGTTATCCGCTGGGGGATCATTGGTTGCGGGGCTGTAACTGAGTTAAAAAGTGGCCCCGCTTATCAAAAAGTGCCAGGGTTTGAGTTGAGCGCAGTGATGAGACGCAACCCAGAACTGGCTGCGGATTATGCTCGCAGACATAATGTTGCAGATCATTACCACAGTGCCCGGGATCTGATCGACAACCCGGAGATCGATGCTGTTTATATAGCCACCCCACCTGATAGTCACAAATTCTATGCCCTTCAAGTGGCTCGAGCTGGCAAGCCATGTTGCATTGAGAAACCCCTGGCGCCCACTTATGAGGACTCACTGGCAATAAATAAAGCGTTTAAACGCTCTGGACAGCCTCTGTTTGTCGCTTATTATCGCCGATCTCTACCACGTTTTAACAAGGTCAAAGAGTTGATTGATAGTGGTGTAATTGGCCAGCTCAGGCAGGTTAGCTGGCATTTAAATAAACCGACCAGTGAGTCAGATTACAGCGGCAACTATAATTGGCGCACAGACAAACAGATAGCCCGAGGTGGCTATTTTGATGATCTGGCAAGCCATGGCTTAGATTTGTTTGCCTATCTTTTCGGCGATTTTAAACAGGTTAAAGGGCTGGGGCTTAACCAGCAGGGGAGATACACTGCAATGGATGCAGTGACTGCCTGCTGGACACATACCTCAGGACTGACAGGTAGTGGCAGCTGGAACTTTGGTGGCTACAGCAGAAAAGATAAAGTAGTGATTTACGGCAGCCTGGGAGAAATTAGTTTTTCTATGTTTGATCAACAACCAGTGCTGCTAGAAAGCGCAGCGCAAAGTCAGGCGTTTTGGATAGAGAACCCCGAAAACATCCAGTTGCATCATGTGCAAAATATTCACGATCAATTAGTGTCGGCAAAATCCCATCCGTCCACCGGGGACACGGCTTGTCATAGCAGCTGGGTAATGGAGGAAATTCTAGCGCGCTGATGCACAAGTGGCAGTCGCGCTATTAGCTAGAACTACGATATAACCAGATTCGCAGCATCGACAGGACTTTATCTATATCCAAAGGCTTTGTCAGGTACTCGCAAGCGCCAGCATCCAGACATTGTTGCCGGTCTGCTGGCATCGCTTTGGCGGTTAAGGCGATGATTGGTGTGTCGCGGTATAAAGGCATTTTTCGAATCTCTCGGGTAGCGTCATAACCGTCCATGACCGGCATCATCATATCCATTAATATCAGCTCTATAGGTTGCTCCAGGGCTGACAGTATATCAATGGCGACTCGACCGTTTTGGGCTTGTAGAACTTCAATACCTGTCTGTTCAAGTACCCGGGTCAATGCAAACATATTGCGCATATCGTCGTCGACGACTAGTACTTGCCTGCCTTTTAACATAGCATCTTGATCATGTAACATGTTCAGCGCTTGCTGTTGTAAGTCGGTATATTTGTGACCTACATGGTGTAAAAATAGGGTGACGTCGTCAAGCAGCCGCTCTGGGGACTCAGCACCTTTGATGACAATCGATGAGCTGAGTTTATTCAGTAACTGATACTCAGATTCACTGATAGCTTTGCCTGTGTAAATGATAATTGGCACATCAATGGCGCCAGTTTGGCCACTGATATTTTTGACCATCTCTGCTCCGCCGCTCTCTGATAGCTCCATATCAATAATGATGCAGTCAAAAGACTGCTGTGAAAGCTGCAGACAGGCATCGGCAATATTGCTGGAAAACAGCAGTTCAGAGTCGTCACTGGCGATTAAATGTTTGATTTCTTTACTGCAGTTGCTGTTATCTTCTATCACTAAGATGTGCTTAATTTTTTTCTCTGTACTCTGATAAATTTCCATCAGTGTAGCGGTGATAGCTTCGGCATCGGCGGGCTTTTGCAAATAGCTGAGCGCCCCCTGATGCAGCGATTCCATTTTATTATTGCCGGCGGAAATAACATGTACGGGAATATGGCGGGTCCTCAGGTTGTCTTTGAGCTGCTCTAATACCCGCAAGCCATTGATGTCGGGTAGACCCAAATCCAATAATATGCCTGTAGGTGCATACTCTAGTGCCAACATTAGACCTTCTCGTCCCTGATTAGTGGCGATAACCTTAGCATTAACACTGTGGATCAGATCGATCAGAATTTTACTGAAAGCGCGGTCATCCTCAATCAGTAGTAGCGTTTGATCAGCCTCTGTCACAGTGTTTCTATCATCCTCGAGCCAATCAGTGACGGTGCTCTTCTCAATGAAACCGGCGCTATTGTGTGTGGCTGTGGGCTCGGGATCAGGGGGGCTGGTTACAACTGTTAATTGAGGAGAAGTTTCAGGGGTATTCAGCCCCAAGGTAAGACAAAATGTACTGCCCATGCCGGGTTTACTGATAAGGCTAATCTTACCACCGAGCAACTGGGCGAGTTCTTTGCTGATAGAGAGCCCGAGACCAGTCCCACCGTATTTTCTATTGCTACCCCCATCAGCTTGTTGGAATGCAGAAAAAATCTCCTGCTGTTGATGTTCGGCGATACCTATACCTGTATCTATGACACTAAAGCTGACGGAGTCTTGCAGCGGTGCTTGGGCACTATCGTGTGGTACATGGATCTCTAGCCTGACACTACCGTGTTCGGTAAACTTAAAAGCATTGGCTAAAAAATTCTTTAATATCTGCTCCAGACGCTGTTTGTCAGTGCTGATATTTCCCTTAAGTCGCTCATCGACAATAATGTCAAAATCTATGTTTTTGCTTTTTGCAACCGGGGTGAACAGTGCTTTGAGCGTATGTTGAACATCAGCGGGGAAAAACTCATCGCTGCTGGTGCTCAACATCCCCGCTTCAACTTTGGATAGGTCCATTATATCGTTGATCAGTGCCAGTAAAGTCTGCCCTCCCTGATAGACGATATCAGCTTCTTCAACTTGCTCTTTGGTTAAGTTCTGCTGTTGGTTATCGGATAATGATTTTGATAAAATAAGCATTGAATTTAATGGGGTACGCAACTCGTGAGACATATTTGCGAGAAACTCTGACTTGTATTTACTGGCCAGAGTCAGCTGCTCTGCTTTTGCCTCAACTAAGCTTTTAGCTTGTTGCAATTGTTCTGTCTGCAACTTTAAGGCCTGCTGTTGCTCTTCCAACTCTTCATTGCTGGCCTTTAACTCTTCACTTTGAACTTTAAGTTCTTCCTCAGAACATTTCAATTCACTCTCTGATTTTTGCAGCTGTCGGGTTTGCGTTTCTAAATCATCGTTACTGGATTGCAAGCGCTGCTTTTGATCTTTAAGTTCAAGTACATTTAGTTGATTAGCTTTGAGTAATTGATTGCTGACTTCACGGGCTCTCGCGCTTTGTAATGCGATCGCAACCGCTTCTTCAACCTGTTGTAAAAACTCTGTCTGCCTGCGCTCGTAACGGTTAAAGCTGGCAAATTCCATGACTGCAACTACCGCGTCATCTTGCAAAACGGGGAACAACAGCAGTGAACAGGGGATACTACTGCCCAGCCCCGAGCTGATCTGCAGGTAATTTTTTGGCACATGCTCAATAATACTCAGTGTCCTGTTAGCAGCAGCCTGGCCCACTAATCCCTCTCCAAAGGCATAGTGATTTTGCAGCTGCCGATCTGTCCTGGCATAACTCCCCGTCAGGGCCAATTCTGTTTGCTTATCAAGCATAAACAACGCCGCTTGATTTGCGCCCAGCATAGGGGTCAAAAACTTGAGGATATTATCACTCAGAGGGCCTGTATTTTGTACGCCGGCCATTACCTTGTTTAAGTGATTTTGCTGTTCTTTTACCTGAGCGCTTTTTGCGATTATTGCAGAGCTACGTCTGATCTTAATGGCGAAATAACTGATGGTGAATATTCCCGCCAGGGAAATAGCTAAAATGATCCAGAATAACCCGAACAGTGCTTGTTTCGAATATGCGGTGGCCGCCCCCAGTGGAATAGTCACCTCTAGAACTCCCCGCACATCCCCGAGCTTCCAGTCATTTTTGGGGGTCAGTGGGTGTGAATTGTGACAATCCACACAGCTTTCGCGCATCACATCGGCTTTGGCATATCTCAATACACTGCGTCCATCTGACTGTTCAAATTGGCTGTAGTCCCGATTGGGATTAGCTTGTAAGAACTGCCAAGCCTTTTTGGAAAACTCATCCTTAAGCCCGCCTTCGCTCAGCCTCCAGGGAAAGGGGTAAGGGCTGTAAAGGCGAGTTTTGGCACCGTTATTTTGCTCGCCAATTTTCTTTCCCAGCAACATGCTTAGTGTGGCCGGCAGTGGAATAGCCCCTGGTGTGGAGCGATAGTCGTGGGTGACAGTGATGCCTTGTGATTTTACGATATTGACGACTTCAGAGGTGTATAGAGTTCGAAACCCCTCCAGTGCTTTGGCGTAGATCCTTGCGTCATTGAGAGCCGCTTTCTGGGTTAACTCCCCGCTGAGCTTATAGGTAAAACTGTACAGCCCTATCCCTATGCAAGAAAATATAATGGTTAAGCTGCCAATTAGCTTAAATAAATGAATTTTCTCGTTTTTATTATCATTTTGAAAAGAATCTATGTGCATCTGATAAACCTTTTATGACCAAAACTTTATGCTCAAGGTCGAAGATATTCTTTCAAGCAGTAGCCAACACAGAAATAACAGGCATCTCAATCTGTTAACCATCCACTGAGTATAGGCAACTATGTTGCCTTTGCAGTGTGCTAGGTAAAAAGACTAAGAAATTATTTTAAAGAGCACAGTAAACATTGTAGAGGATGTTAGGCAAACCTTAGAGAACTGACAGGAAGGTAAAAAGAGCTGACATAAACCGTAGCAAACTCGCTGATTTTGGCTTTTGCTGTGGTTTTAGACCAGAGGTAGACCGACTTTAGTGCAAGTACCTATAGGTCGAATTTCATTTGCCAACGTTAAAAAAGGCCAAGCGCAATGGCTCAGGCGGACATAACCAACTTTGAAGCCATTGTTTTTTAGAAACTTATTCGCGTTTGTAGGGATATTGACTATATTTGTTATTAGCGGAATAATTTTAATTGCTAAGGTTGTTTTAAAATGCATCCGATAAATGGCTCATAGGTCAAACCATTTGCATCGTTATACCTATCACTTTACCCGCACTGTCTCCTTTAACTGTTATCAGTTGAATGATGTAAGCAGTCAGATACATAGATTCAAATAATAAAAAATATCACGCTTAAGACAAGGGAATGCCTTTATGAGTGAACCACAAAAAGCCACGAGCACAGAATCGATCACTGACCAATCTCCTATGGTCCAGTTTATGTCGAAATTAAATACCCGCAGCAAATTGCTGTTGGGATTCAGTGTGCCTCTTACTTTAATAATTGTGGTTTGCAGTTTCGTTTATTTCAATATAAATGCATACATAGAAACCTCAAAATGGGTTAAACACACCCAGCGAGTAATTGCCAATGGCGAGCAGCTAAATAAACTAATGATCGACATGGAAACAGGAGAGCGAGGCTTTCTGATTACCGGTAAAGACGAGTTTTTGGAACCCTTTAATCGATCCGTAGACGTCTGGGAAAATAAGCTCAATAACTTACAATTGTTAGTTGCAGATAATCCCGCGCAAGTGGCTAAACTTCAGAGTATCAATAAATTACAACAGCGTTGGCTGACTGAAGCGGCTGAGATTGAAATAGCAAAACGCCGTCAAGTTAAAAGTGATACAGCCAGCCTGGAGTATATGCAAAAAGTTTTACGTGGGGGCGTTGGTAAAAAAATCTTGGATGAAATGCGTGTCTCATTAGATACATTGCAGAGCCTGTTCCAAAGGAGTAACACCTTAGAGGGAGCCAATCTAGCACTGGCTATTTCCAAAGATGTTGTCGATCAAGAAAGTGGCCAGAGAGGATTTTTGATCGCCGGGGAACAGGATTTCCTCGAGCCTCTTGAACGAGGGAGGGCTGCCTTTAGTTTGCATATGGGTCAGTTGAGACAATATGTAGACAATAACTTTGATACTCAGTCTGTCTTAAGTCAAAGCACATCTCTAGAGAAAGACATCCAGAGGTGGGTATTGCAGATAGCAGAACCAGAAATAGCATTGAGAAATGAAGTGAGCTTGGGTAGAAAAAGCTTTGCCGATATAGAGTTCACTTTAATTCAGGCCGATGGCAAAAACATCTTGGATGGGATTAGGAGGGATATCGATACACTGCAAACGCAGTTTACTAAAGCAAAAAACCGAAAGGCAATCAATATACTCATCCAGATTGCCAAAAATACTGTCGACCTGGAAACCGGACAGCGCGGCTTTCTGATTACCGGGAAAAAAGAGTTTTTACAGCCCTTTGAGCATGCAAAACATAGCTTGAGAATACTCTTTGAGGATCTTAACAATCAGATACAAAACAATTATAAAAAGGCTGAGGTTCTATTTCATATTGACAGAATACAAGTACTATCACAGCAGTGGCACAACGAGGTTGCAGGCCCTCAGATTACTGCTAGAACCCGCATCAACAGAGACAATTTAACAACTGAGGAATTTTTGCAGCAAACCCTGAATCGCAACGAGGGAAAAGAAACATTGGATCAGGCTCGGCTCATTTTGCAGGAATTGAGCGGGTTGTTCAGCGCCGAAAATGATCTGCAAGGAGAACATTATGTTTTGCAATTGGCAACCTCAGTCCTTGATCAGGAGAACGCTCAACGCGGCTTTATTGTAACCGGTGATGAGAAGTATTTAAAACCTTATAGTGATGGGAAACAAAAGTTTGAGAATCTATATATAGAAATAATGCTATATGTTGGGATCAGTGAAAGCAGCTCTACTGGCACTGAACTACAGGGACAAGCACACAAAAGCTACCAAAATTCACAGCTGCTAAACAGTAAGCTTCGACATTTACGCCAATTGTTAACTCACTGGGTACAATCTACTGCAGACCCTGAAATTAGTGCCCGAAGGCGTTTGGATAATCAAACAGAAAACAGCCTGAGCTTTATCCAAAAGACCTTAATTCGCGCTACTGGTAAAGACTTATTGGACCAGATCAGCGCCCAGGCTGAAGAACTAAAAGATATCTTCGCAGAGAACAATGTTCAGGCTCTACTATATTTGCAGCAAATTTCCAAGGCGATGGTTGATCAGGAGACCGGCGAGCGTGGTTTTTTGATTACGGGTGAGGAACGTTTCCTCGAACCTTATGTCTTGGGGCAAACGCAATTACTGGCTTCATTTCCCAAGCTAACAAATATAGTTAACGATAATTTTAACACCAAAGACTTGCTTGGAGAGTCAGATGTTGTAAGTGAACTATCCGCAACATGGATAAAACTGGCGGCTGAACCCGAAATAGCATTGCGCCGACAGTACAATGCGGGAGAGATTGGGTTTTCAGAGATTGAGCGGATTTTATCTCAAGGTGTAGGAAAAGGTGTACTAGATAAAACGCGCATAGTGTTACAGCGAATGCAAAGCAAGGCTTCTTTGGCACAAAATCATAAGGTACTGAAGCTACTGTACTTGCTGGAAAAAGATGTTGTCGATAAGGAGACAGGCCAGCGCGGATTTATTGTGACAGGCAGAAACGAGTTCTTGCAACCCTATGAAGATGGCAAAAAAGCGGCAGTGGAGCACATGGCACAATTGCAGGCGGCTATAAAAGCTAACTATGATAAAACGATTGTGCTACATAAAATTGAACAACTTCGCCTTAAAACTCTGCAGTGGGATGAACTCGCCGCTGCCCCAGAAATTAGACTGCGCCGAAATTTAAATGCCTCTGGCGCTAAAATGAGTGACATCACAGCTCTGATCGAACAGGGGACAGGTAAAAATATTATCGATGAAATCAGAAAGATACTGTCAGAATTTATTTTTGTAGAGCAAGGGTTGATGGCTACCCGCGAGCAACAGTCGGATAAAGAGGCTGATAATTTCATCATTATGATGATCATAGCTTCACTACTGGCAGTTATTGTCGCGATTGCAACGTCACTTTTCGTCTCAAACAGTATAACCCGCAAGTTGCTTTCTCTGGTGAGCGCCACCGAAAGTCTGGCCGAAGGGGATTACGATCAACAGATCGACGTTAACAGCAGTGATGAGTTTGCTCATTTGGCGATTGCCTTTAATGAAATGGCGGTGACGCTTAAGCACAACCTTGATGAAATGGGTGAGCAAAACATACTGTTGAGTTCTTCTGAGGAAGAACTCAAAGACCAAAGTGAAGAATTAAAGGCCAGCAATGAAGAGCTAGAAGAGAAACAACAGGAGTTACAGGCCAGTAATGAAGATCTTCTGGAGCAGCAGCGAGCACTGTCGCTGGAGTCAGACAAATTACAAAAATCCAAAGTAGCACTCGAAGAAAAAGCCCGCGAGCTGGAACTGGCCAGTAAATATAAGTCTGAGTTTTTGGCAAATATGTCCCATGAGTTACGCACCCCGCTGAACTCATTGTTGATACTGTCAAAATCTCTGTATGAAAATAAGCAGGGGAATTTAACCACTGAGCAAGTCGAAGAGGCAGATATTGTCTATCAGGGAGGCAAAACACTACTGAACTTAATTAATGACATCATGGATTTGTCGAAAGTCGAAGCCGGTATGCTAGATATTAACATCGATACTTTTTTACCGGGTGAGTTATGCCATAACCTGGAAGCACTCTTTGACCCACTGGCCAAAGAGAGAGCGCTGGAATTCTCCATTAATGTCGAGCAAAGCTTCAAACAGAGTATCAGCACCGACCGGCAGAGGCTGGAGCAAATTTTAAAGAACTTCTTATCTAATGCTTTCAAATTTACCGGAGCGGGGAAGGTTACTTTAGATATATACCCCATCCAGGAGAATACAGAATCACCCTCTGATACTGTCGATGGATCACTGTGCACACATATCTGCTTTAAGGTCACCGATTCCGGAATCGGCATACCTGAACATAAACAACAGGCAATATTCGAAGCTTTCCAGCAAGCAGATGGATCCACCAGTCGCAAGTACGGCGGTACTGGATTGGGCTTGACCATTTCCAAAGAATTGGCACTGTTGCTAGGTGGTGTGATCAGTATGGAGTCGCAGGAAAACATCGGCAGTAGCTTTATGCTGACGCTGCCGGCAAATTCATCAGAAGGCACTGCTGAGGATAACCGGCCCTCGGGTAATGTGGTTGATGCCCGCGCCGGGGTAATCAATAGCAAAAAAGATCACGCCGAGGCCGCTCAGTTGCTAGATACCAGTATCCAGCAAATTACTGAAAATGTTGTCTGGTTAGACGATGACCGCTTTAGTATCAACAAACAGGATAGTCCTTTATTGGTCATAGAGGACAATAAAGTGTTTTGTCAGATACTGATTAATTTAATCCGCAAATTGGACATGAAGGTAATAGCAACTGACAAGGGGCGGGAGGGAATATTGTTGGCGGCAGAGTACTTGCCCAGCGGTATATTGTTAGATCTGACCTTGCCCGATATCAATGGCCTGAGAGTATTGGAGCAGTTGAAAGACAGCCTGCAAACCCGGCACATTCCGGTGCACGTTATCTCTGGGGCCGAGCAAAAGATGCAGTCATTGCATTTAGGTGCCAGCAGCTATATGCAAAAACCTACTGATCCCGATGTTATCAGTTCAACTTTGCTGCAAATGTATGAAAACAGTACTGATAATATGAAAAATATATTAGTGGTGGAAAACGACTCTAACTGCGCTGAGCAAATTGGCCAATCTATCGCTGGTACTGAAACTCAGCTGAGCTTCGCCCAGAGCGCCGAACAAGCTCGCACTGAGCTGGAGCAGCAAGTGTTTGACTGCATAGTGCTGGATTTAGACTTGCCAGATCTGCAGGGTACTGAGCTAGTGAAAAGCATCAGTGCCCAAAAAGGCGCTGCGGGTGTACCCATCATCGTATATACCGGGCGGGCAATCACTGAAGACGAATACCGTATTCTGAATCAGTTTAGCTCCTCCATAGTGATTAAAGGGGCAGAGTCTCCCGAGCGCTTACTGGACGATGTTACTTTGTTTTTGCATCACATAGGTGATAAATATTCAACGGCGCAACAACAAGCGCTGCAGATGTTACACGATGAAAATGCCATGCTCAGAGACCGCCGAGTACTGGTTGTAGATGATGACATGCGCAATGTGTTTGCCATCACCCGGATTCTTGAACAGGCCGGTATTCAAGTACTACAAGCTGAAAATGGAAAAGTAGCTGTCGAGTTACTCCGTGACAGCGAAGAGCCCATTGAACTGATATTAATGGATATTATGATGCCGGTGATGGACGGTTATGAGGCGATAGCGCATATTCGAAAAATGAGTGACTATCAATCTGTTCCCATTATAGCACTGACCGCCAAGGCGATGCCGGCTGATCGTCAGCTGTGTATTCAAGCTGGCGCCTCTGAATACATAACTAAGCCTTTAGAAATGGACAAAGTACTGGCGATGTTAAGGGTGTGGTTATACCGAAGAATGGAGCCTGAATATGCAAAATAGTCAAATGCAACCTCAGAGTTTAGTCGACACTAATGCGCGAACACTACTGAGTACCCAGCAACGCCAGGAGATGGAAATTGATCTGTTGTTGCAAAGTGTCTTTCAGCTGTATGGTTATGATTTTCGCCACTATGCCAAGGCGTCGCTGCATCGAAGAATAAATAATGTAATGATCCGCGAAAGGCTGAACAATGTAGCAGAGCTGATCCCGCTGATTGTACATGATCAATTTGCCTTTGACCGCTTTTTACAAGAGATGTCAATCACAGTAACAGCAATGTTCAGAGACCCTGCCTTATTTCATTTATTAAAACAAAAAGTACTGACTAAACTGAGCACTTACCCGCGTATAAATATTTGGCATGCCGGTTGTGCAACCGGCGAGGAAGTTTACTCACTCGCCATCATGTTACACGAAGCGGGTTTGCTGGATAGGACACGTATCTATGCCACTGACTATAATAACAAAGCGTTAAATACTGCTGAGAAAGGCATTTATGCGCTTAAAAACATGCGTCAATACAGCGAGAACTACCAGCTGGCAGGGGGGGAATATTCGCTTTCAGACTACTGTCATCAGAAGTATTCTGAAGTGCTCTTTGATGCCAAGCTGCGCGATAAGATTACCTTTGCTCACCACAATCTGATGAAAGACCAGGGGTTTGCCCAAATGCATTTGGTTCTGTGCCGCAATGTACTGATCTATTTTGATAATCACCTTAAAAATAGGGTATTAGAAATGATCAGTAATTCGCTGGTAGCCCGAGGCTTTTTAATGCTAGGGGATAAGGAGACAATCAATTTGTCCGGTGTCAGCAAGCAATTTGAGTCAGTGGCTGCTAGGTCGCGGATTTATCAGAAAAAAATACAGACCTTGAGTGAAGCATCTGCTTTAGGGACAAACGTAGATTTGCCAGCCAGAGGTGATTCGATAGCTTAACTGGCCAAAGAATCAGTTGACCTGACTTTTGTGCTGCGGCTTATCGATTTTCGGTTTGATCGGGATTACTTGAGGGTTTAACAACCCGTTGATTAAGTCCACTGGTATAGGTTTGCTGAAATAGTAGCCTTGAATTTTACTGCAACCTAATTGCTCTATACAGTCGAGCTGCAGTTTCGTTTCTACGCCCTCTGCGACTACATTCATATCGTGAGCCTGGGCGATAGTAATAATTGCTTTAACCAGCGCAGAAGTTTTGTCACACTGGCCCAGGCGCTGTACAAAACACTGGTCGATTTTCAGAATATCCAGCGGTAGCTTTTGCAAATAGCTCAAGGAGGAGTAACCGGTACCAAAATCATCCAGAGCTAACATAAAACCCATATCTTTAAGACTGTTCATAGTCTTAACTACGTTCTCAGTATTGTCCAAAAAAGCAGTCTCAGTGAGTTCAAAAGTGAGCTGCGCTCTGGGAAAGCTAAATTGATCAAGGGTTGCTTGGGTTGTACTCAAAAAATCCTGAGAATTTATTTGCTTAGCTGACAAATTGACAGCGATAGATAAATGTTGAGTCTCTGTAGACGACTGCCAGGCCTGTAATAGCCGACAAGCATGCTTTAAGGTTTGTATACCCAACTTGTGAATCAGATGACTTTGCTCGGCAATAGGGATGAACAAGCCAGGTGAAATAGGGGTTTTACCAAAGCCGTTTCTTGGCCATCTCACCAGTGCTTCAAAGCCTACAAAACGTTTTTCAGTCAATGAATACTGGCCCTGATAGTGTACGTCCAAAAGGTCACGCTCAATAATCTTGCGTAACTTACTTTGGATAACAGCATGTTTTTGCGCTTTGGCTGACATTGCCGGAATAAACAGCTGATGGCAGTTTCTACCGGCTGATTTAGCGGCGTATAAGGCAATATCCGCCCATTTTAATAACGTTGTGATATTGTGCTCACCATTGTCTGAACAGGAGATGCCTATACTGGTTTCAATTAATATCTCTTTGCCGTGCAGTACAAAAGGTTTGCGAATACTATCGACCAGTTTTTTTGCGACTAATTCGGCATCGGCGCTGGAATGACAATCTTCCAGTAAAATGGCGAACTCATCACCGCCAAGGCGCCCGGCGATATCACTCTCACGCAACACTAAGCGCAGCCTCTCGGCCACCCCTTTAAGTAATTCATCGCCAACATCATGACCTAAAGTGTCGTTAATCTGCTTGAAGCGATCTAAATCTAAAAACAGCAGTGCTACAGTACTTTTAACACGCTTGGCCCGGCCCAATGCCCGCTTCAACTGTTCATGAAAACTACCGCGGTTACAAAGCTGCGTAAGGGTGTCGTAATTAGCCAGATGGATAAGACGATTTTCCATTTCCAGACGGTCACTGATGTCTTGAAACAACACGATCATAGAGGCATCTAACTGTTTTTTGGCTGAGGTACAAGTCAACTCTACCAGGTACGTTTTGTTGTCTTCAACATACAGTGTTACGCGCTGTTGAAAAATCCCCTGTGCATTTGCTTGAGTACGTAAGAACAAAAATAAATCATCGTGACAAGGTTCTCTCTCAGCAGTTTTAAACCAGAGATTAAACTGAGTGCCCAACAAACTGTCATTATCACTTTGCAGTAGCTGACAAGCTTTACTATTGATAAATTGTACTTTTCCCTCACTGTTAAATTTAATCACCCCCTGGCCGGCAGCCTCGAGGATCACCTCTCTTTCAGAGCGCAAATAATTTGTTTTAGCTTGCAGCTGACTAATTTTTACAAATTGTTTAACCTTGTTTAATAATATGGTGCTTTCAATAGGTTTGGTCAGGTAGTCAATAGCACCGACTTCATAAGCACGCATAATGTCTTTAGTGGAGGAGTCGTGTGCCGTCAACATCACGATAGGGGTATGCTTGTGTGCCTGTGTAGATGAAATGAGCTCGGCCACTTCATAACCGTCCATATTCGGCATATTGACATCCAGTAGAATCAACGCGAACTCATTATTTATTAGCTTAGCCAGCGCTTCACTTCCAGAACTAGCTTCTACTAATTCGATGTTATCCAATGGCTGTAATACTTTATTTAAAGCAATACGGTTATGTCTAAAGTCATCTACAACGAGAATTTTACTCGGTTGAAGTTCCATTGCTTATTTTCCGTGACATTATTTTGAAGGCGGGCAATGTAGCCCAAATCCCATGTTTGGTCGCTAAGAATTGGGAACATGCAAATAACTGAGACAGTGAATTTCTCTGTCCTATTAAAGGTGCAGATGAGTGCAAGTTGGCACAGAGTCAATGAACAGTTCATTGCAGCTCGGCTAACAAGGTGAATCCAAGGCTAAGCGTATAGCTTCCCTTTCCGCGTTTGCGTGGCCTGGGACCCTCCAATTGTTTTGTAAGGTCGGGTGCACCAATCTTATTACTATGTTCCTCAGTTTCAGTGTAGACCATATATTGTATTGCGAAATGCTATTTCACGAGCGGCTCTCATCTGGGGTATTCAGTGCATATATATGCGAAAGCATATTTCTATTGAGCATTGTGGGGTTTTTTCGTCGAATCTATCACTGCAGCTCACTCATAGACAAAAGTTTTATATAAAAAAACAACTTATTAGGGCTCAATGTGATTGATAACTGCTCGTTGAAAGATACTTTATGGTTAATGAATATCGTGGTTATAGGGGCTTAAAGTGCATACGCAATTAGTTTTTCTAGTGTGAAAAAATATTAGCAAATATATTTTATAAACGCGGGTTTAAAAATAGCAGATGATTAAAATGTAAAACTGCGCAATGATAACGTTGCTCTGTTTAAGATTGCTTATGCAGATAAGTAGAAGATTATTGACCCCGAATAACACTTAGCGATGATCCAACAGAAAGTGATGATGGCTAACAAAATAATAAGTCGAGGAAACAGGATCTAACATGAACAATAGAAACATAAAAGCTAACCACCTAATTACCGGGCTAATGGTCGGAGCCTGCGTAGGTACTCTGATGGGGGTCGGCATCGGCTCTTATATAGACGAATCTCTGTTCGGTGATGCGGCAAAAGGTATGATTTACGGAATGTGTCTGGGTGCTGCCATAGGCGTGGCAATAGGTTGTACGGTCTCTGTGTTCAAATCAGCTAAATAAAATAATCTCTGCCCCTATTTATGCGGGTTTGCGCAAATGGTGTATGGGTGCAGGAATAGATGTAGGGATGAGTGCCTGCCAATTTAAAAGCGGGGTCATTAGCGCAAAGTTTAGTGACAACTGCGTCCCCAGTTTATTTGCCGATAGTAAAACTTAGAGTCCTACATCTTCTTCAACGGGAAGCCAAACCGGCAAGTTCCCTGGCAGCATTTCTGGTTACTCTTATGTCTGATAGTTGTACTCCAGTTAATAATCTATAGCTATTCAAACAGCTAACATCAGAGTGACTAAAGTCAACCAAACTATTATCTAGCCGTTTCTGATTACGGCTGTTTAATAAGCCGCACAAACTGTGAATCTCGCCGTTATCTTAGATATTTCATATTCTTAGCTAAAATAAGGTAGACTGACCGACCTTAGCTCGGGGAAGTGCGTTCGCGGATATTAATACCCTAACGACATCTATTCAATTTGTGGCGGAGCTCAGTAAGGCGAAGCTCTGCACCCCCACGTTTCTTGCTAGACAACATAATTGACAGTGGGTTGTATTAGATCTATACCTCTTTGGGAATAACCTCTTGCAGTAATATAGGGTATACATGTTTGAACAATTAGTTAATCAGCTGATCTATGTGTTTTCGGTCACTGGTGTTATCGTCTTTTCAATTTCAGGGGCTCTGTTTGCCGCTAAAAAAGGTATGGACATACTGGGTTTTATTTTGATGGGGACCGTTACGGGGATCGGTGGGGGCAGCTTGCGAGATCTGTTGTTAGACATACCTGTATTTTGGATTCACGACCCTGTCACTCTGTATTTATGTATTAGCTCATCGGCGTTAACGTACTTTGCCATAAATCTATTTTTACGAAGAGATTTTTGGATCGTCTGGATGGACGCCGTAGGGCTGTCAATTTTTGCGGTGATGGGTACCCAAGTGGCTCTGGCAAACGACGCACCTTTGCCAGTGGCAGTGGTCATGGGCGTCATGTCCGCCACTTTTGGTGGCATTATGCGCGATGTGCTGGGGGCGCAGACGTTAATGTTAATGCGTCCTGAGATGTATATTAGCTGTGCTGTGTGCGCCGCCACTTGTTATGTGCTGCTATATACTTTAGGCGTCAGTGAGCTTTTTATGGTGATA
>MABF01000064.1 GCA_002163025.1 'Osedax' symbiont bacterium Rs2_46_30_T18
ATAAAAATCACAAGCTCTGTCTAAATCAGTGACATTGAAAGCAAAATGGAATATTGGCTGCATCATTTCTCCGGTCGTTTGGTAACTTAGATTCTAAAGTAGCAATTTTTATCAGCAACAGATACTATCTTTTTGTTTACTCAAGCATAAGAAATAGTTATGGATACCCGCTTTTTACAAAGTTTAATCATCGTAATTGAGACCGGCTCTATAGCCGCAGCCGCCCGCAGGCAAAACCTCACGGCAGCGGCCGTCAGCCAGCGAATTAAATCTCTGGAAAACAGCTTAAACTGCCGCTTGCTTTCACGTGCCGGTCACAGCGCCAAAGCAACCCAAGCCTGCCTGAGAATACTGCCCAGATTAAAACGCATCGCCGCTGAGGTCTCTTGTATATCCACTGACTTAGACAGCAAACAGCTCAGTGGAGAGTTAAGAATAGGAGTGATTTCAACACTACTCAGCGGTGTACTGCCACGCTGTGTTCAGTACTTAGCCAACAGTGCTCCCAAGCTATTACTGCAAATAGTACCGGGAACCTCTAAGGCTTTATATCAGCAACTTCAAGAGCAACAGATTGATCTGGCGATTCTGATCCAGCCACCTTTTAAAGTGGCCAAAGTCCTAAAAGCAGAGTTTTTGTTTGCAGAACCTCTGGCGCTGATTAGTTTAGGACCCAGTTCTGCCATCAATCAAAGCATTCGAAAGCAGACTTTTATCCAGTACGACAAAAACGCTTGGGGAGGTGCCATTGCCAATAGTTATTTAGTTGACCAGAAGATCAGTGTCACACCGCTGTGCGAAATAGACTCTCTTGAATCTATCGCCCTGATGGTCAAGATGGGCATGGGGGTATCGTTAGTACCTCATTGGCAGGGGCTGCAGGCACTCGCCAGCAACTTGCACATCAGCCCTATTGAAGACACAAAATATCAGAGAAATATTCAGCTCTTGAGCCATCGCCAGAGTGGTCGGGAGCAGCTGATAGCAGAATTCAAACGAGCGTTAAGCTCGGTTTAGGCAACCCGAGTACCAATGTTCACTGACAAATTAGCTCTGTTGTGTGGCGACATTAAATTCAGTTGCGGCCCCACTGGGATAATGGCTGTTGGATTAACGCTGCTGTGCGATGCATAGTAGTGAGCTTTGATGTGCGGTATATCTACAGTGTCGGCAATCGTTGGTATTTGATACAACTCTCGCAGGTAATTACTCAGCGCCGGGTAGTCAGCAATGCGTTTAATATTGCACTTAAAATGCCCGACATACACTGCATCGAAACGAATTAAGGTAGTGAATAACCGCCAATCCGCTTCAGTGAGTTGCTGCCCGGCTAAATACCTCTGCCCCGACAAACGCTGCTCTAAACTATCTAAGGCGCCAAAAAGCTCTGTAACTGCCTCAGTGTAGGCAGATTGAGTCGTGGCAAACCCCGCTTTGTAGACGCCGTTATTGATTTTGCTATAAACCATTGCATTGACGGCATCGATTTCACGGCGTAACTGCTGTGGGTAATAATCCCCGGCAATGGCACCAATTTCATCAAAGGCAGAGTTAAACATTCTTATAATATCTGCTGATTCGTTACTGACAATCCTGCGCTGCTGTTTGTCCCATAGAACTGGAATAGTGGCCCGTCCAGAATAATCAGGCTGGGCTAAAGTGTAAAGCTGATGTACGCGATTGACACCATTGACGCTGTCTTCAATCACTCCCTGACCCGGCGCAAAACTCCAGCCATCTTCATCCATAAAGGCATTCACCACTGACACTGAGATCATTTGTTCAAGCCCTTTAAGTGCTCGCAAAATCAAGGTGCGGTGAGCCCAGGGACACGCCAGAGAAACATATAAATGGTAGCGTCCAGACTCTGCTTTAAACCCACCAACCCCAGTGACACCCGGGCTGCCATCCGCACTCATCCAGTTGCGAAACTGCGACTGTTGGCGGACAAATTTTCCTTTATCCCCAGCCGTCATTAATCCAGTTCTGTTCCATTGTCCATCGACTAATAAACCCATTTCAATCTCCTCGATCCGTAATCATTGCGCTACCTTTCCCCGTTACGGGCCATTTAGAACTTGCCACTGTGATAATCTTCAACCGCCTGGATTATTTGCGCATGGGTATTCATCACGAAAGGTCCATGTCGTGCTACAGGTTCATTCAATGGCTTAGCTGCCACCAGCAATAGTCGAGTCTCAACGTCACTGTGCAGCTCAATTTCATCACCTGCACCAAAAACACCGAGTTTCTTAGCACTCAGACTGCGGCCCGCTATTTGTAACTGCCCTTCAATCACATACACGAAGCTATTGTGTCCGGCGGGTATTGACTGACTAAAGACTGCCCCTGCCTTTAAACTCACATCTAAATAGGTTGGTTCAGTGTACTGATTTTCCACCGGTCCACTTGTACCTCTATCGGTAACTCCACTGATCACCCTTATCACGGTGCCATCATCGCGCTGTTCCAATGCTACTTGTTCGGCGGGAAACTCCTGATAAGCGGGTTCGGTCATCTTGGCGCTGGCAGGTAAGTTGACCCACAGCTGGAAACCTTTCAATAAACCGTCTTGTTGCTCAGGCATCTCCGAGTGCATGATACCTTTCCCCGCGGTCATCCACTGCACGCCTCCAGGGGCTATTACTCCCTCGTTACCTCTGTTGTCTTTATGGCGCATTCGGCCATTTAGCAAATAGGTCACTGTTTCAAAACCACGGTGTGGATGAGTAGGAAAGCCCGCCAGATAGTCATCCGGGTTATCACTTTCAAAGCAGTCCAACATCAGAAATGGATCTAACATATCCACTTCCCCGCCGCCGATAATACGTGTTAGCTTTACCCCGGCACCGTCTGAGGCGGGAACTCCAGATGTTACCGCGATCAATTCTTTTACGTTGCTGTGCTCATTTATTACTGATGTGCGGCTCATTATTCATTCCTATGTAGTATGTCACTTGGCAACAGTTTAGTTTTTGATGGCAAACGAATAAACACTAAGAGATGCAATTGATAGTTGCTCTGAGGAGAACAATACAATAACGTGAAAAGAGGATTTCTGGTAATGTTAGCGCAGTAGTACCCTAGGTGAGAGAGCTCAACAGTAAAGACATAGCCCGGTCACTATAATACAAAATAAACACTGTTAAATTAACAGATAACATCAGCCAAAAAACAATTTGAAAACGTAATTTCCTGGATTTATGCCGCAGCAGTCCCTGGGCAAGGATAGCACCAGGCCAACCGCCAAACAGTGAAAATAGCTGTAGTGTCACCTCTTTAGTACGCCATTTTCCCGTTTTAGCAGCGCTTTTATCTCTGGCATAAGCGATGTAAGTCATTGCACTGGCCAGCAGGTAAAGCAGTCCTGTCAATCCAGGTAATTGTTGCCAGTAAATACTGTACGACATGAACAAGGTAAAAGTAACAGCTATCAGCTGCGCTAACCTTGGCACTTTGCTGCCTTTAACATAACAACCCGAAGCGAATTTTTAGTAACCGTCACCTTATTCTCTTCAGTTAAGATCAACAGCATACTTCTTTAGCAACTGCATCGGCACTACTTCTAAGGCTTTTATATGTGTCCTGATCAGGTGCACTTTAGGCGCCATCCCCTGCTGCTGCGCCTCTAGCCAACGTGCAGCGCATAGACACCAACTATCGCCAGGTTGCAGTCCCGGAAAATCAAATTCAGGCATTGGGGTCGACAAATCATTGCCGCGGGACCTGGAGTACTCTAAAAATTCGCTGTTAACTTCTATACAGACAGTATGCGAACCTACATCCTCACTACAAGTATTGCACTTGCCGTCGCGGTAATAACCCGTGTTTGGATTATCACCACAAGTGACCAGCGGTTCACCAAAGACGTTAACCGATTTATCCATCTTCATAACTTAAGCTCCTGCAGATTTAAAACATTAGCAATCAACCGCCGCTCTGGCTGCTTGCTCCTGAGGTAACAAACTGGCGTAAATCATCTGATTGAGTGGAGTGGCAACCCCGGCACGCTCTGCTAACCGGAGTACCGCTCCGGTTTGACTATCCAGCTCTGAAGGTCTTCCAGCCAGCACATCACGCTGCATCGAAGTATCACTGTTATGGCCGGATTTCTCGATCTGCTGCCAGACCAACTGCTCTATATCTTGTGGCAATTCAACTTCAAGTGCCGCTGCTACGCCAATAATTTCTGCTATGACCGCTTTCAGAAATTTGGCGGTCGCCGGGTTAGCTCGCACAGCGCCAAAAGGTGCACGAGTGACGCTGCCGACGCCACTGGTGCTGGCAATAAAAATAAATTTGCGCCATACCGCTGTGGTGATATTTTCCACTAACTTAGTGTCGAAACCCGCAGTGCGTTGCAGTAGTGCTAATACACGCTTGGAGCGCTCAGTAACCGCATTATCTTGCTCGCCAAATTGCAGCCATGGCGCTGCACCTAAGTGAGTGATATGACCGGGACCGAGCATTTTTGCAAAAATGCCGCAGAGGCCGTTTAATACTTTTTCTCGCCCGAACTGTGCCGATAAGATCTCCACCGCATCTACGCCATTTAACAGCGGTAACACTAAGCTGTTTTCTGCGATTAGAGGCTGCATCGCCTGCGCTGCCTCAGTTACTTGCCAACCTTTGACACAGACCAATACCAAATCTACTGGGCCTATCTCAGCCGGATCTGCTGTGGCAATTTTGGGTTTGACCAGGAAATCACCATTGATACTATCTACCCGTAATCCCTGCTGTTGAATCGCCCGTAAATGTTCGCCCCGGGCAACAAAACTAACATCTACCCCAGCCTCTGATAAACGACCACCAAAATAAGCGCCTACTCCACCTGCCCCATAAACTGCTACTTTCATCTCTAATCCACTGTCTGTTAACCGATTCAGCTCTGTTATAAGTCAATTCTCTCCAAGAGTCG
>MABF01000224.1 GCA_002163025.1 'Osedax' symbiont bacterium Rs2_46_30_T18
GGAAAAATATATTAAACACTACAAATAAATTGTTTTGAGAGTACAAGTGTATCTTTTAAACGGACTGATGCCCTTGCCATTTGGCAAGATGATGATAAGTGTTAAATGGTTATTTCGATAAACGCGATAAACTAGACTCCGTGATTCCTAGATAAGAGGCTAAATGATATTTGGGGATGCGCAATGCGAGTTGGGGGTTTTGCAAAACAAACTCTTGGTAGCGGGTTTTTGCTGAATTGATTAAGAAGCTGCGCTCACGGTTCATCTTATTAATGAGTGCAAGCTCTAGCAGTTTTCTGCCTAATCGCTCTATCTTAGGATGAGCGTCGTACAGGGAGGCAAAGTCTGAATGATCGGCGACAAGCAGCGTGGTATCTTCAATGGCTTGCATGCCATATGGTGATGTTTGACCCAGAAAGTCTGCAGAGAAAGCCGTAGTTATCATGTTTTCAGAAATAAATGACTTGTTCCATTCGTTGCCATCCTCCTCCATACAATAATAGCGAACGAGCCCTGAACATATAAAAAAGATACGACTTTTTTGATTGTCCGGGTCTAAAATATATTCTTTATTTGCAAAAGCTCTTTGGCGAAAAATTTCTAATAGCGCCTTAGCGTCATTTTCACTTAAGGTCGTATACTTTTTTACAAAGCCTAAAAGATACTGCGAATGTGTTTTATCCATAAAATAAGCTGCGATCTACATTTAAGTTTCCCGGGAGCGGTCTCAACAACTATGACCAACATAGTGCTTGGGGTTTAATTTCGAGCGGTTGTTGTATTAGGTTCTTTATATAGCATATATAGAAAGAAGAAGTCTCAGATAGCTCTGCGCAGATCCAACCGCTATTATTAAAGCGACTTCCAACTTCCAACTTCCAACTTCCAACTTCCAACTTCCAGCTCACAACTTCCAACTTCCAACTCGCTAGTAGTCAATCTCATTGATTAACAGAATGATTTTAAATCAGTTTTAGTTATAATTCACTGATCAATTCGCGCATCGCTCGCGTGAAAAATAGAAATCAGGGATTTATGATGCTTAGGATTATTAAAGCGCTCTGCAGCTTACTTTTATTAACTACCCTCAACCTGAATGCGGCACCAAATGTTATTGAGGCCCCGCCGGCCTTAAAGCAGTGGCAGGGCTGGGTAGTGCATCAGTACCCTGAGTTGAACTGTAGCCAGGGGCCTGAAAGTCTCAGGCGTAATTGCCACTGGCACTCTCCACTAGATGTTGAGGTCAGCACTGGCCAGATCAGTTTCTCGCAACAACATATACTTGAGAAACAGGCCTGGATTGAGTTACCGGGTGACAGGGATTCATGGCCCAGTGTAGTGCGGGTAAATGGCGACCCAGAGAAAATCATGCGCCACAACCAGCAGCCTGCCCTCTATTTGCCCGCCGGTGAATACTTAGTAGAAGGTAGTATTTCGATCAGTGCCATTCCGCTATCACTGAAACTTCCCAGCTCCAGCACTTTTGTCAATTTAACTATTAATGGCAAAAATATTGGTCAGGCCAGTGTTGATAATCAATCTTTGTTGCTCAATCAAACCGAAGTAAAAGTCACCAAAGCCAGTAATAGCTTGAATGTGCAAGTGTATCGATTAATTCGCGATGGTTATCCGCTTTGGTTGGAGAGCCAGATTGAAATAAACGTATCAGGCGATAGACGTATTGAAACCTTGGGCAGGGTATTACCAGCAGGCTTTGAGCTGACGGATGTGCGCTCAAAACTGCCATTGCGTGTCGATGCAAAAGGGGACATGCAAGTCCAACTAGATGCGGGTCGTCATGTTATTCATTTGCAGGCGCGGCTGGTGGAAGATGTCGATAATTTTACAGTTGAGGCTCGCAAAAATTGGCCGGATCAAGAGCTGTGGAGTTTTGCTGCTAATCGCAGCTATCGGATTGTCGATGTCAAAGGGACGCCCATTGATGGCGGGCAAACCAATATGCCCCAGCAGTGGAAAAACTTCAGTAGCTATTTGTTAACCCCAGAGCAAAGCTTAACCCTGAATGAGAAAAGCCGTGGCGATGTTAACCCCGATCAGCACCAGTTGAGTTTAGATCGACAGTTATGGCTGAGTTTTACAGGAGAAAATTTCACCTCACAGGAAAAAGTTTCCGGAACTATAGGGTATTTGGATCGGCTCAGTGCCGGTACTGACTACAGCGCCGGACGTATCAGTATCAACGGCAATCCAGTGTTGCTCACCAGCGTGGATGCTGATCAGGGGGTAGAAATCTTACCTGGGCCTATCAACATAAACTCAGTGGGTATTGTGCGAGGGCGAGATGTCGCTGTGAACCCTTGGTCAAGTGAACTCAACAGTGCATCGCTGCAAGTGAACCTGCCTCCAGGTTTTAGCATGTTTGCAGTAAGCGGGGCGGATAGCGTCTCGAACGATTATCTGTCGAGCTGGAACTTGTGGGAAATCTTTATTGCCATCTTGTTTGTAGTTGTGCTGTGTAAACAATTTGGCCTAGTGGCAGGGGGCGTCGGACTGCTCTACGCTCTGTCGATCAATAATATTGAGGGCGCTCCGAGCATTATTTTACTGTTGCTGATTATAGGTTTGCACTTTGTGGTCAACGTCCTGGCAGAGAATAAAGTGCGCGCAGTACTCACACGTATTTATCAGTTGGGGTTAGTACTCGTGTTATTGAGCTTTTTACCTTTTGCGGTGGAGCAGGCAAGGCTGGCTATTTATCCGCAACTGGAAAAACCTTATTCGATGGATAGCTCAAGTTACAGCGATGATCAGGAAGAGCTCTACGACATACAGCAGGAACAAACACAGATGCCATCAGCCTTGATGCAGAGCAAAGAAATAGTACGCGAAAAGGTTCGGGCGATCAAAAAACAGGCCGCTTCCGGATCTATGCTACCTGCGCCAGCACCTGGATACCAAAAACGCTATCAAGAGGGTGAGGTAGTGCAAACCGGACCGGGTATGCCGAGTTGGCGTTGGAATAAAGTAGATATTAGTGTCAGCGGACCAATAATCGTAGGTCAGAGCATACAATTGACTATTACTCCCCCCTGGGTCAATCGCAGTTTAAATCTGCTGCGTATTGTTTTGTTTGTCTTATTGGCATACCTATTGTGGCGTCGCCAGAGCTTTAATGACCCAAGTTCGGGCAGTGCAGCACAAGCCGCAACTGCAACCTCTAAACCCGAACAGCCAAATGCAGCGGCTAATTCTGCAGCCAGTGCCAGTTTACTAATGGTTGCAGCAGTGCTCGCT
>MABF01000125.1 GCA_002163025.1 'Osedax' symbiont bacterium Rs2_46_30_T18
TAATAAACTTAATCAAAGACTACCCGATTAAACAGCTCAAGAAAAAGGCGAATCATTTCTGATTCGCCTTTTTTACTAACGACTGCTTACCACTGACAGCTCTGAGCGCAGATAAAACAGCGCCTGATCAATCGATATTTTGATTAGTCATAAAGCAGCATTAAGATTCAAGAGCAACTGAATAGTCAGCAGCGGTCTTGGCCTCTATCTCTTCAATCGACGAACCAGGGAGAATTTTAACCAATATCATTTTCCCGTCGACGAACCTGAATTTTGCCAGTTCAGTAATTAATACGTTCACTGCCCCTCTAGCGGTCAGAGGTAAAGTACCTTTGGGCACAACCTTAGAGTTACCCTCACGGTCGGTATGCGTCATAGTAATGATCAAGCGGTCTGCACCTGAAGCCAGATCCATTGCACCACCAACACCCAATAGTGGCTTGCCGGGAACCGCCCAGTTCGCAAGATTAGCTTCAGCATCGACCTGCAGGCCACCCATAATTGCCACGTCTATATGACCACCTCGTATCATACCGAAAGAAGTGGAACTATCGAAATAACTGGAGCCAGGTAATGCTGTGATGGGGACTTTGCCAGCGTTTACTGGGTAATCCATCGCTCCTCCAGACTCCGGTTCAGGACCCAGACCTAACATCCCGTTTTCTGAGTGTATACTGATGCCGCACCCAGGTGTAATCAGATCTGCAACCAGAGTCGGCACGCCAACACCCAGATTCACTACATCGCCATAACACAGCTCAGACAAGGCTTCACGTGCTATTCTCAACCGACTTTCCTCTACCTTTTTAGCACTTGAGCTGACCGATGCTGAAGATCCCAAATCCTCTTCTGTAAGCTTTGCCTCGACCAAGTAGTCTACAAAACATCCTGGGGTATGTACTGCATTTGGATCGATTTCACCAACAGCGACTATTTCTTCCACTTCGGCGATCACCAACTTAGCTGCTGTTGCGGCGCTGTGATTAAAATTTCCCTCCGTCATGCGGTAAAGTAAATTCCCAGAAGTGTCCGCTTTCCAAGCGCGAACCAAAGCGACATCCCCCTTGATGGCCGAGATATAGACCATCTCTACACCCTCTATTAGACGTGTTTCCCGCCCTTCGGCCAATGGGGTTCCGACTGAAGTAGGCGTATAAAAACCACCAATACCAGCACCGCCTGCCCGTATCGCTTCAGCTAAAGAACCCTGAGGCAAAAGCTCTACTGTTATCTCTCCCGCCTGTGCAGCATCAACCGCTTCTCGGTTGCTGGTAAAAAAGGAACCTATAGCTTTCTTAATCTGGCCATTGCGAAGTAAACGACCACCTCCCAAACCGGGTTCACCAACATTGTTACCAATGTAGGTCAATTCCCGGGTATCTGTTTCTGCTAGTGCATGAAGAAGATGAACAGGGTTACCGGTCATGCCGAACCCGCCAACCAGAATTACATCACCACTGTTTACTTTTGAAGCAGCCTCACTCAGAGACAGTTTAGGAACAACTTTCATAGTACTGCACGCCCTTATCGTTAATGCGCTATTACTGGAAACATCATCTACCAAACAATTGGTTCGCATAGCGAACAAAAGTTCGCCTTGTGCGCAAAAAAATTATACCTTCAAATACATCACCGGGCAAACTGAACACTAAATGGAGCTGAACGTTTTCTCAGGTTCAGTCTATAAAGTGTTAATCCAAATACGCTCAGCAAAGAAATACTCAAAACGAATATTCTTTTAGGGGTCAGTCCCTTGAAGCTCTGCCTACATCGTTGGGGCTCATTTACAGGATATAGTCCTATACAGACCTTAAACCCTTAGAGGATAAACCGGCTGAATGTTGATTTAGTCACGTCTTGTGATATGCGTTAAATAAGATAAAGGCATTCACTGCAACTGCAGAAAAAGAGATTTTATTTATTAGTCTTACAAATTATACTGGCGCGATGCAGCCGTTTACTGGGAATACCGATTAATGAGTGATGAGATATCAAATCTTTATGAAATGAAAGATTTCGTTACGTCCTTAGCAAGGGGTTTGAGTGTCATTAAAGCGTTCGACAGCGATAACAGCCAGTTGACCTTAACTCAAGTTGCTACACGCACGGCACTAAATAGAGCGACGGCACGCCGGTTCCTTTTTACATTGAATGCATTGGGTTATGTTCACACTGACGGAAAGCTATTTCGGTTATCCCCAAAGGTTCTTGAACTTGGTTACTCATATCTAGCTTCACAGCCCATCGTAGATATTGTTCTTCCCTTTATAGAAAGAGTCAGTAAGGAAACTGCTGAGTCATGTTCTGTATCTGTGCTGGACGGATCTGATGTGGTCTATATAGCACGCTTTTTAACCCATCATATTATGTCGGTAACATTGAATGTCGGCACTCGCTTACCGGCATACGTTACATCCATGGGCCGAGTTTTGCTGGCTAATAAAGCCGCTGCTGAGATCGACGAAATTCTCGCCGATAGCCAACTAAAGCAACTTACCGAACATACCATTGTTAATCCTGATCAAATCAAGAGCGAGTTGCAAAAGACACGTTCAATGGGTTACTGCATCGTCAATCAGGAACTCGAACTGGGCTTACGCTCTATCTCAGTGCCTATTTGCAATCAACGCGGCCAAGTGGTCGCGGCTATAAACGTTGGTACTCAGTCGGCGCGTGTCGAAGAAACGGAGCTTATAGAACGTATTTTGCCGAGCCTACAACGCGCTGCAATGGATATTCAGCACGTATTGCACACCTAAACCTCCATGTAAATGTAAGAAAGTACCACTACACAATGCTGTCCTCCATTGCTCTGAGCCATACCCCTATTCCTGTTTCAATTACCAATGTCTTGAATTGCCGGTGAATTCACCACACATAGCTACCATTTTAGCGGACCTGCTAAAAGGCATTTTGAGAACCAAATATGCATCTAGAAAACTTGGGACTTTCCAACAGCCTGCTTTATCACTTTGATATACATTAACTTCTAAAATCAATTACTAGGTGCACTCCGTACGATAAAAAGTAGGCTGTAGATTTTTCTACAACCTCACGGCCTGTTAAGGGGTTAATTTTAATTGGCTAAAATGCGAAATGAAGCGAAGTCATCCAATTGTAATTTCCCCCGCTTGAACAGCTAGTTATATGCTTGTTTCTCCAAATGAGACCATGAACACAAAGAAATAATACTACC
>MABF01000339.1 GCA_002163025.1 'Osedax' symbiont bacterium Rs2_46_30_T18
AGTCGATGAAGGACAAACATCGCAGTTTACAGTGAAATTACTGGATAAAGATGGCAACCCAGTAACAGTGACTGAAGCAACTATTGTCACTGTTAAATTCGAAAATGGCACTGCTGAAACGGCTGACTACTCGATAACCAATAATCAGGTGACTATCCCAGTTGGCAGTAGTTCGGCCATTTTGGATGTTCAAACTAAAACAGATGATGATTTCGACAACGAAACTTTCAGTGCGATTATCACTAAAGTCGAAGATGGTGGCCAGTTCGAGAAAGTCGATCACACTTCGGGTATCGATGGTCAAACACCGGCCGCAGTTGCAACGATCAATGATTTAGATACGCCACCGACAATCAGCGTAAACGATGTAACCGTTAACGAAGATGCAGGCTTCCTCGAATTCACTGTCAGCTTGTCACACGCGACCACTGCACCAGTTACTTTCAACTACGCCACAGCAGATGGTTCTGCAACGGTTGGGCTAGATTACGGCAATAAAACAGGCGGTGGCACTATTGTTACAGGTGCTACTAGCATTGTTATCCAAGTGCCGATAAAAGATGATTACCTGAAAGAAGGCAACGAAACTTTCAGCATCAACTTGAGCAACTTAAGTGCCAATGTAGCCACAACCGGCAATGATGTTCAGGGCATAGGTACTATTACCGATGCAGGCTCACCAGGCACGCCGCCAGTACCGCCTGAAACCCCTGAAACGGTTAGCCTGAAAATAGTGGCGACCAATGCAGCCGGCGTTATAGATGATAATAGCGTTGTTGTTGAAGGCGAAATGGCTTACTACAAAGTAATCGCTGTAGCACCTAATGGAGATATTATTGCCAACCCTGCAGCCGGCACTGTGACTGTTAACTTTGCTGACGGTACAACTGATGGCGCGGCAGATTATGCCAACAACTCTCAAGTTGTAACCATCAACCAAGTATTTAGCGTCCAGACTAAGGATGACTACCTAGCCGATAGCGGCGAAAAGTACAAAGTGAGCTTAGGTGGTGACGACACTATCGCCGGCGATATCGTAAATGCCTACGAAGTCGTAACCAACTCAACCGTTGCTGTAGAAACAACCATTAACGATGAGCCAACTACAGGTACTGAAGACACTGTTTACGCTGTGATCAGCTCTAACGGTGCAGTCGATGAAGGACAAACATCGCAGTTTACAGTGAAATTACTGGATAAAGATGGCAACCCAGTAACAGTGACTGAA
>MABF01000101.1 GCA_002163025.1 'Osedax' symbiont bacterium Rs2_46_30_T18
TATCGACATAGATTTAGATTCAAATTTTCGACAATGAGCAGCCTTTTTCACTGTTGCTAAAAAATTTTGTTAAGTCGCTGTATACCGGTGCAGATATCTTCCTCACTGCTATGGCTAAAATTCAATCTACAGTTTGCATTTAATCCATTTTGTTGCGGGGTAAATACAGTTCCAGGGACAAAAGCGACACCTGCTTTCAAGGCCTTATCAGCCAAGTCCATCATATCTACCCCCGTAACATCATTAAGTGTCAACCATAAAAACATCCCACCAGATACAGGCTTCACTGTTACCTTATCCCCCATAGTGGCGTGAATCTGACCTAACATTAAGTCATGCCTTTCTCTATAGAGCTTGCGTAATGTTAACAAATGGCCGGGAAACTCCGGGTGGGTAAGTAGCTGCAGCAACACATACTGCAACACAGAATTTAGATGTATATCTGATATCTGCTTAACTTTTATCAACTGCTGTATCCAGTCCCTGGGAGCTTCAATCAAGCCCAAACGCATCCCCGGGCACGCTATTTTAGAGAATGACCTTAATACAATAGCCCCTTGTGGATAAAAAGAAGAAACCAGTGGCAGTGTCTCCCCCCTGAATCTCAGTTCTCTGTAGGGTGCATCCTCAATAATAGTAACCTGAAATTTCTGGCAGAGCCTGGCAATACCACGCCGCACTTCTAAACTGTAACTGATACCTGTTGGGTTATGAAAATCGGCGATCAGATAAAAATACTTTACACTTTGAGTTTCAAATAACTGTTGCAGTTTTTCTAAGTCCGGGCCGTCGCTCAATTGTGGTACAGTTAATAACTCTGCCTCGGCCAATTGAAAAACTTGTAGTGCTCCAAGATAACTAGGGGATTCTACCACCACTTTATCACCCGGATTTAAATAGCAGCGAGCGATCAGGTCTAGCCCTTGTTGGGAGCCACTGGTCATTAGTAGATCATGGCTATCAAATACTTCATAGCTCTGTCTTAATTGCTTCAGTAGCGGAGCGTAGCCTTGAGCCTGAGCATATTGAAATAATTCACTGTGTTGGGTTAAATCAGTAAATGCCTGTTGCATCAAACCCAGTGGAAAACTTTCCGTCGCGGGTAACCCACCGGCAAATGAAATCACCCCATCACTTTGGCTAGACGCAAGTATTTCTCTTATATAGGAAGGCTTTAAGTTTTGTACTGCACGGGCGGTTTTCATTCTATGTCCCTAACTGAATTAATAGAGACGTCAGCATATCTTTTGCCCCAGCTGTAGGCTTGTTGATATAACTCTTCTTATATGTCCATATATGCTATATCTTATAGAAATGCCAAATTATCAACAGACCAGCAGAGTGAACGATGCACTGCAATACATCCACAGCGATATAAATAGAAACTTAACAGCTGCGACTTTAGCCGCTCAAGCCAGATATTCGCAGCAACATTTTCACCGCTTGTTCCACGCTATCGTCGGTGAACCAGTGAATCAGTATGTGCGAAGAATTCGCTTAGAATCAGCCGCCAATCATCTGATGTTTAACCCCCAGCAGGCCATCATTGAGATAGCCACTAAATGTGGCTTTCACTCTTTATCTTCGTTTAGCCAGGCATTTAAAAAACAGTTTTTCGTCTCTCCCGGACAGTGGAGAACTCTCAAGGGAAACTCGACTAGCCCACCTTATTTACAAGACCCTGAATTAGCCGGCGCCTATCAACGCATCTATAGCAAGGAGCTTCCTGCAGTTCAGTTTGTACATTTACCAGATCGGCACATTGCCTATATCAGGCACTTGGGGTATGGGAGAGGGATCAAGAAAACTTGGCAGTTACTGCAGGCCTGGGCCATAGCAGAAGGTTATCAGCACAACAACCAGCTGGGGTTGCATCACTCTAATCCAACCCAGACACCCCTGGCTCAATGTCGCTATGTTGCCTGTATAGAAATTGATGGCCCCTTAAACAAAAGGGGGCTGGTTAATTCTACGGTGATACCCGGAGGGCTGCATGCACGCTTTGATTTTTCCGGCAAATATGGGGAGTTGTTTCCCTGCATTAGCAAAATATTACAGCAGTGGCTACCTGATTCAGGGCTAGTCGCCTCCACAACTCCGGCTTTTGCCCTGTATCAACAAAATCAATTTTTATCAAAAGACGAAAAATACCAATTGAGCTTTTTCCTGCCTGTGTCATTTTACTAGGCTGACCTGAAGATTAGCTGTAATTCAGTTATCAGCTGTCGTGTCGAAACTCATCGGGTATATCAATGTCTCTCTCTTTTGGCATGTTAGGCTTTTCAGCAGCTTGCTGACGATGACGCTTTAATTGAAAGACGTAGGCCAGCACTTGAGCTACGGCTTTAAATAATCCTGTAGGAACTTCTTCGCCAATTTCGCAGCTGTAATATAATGCTCTAGCCAGAGGCGGAGACTGCAGTATCGGCACATCATTTTCTTTGGCCACTTCTCTGATTTTTAATGCAATGAAATCTGCGCCTTTGGCGACAATAATCGGGGCGTTTCTGTGATTGTCCTCATATTTTAACGCCACTGAGTAATGGGTAGGGTTGGTGATAACGACGTCTGCCTGGGGCACATCCTTCATCATCTGTCGCTGCGATATCTCGCGTTGCATCTGCCTGATCCGCCCTTTAACTTCCGGTTTTCCCTCTGTGTTTTTCATCTCATCTTTGACCTCTTGCAAGGTCATTTTCAGTTTTTCTGCAGATTCATAGAGCACATAGGGAACATCTACAAGTGCGATAATTATCAGACTCAAACTAATAATTAGGAACGCCCAACCAATTAGCGAGATAGATTCAGACATAGCGACAAATACATCCATCTTGCCTAAATCGTAGAGGTCGTTTTGCACGGTATTCAAAAAATACAGAGCCAGTCCCGTCACTATCAAAAATTTAGCAATAGCCTTAGTCAACTCTACTAAAGACTTTAGCGAGAACATTCTTTTAAGTCCCGCTAAGGGATCCATTCTGCTGCCTTTAGGGGCAATTGCCTGAGTGCTAAAGTTCCAGCCGCCTAAGCTAATTGGCCCCACAAGAGCGGCTACTAGAACCACCGCCATAAATGCTATTACCGCCCAGACGGCCTCTATCATCGATGAAGAGAAATTAATCAGCAGATATTTTTCGTCGAAGGCTTCCTCTCGACTCAATGAGAAGTTATCGACCATCATCACCCCTAAGTCCGAGATAGCAGCAGAACCAAATAGCAATACCGCAGCGGCAGCGACCAACAGCAACAGCATT
>MABF01000036.1 GCA_002163025.1 'Osedax' symbiont bacterium Rs2_46_30_T18
AAATAATAACCGGTGACAACATCATCATCCCCATTGCCATCAAGACACTTGCAACCACCAAATCTATCACCAAAAAAGGAATAAACAACATAAAGCCAATCTGAAAAGCGGTTTTTAATTCACTGGTAACAAAAGCAGGGACTAATACCGAAAAAGGTACGTCTGCCGCTGTAGAGACCTCGGGAATATCTGCTATTTTCAGAAACAAATTTAGGTCTGACTCTCGGGTCTGGGCCATCATAAATTCTCGGAACGGCCCCTCTGCTGCTCTTAGCGCCTGTAGTGGTGCCAACTCTTCATTGATATAAGGCTGTACCGCTATAGTATTCACTTTGTCTAAGACCGGACTCATAATGAAGAATGATAAAAACATTGCCAAACCAACCAGTACTTGGTTAGAAGGTGTAGATTGCAGCCCCATTGCCTGCCTTAAAATCGCAAAAACAACAATTATCCGGGTAAAAGAAGTCATCATCATGATCATGGCTGGCAGGAATGTCAGCATGGTCATCAACACTAATATCTGGATGGTAACCGAGTAGTTTTGGGTACCGTCTTCTGCCACTGAGAGACTGACTGCAGGGATACCAATATCTGCAGCAAAAAGTAATTGTGGGAAGAGCACTGCCAAAGTAATGGTGAACAACTTAATCATCGATGGCAAAATCCTTTATCACTATAATTGGCTAAGATTGGGGTCTAGCTTTGATCAACAGACAGCGCTCTATTTTTTTGTTGTCATTGTCTGTTGTTTTAATTTTACTGCAGCCGCTTGTAAGCTGCTGGAAAAATCACTGCTATTACTGGTGACTATCGGGTGAGTAATTTTATGCAGTAAATTTACCTGACCCGATGCAACACCTAACAATAGCTGCTCTCCTGCGACTTCAACAAGTACCGCTCGCTCTCGAGTACCTACATTAATCGCCGAGAGAATTTTGATATGCTGTTTTGCGCCCTGAATGCCGGTGACCCTACGCATCAACCAAGCTAACAGGAATATGACTCCCAATACAAAAACTAAGCCTAAAGCCATCTGCATAACAGAGGCTCCCATATCTGAACTAGGTAATTCCAGATTGGCGATAGCGGTGGAGTTTGTCTGCGCTTTGCTCTGCTCAGCCGCTGTTGCGTTAAATGACAACAGCAACAACAGGCCAAAAGCAAATTTGAACCGAAAAAAATAGGCCATTAACGTAATCGCTTTATTCTTTCCTGCGGGCTGATTACATCAGTTAACCTGATGCCATATTTGTCATTGAGCACTACAACTTCGCCATGGGCGATTAATGTACCATTGACTTTAACATCCAACGGTTCTCCCGCTATTCTATCTAACTCGACCACAGAACCTTGGCTCAACTGCAGCAGATTTCGAATGGCGATTTCGGTGTTTCCGACTTCCATGGACAGCGTCACAGGAATATCCAAAATCACATCAAGTTTCGGGTCTCCCAAGGGGATAGTTTCGTCATTTAGCTCGTCCAGATCTACAGGTTTCGCTTCCTGCGCATCCGCACTGGCTGTATCTTCCTCAGCACCTGTTTGCTCTTCCATCGCAGCTGCCCAATCATCAGCCATAGACTCCTGATCTACTGCGTTATCTGTTTCATCACTCATGCTGACTCCATACCACGGACAAATAAATTCAATATATAACTTTTAAAGCTCATGTAACATCACTCAGAATGATCAATTTTATCTAATATTTTCACGGCCAAATTTCCCCGCGAAGTTCCTAATTTACAGTTAAACACCGGCACTCTGTTTGCTTGTAACTGCAAAGATTCTGGTATTTCCACAGGAATCACATCGCCTGCCCGCAGTTCTACTATATCCGCGAGCGTCACCTCTCGATGAGCCACAGTTACGTTCAGAGGCAGTTTAGCGAACAAGGTCTCCCTCTGTAGAGATTGCTGCCATCGCTCATCTTCGTGAGATTCTTCTTTTTGCATACCCGAGACTAATTCATTGCGGATAGGTTCCAACATTGAGTATGGATATACGATGTGAAATTCACTGGTACCACTTTCTAGATCGACCTGAAAAGTACAGACCACCACCACATCAGATGGATTAATCATATTGGCCATACCCGGATTAACCTCATGGCCAATACGTTTAAATCTCAGGTCGATTACCGGCTCCCATGCATCTCTCAAATCGAGGAATAAAGATTCTAATAATTTAAACACCAGACGGTTTTCTGTCGGGGTAAAATCTCGGCCCTCTATCTTTGCGTGGCGCCCGTCACCACCGTAAAAACTATCCACCAGCTTGAAAACAAGTTTTGCGTCCATGATGAAGAGGCCGGAGCCTTTAAGTGGATCCACTTTCATTACACACATACTACTGGGGACGTACAATGTGTGGACGTAATCACCATATTTTAGAAATTGAATATCTTCGACGGCAACGTCGGCAGCACTGCGCAATAAATTATAAATACTGTTGCGGGCATTACGAGCAAAGCGCTCGTTAATTAATTCCAAGGTAGGCATCCTACCTCGGACTACTCGATCGTTACTTGCTAAATCGTAATCCCTGACACCGTCGGATTCTTCTGCAGCACCTGCCTCTTCAGATCCGTCGTCGTCTGTATCGTCTACGCCATGTAATAGCGCATCGATTTCATCTTGGGATAGTAAATCTTTTACTGACATTAGTTAGTCTGCCTTACAAAAAGGCTAAAAAGTACATCTCTAAGCATTGTTTTTATGTGCTTCACTATTGCATTACAAAGTTGGTAAATAAGACTTCTTCAACACCTGGGATATCAATGCGTTGTTGCATTATATCCTGGAGGAGTTTGGTCGCATCACTGCGCAAATTCTGCTTACCTTCAAGGGTGCTAAGCTTAGCAAACTCTTGGGTCGAAAACATGGTATTTAACCTGGAAACGATTAATGGCATATGTTTTTCTAATGCAGGTGCAACCAGCGGATCTCTGCTCTTAGCGACCACATAAGCTTGTAAATAGTGAGTGCGTTCGTCGTCGGACAGGACTGTTGAAACAAACATCGGCCGACCACTTTTGGTGCGGATGTGAGTATAGACAGCAGGCAACCTCTCTTCCTCTACTACCGCATCGTCATCATCAGAGCCCAACAGGAAAAAAGCACCTGCACCACCGCCACCTAACAACACAACTAAGGCCGCGACAATGATAATCAATAGTTTTTTTGAACTCTTTGGGGTCTCTTCGGAATCTTCTGTTTTTTCTTCGTCAGCCATCAATAATCCTTACAAGCTATACAGCACTAGACTTGTTTTATCGTTTTCAATTACAACTGTATTATTTCCCATAAAATCTGGCTGAAAAATCTTTCAGCCAGATATCAAAGGTATCAATAAAGCCTTCTAAAAGGTAAATATAGCTTATTATAGTGCGCTATATCCAGCGACAGATAGAGATAGATGAAAATTAATCCCAATTACTGAGCCATAACCTCGATATTAACTGTCTCAGTTGATTTAACTTATTATAAATCATTATATTAAATGCAAGTTTACAGGACTGAATAGCCTTCAATAAAAACCAACTTCTCCATACTGAGCTGCTAATAATACACTAAAACAGGGCTCTCTTGACTGAATCTTTTCGCCATCATACAAAGAAAAATGCCGCTTCAACAATCGTTGTGGCGGCACTGCCTGGAAAGGTTTTTGGTAGGGAATTTGCAGGCTTTTACTTTAGCATCATACTGAGCATCGCAGACTACATTTACACTGCTCCATTACTGCCCTGTGTATTCAATCACAGTAAAAACCAGAGGAGCTGACTAAGCGTAAAAATCTACTAGCGCCAAGGTTCCCTGTGTATTTAGCGGATTGAAAGACGCTTCATTTTCTGAACTCTTAGCGTATTGGCCATTGCC
>MABF01000103.1 GCA_002163025.1 'Osedax' symbiont bacterium Rs2_46_30_T18
AGCCAAAGGCCGGATCGTAGCATTGCAAGTTTGGTACTGTGGCGGCGATCGCCTGAGAGTGACCGTCTTGATGCTGAAGTCCCTCTCCATTTAACGTTGTACGGCCAGCGGTAGCGCCTAACAAGAAGCCTTTGGCCATGCTATCGGCACAAGCCCAGATCATATCTCCGACTCGCTGGAAGCCAAACATCGAATAGAATATATAGAAAGGGATAGTGGGGACTGCATAGTTTGCGTAGGCGGTTCCGGCAGCCATAAAGGACGCCATGGCACCCGTTTCACAGATGCCCTCTTGTAAAAGCTGTCCATCTTTAGCTTCCTTGTAAGGCAGTAAACTACTGGAATCAACTGGCTTATATTTTTGTCCCACGCTGGAGTAAATACCAAATTGATTGAACAGTGCCTCCATGCCAAATGTACGGGCTTCATCCGGAACAATCGGTACTATGTATTTACCTAGATCGGCATCTTTTAAAAGTATCGATAACATGCGAACAAATGCCATCGTTGTTGATTGCTCACGACTGCTACCGGCCAAGGTTTTAGCAAAAAGACTTAACTGCGGTGCCTGCAAGTGCTTGGCAGTGACACTCCTACTGGGTAAGTAGCCATTGAGCTGTGTCCTTTTGCTGTGCATATACTGCATCACCGCAGTTTCTTCGCCAGGTTTGTAAAGTTCGGCACTGGCCAACTGCTGGTCATCCAGGGGGATATTAAAGCGACGTCCCATTGCAATGCGCTCGGCATCGGTCATTTGTTTTTTCTGGTGGGCGGTATTTTGCCCTTCAGCAGAGGCTCCCATGCCCTCACCTTTAACTGTTTTGATCAGTATTACCGTCGGTTTACCGTTTTGTTTTAAGGCCTGCTCAAATGCGGCAAAGACCTTGCTCCTGTCATGACCGCCGCGTTTAATACAGCGCACTTGCTCGTCAGACAAGGTTTTCATTAACGCTTCTAGTCTTGGGTCATTTCCAATCCAGTGGTTGCGCACAGTCTCACCATCGGAAACTGTGTAAAACTGGTAGTCGCCATCTACAGCCGCGTCCATACGCGCCTGCAGTACTCCCTCGCTATCGCGGGAGAACAGCTCATCCCACTCACTGCCCCAGATAACTTTTATAACATTCCAGCCGGCACCGCGGTAGTTGCGCTCCAGTTCCTGAATGATCTTACCGTTGCCTCGCACTGGGCCATCCAGTCGTTGCAAATTACAGTTAATCACCATCACCAAATTGTCTAAATTGTCCCGGGTCGCCATATTGATAGTACCCATCACCTCCGGCTCATCTGACTCGCCATCGCCGATAAAGCACCAGATTTTACCGCCATCTGCTGCCTTTAATCCGCGGTTTTCCAGGTATTTCATAAACCTTGCCTGGTAGATGGCTGAAGGTGTGGACAAACCCATTGAGGCGGTGGGTCCCTGCCAGAAGTCATCCATGCGTCTTGGGTGCGGGTATGAGCTTAAGCCACCGCCCTCTTGTAGCTCGCGGCGAAAATTATTCAGCTGCGTTTTACTCAGGCGCCCTTCCAAATATGCTCTGGCGTACAATCCCGGAGCGGCATGTGCCTGGACCATTAATTGGTCGCCGCCGTAATTCTCTGAGGCGCTTTTAAACACGTGGTTAAAGCCTACCTCCAACATGGTCGCCGCTGATTGGTAAGTGGAGATATGCCCACCCACCCCAGTGCCTAAGTCGTTAGCCTTTAAGACCATCGCCGCTGCATTCCAGCGGATAATGTTCTCTAATTGTGTTTCTAGCTCCGGATTACCGGGATAACTAGGTTGATCGGTCACAGGAATGGTATTGCGATAGGGGGTGTTGAGTGGCGCATCAGAGAGCTGGATGTTTTTTTGTAACATAGAAGCCTGTAATAACCTCAGTAGCTCGCGGGTGCGATGCTCGCCCTGATGGTGCATCACATCGTCTAATGCACACAACCACTCCTGATTCTCTAATAATTTATCGCTGTCACTAAATGTATCTGTTTGCTGATTAACCGTCATTACTTGTCCCACCCACAATCACTGTTTTATATCTTTTCCCTGGGAAGCTGCACATAGGTCTATTTACTTCTCTGTTTGAGGTAACCCACTTGCCTGCATCTTCCCATTGTCATTGCGTAGAGATTACATTAACTATGCAACAAAATGAAGTCACTTTATTATAAAGTGCATGCACTTTTTATGATTTGGTAAACATACCTAGCATCTAAACTGTATTTTGTTATTCTTGGCCCCTTTATTTAATCGGATTAATTATGAAAAAGCTGTTGTTAACCGATGTTAATAGCGACATGCGCCTCTCAGATCGTATACACCAATTGCTATTAGAACGTATTTTAGCTGCACAGATGAAACCTGGTGATATTGTCGCTGAACAAAAACTGGCCCAGGAACTGGGGGTAAGTCGCACACCTGTACACGATGCACTGCGCGACTTAATTAAGGATGGTTTTTTACACCAGGAAAAAAATCGTCGTCCAGTGGTCAACAAATTCAGCGTCGAAGATGTCTATGATATTTTCGAAATTCGCATATTGCTGGAGGGTGAAGCTTGTTTCAGAGCCGCCCAGAGGATGGACCGTGACACGCTGGCGACACTGCGAGACAGTGCGCTAAGGCTGCAACAGATGGTCAAAGATCACACTTGGCTGGAACATTGGGCAGAGTTTGACGACGTATTTCACAGCAGTATTGCCAGAGCCTCTGGTAGTAAGAGATTACTGCAGGATATTATCCGCCATCGCCTCTCCCACCGGGCACTGAATGTGCAGGCGGACAGCCCAATGTTTTTCAGTAATTCACTGAATGAGCACTTTGCCATACTGGACGCTCTGGATCAGCGTGATGGAGCGCGGGCAAAAGCGGCTATGCAAACCCATATCAGAGAGTCCCAGACATTGTTTGTCAGTAAGTTTGCTTAGCTTAGCTAAGAGTTGGAAGTTGGAAGTTGGAAGTATGAGGCAAGTGATACTTGCCTCGAAGTCATAGTACTAAAATGCAATAGCTATAATTTCTTGTTATTTAGTTCAAGAGCGGTAAATAGTTTCTATCAAGTGGAAGCCGAACTTCGTTTTAACTGGGCCATGTACTTCTAATAAAGGCTTTTTAAACACTATTTGATCAAATGCTTTCACCATAGTGCCAGCTTTGAACTCACCTAAATCGCCTCCGCGCTTAGCTGAGGGGCAGGTAGAGTGTTTTTTAGCCAGCTGCGCAAAATCCGCACCTTTGGCTAATTTTTCTTTCAGTGATTGTGCTTCAAATTTGGATTTAACTAAGATATGTCTTGCGCAGGCGCTGGCCATGATAATTCCGGATAAATAAATAGATAGTCCCCTTGCGGGGCGTTAACAAAGGACGGCTGTCACAGTCATATTACTTGAATAACGACCAAGTTGTAACTTAACTACAGCCAATAGCTAAGCCGGCATAGTCTACCGACTTAACTAGTTTGTATAAGTGATTATACTGACTCGCTATTTACCGCGATTTTGTTTGCAGCGCGCAACGCTCTCTTTTTATTCACTGACTCCCGGTAGATCACAAAAAGCGCACACAGAACAATAATACCTGCACCTATCCATACATTGACCTGTGGAACTTCACCCCAGAGCAAATACCCCCACAATACCGCCCAAATTAAAGCTGTGTATTCCAGAGGTGTGATTAAGCCTACATCGGAAATACTGAATGCTTTAGTGACGCAAAAGTGCCCGAGAAGCCCCAATACCGAAAACATCAATATCGACAGGTAATCTGCAGTGGCCACTGGCACCCATACGAGAGGGGCTAAGCTGGTTGAAACTATGGCCATGCTCAAATTAAAAAAGAACACCAGTGAGACCACCGATTCGGTTTTAGACAAATAACGGCCCGATAAAAATAACAGTGAATAACAAAAACTACCGAACAGGCAGTAGAGATAGCTGAGTTTATCGCCGCCACCTTGAGGATCCATAGCGATCAATACGCCGATAAAACCAATCACAACCGCGCTCCAGCGGTAGACACCAACTTTTTCACGCAGCAGAGGCCAGGAAAGTGCAGTAATCATAAAGGTGGAGCTGAAAAATATAATAGTGGCATCCGCTAGCGGTAGGCTCTGTAGCGATTTAAAGAAACAGTAAGGCGCCAGAAAACCTACGCCGCCGCGCAGCAATTGCGGTATCAATCTGTTGGCTTTGAGCTGGACCAATTGCTTGCGGGAAAAGTAATAAAGCAGTAATACAGCCAGGATAATCCAGCTGCGAATCGCCAATATTTGCAATGGGTCATAGGCACCTTTTACTAATAATTTAGCAAAGGCATCCATTGTCGACAGGGAAAACATCGCTATTAACATGTACATGATTGCCCAAAAACTCTTTGTATCTTTGCTATTTATCATTAACTGTTCCGCTATTAAAACTACGATTATTAGATGGGCACAGGGCCGCGTTGATTGTTGATGATCTTTTGCCAAAAGACATGAGCCGCTGCTGAGCGATCATATATTAGCACTGGCTGATGCGGGTATATTTCAATTTCAGTGCATGTTTTGTTATATTTGCGTCTTTTTATAGATATCGGTTTGCACCAGAGGTAAAACTACAGATGAATGATGTAATAGAGTTAATGTTATCCCACCGCTCGATTCGAAAGTTTACCGATCAGAAAATACCCCAGACTACTTTGGAAACGTTGATAAAAGCGGGACAGAGCGCTGCAACTTCCAGTTTTATCCAGTCTTGCACTATTATTCAAGTGAATGATGCGGATAAGCGTGCGCAGTTAGCTCAGCTCGCTGGCGGCCAGGCTTATGTAGCACAGGCAGCGACCTTTTTAGTTTTTTGTGCAGATATGCAAAGGCACCAACTGGCCTGCGATATGCACCAACAACAAATGCAATCAGGGTTCACTGAACAATTTATAACAGCCACATTAGACTGCGGTTTATTTGCGCAAAATGTAGTGCTGGCCGCGCAGTCCCTGTCTTTAGGCTGTGTATACATAGGCGGGCTACGCAACAATATAGCCCAGGTTGGGCAGTTACTTGAATTACCTGATTTGGTATACCCAGTATTCGGCCTATGCCTGGGCCATCCGGCGCAAGATCCTGAAGTAAAACCTAGACTGCCTGTTGAAGTAATTCTTAAGCAAGATCAATACACAGATCAAAATGACCGAGCTGATATTGAGCAATATGACCTGCGAATCAAGGAGTACTATGCCAACCGCAGCAGCAATGTTAAACAACAGGGCTGGAGTGAGCAGATATCTACTATGCTCACCAAAGAAGCCCGCCCGCATATGCTCAGCTACTTGCAGTCTAAAGGCTACCTACAGAAATAACAGCCGAGTATTCAGCCCGTTACATCAGCCACCTAGAATTGACTGTGACTACCGTCGCAATATGGCAAATTTTTAGAATGTTTGCAGCGACATAGCATCACAGGCCCACTCTTTTTAGCGGTAAATATTTTTGGCTTTAAATCAGTCTTAGCGTGGGATCCATCACAATAAGGCTGAGCCAAAGATCGACCGCAACAGCAAAAATAATATTGTTGTCCCTGCACCAGTGTCACTTTAATAGGTTTGTTATCTGCCAGAATAGCTTTGTCACTCATATAGACTTCCCTGTCATCTTTTTCTATAGATTCATAGTATAGAACCTGTCTGCGTACAATAGAGCCTCTGTGCTGGCCAATGCTATGGAAAAACTCCTATTTATCGCCACTGACAAGGTAATAGCGACAGCGGCCATTTACTTGACGTAAGGCTCTGCCTGGCTGATTACTTATCTGTGGCCAAAACCGTGATATCGAACTAAATAGCCCTGCAAACCACTTTCAACATTCAGCATAAACTGCTGATGTCACTCAGCTATTTTTGTTTAATGTATAATATGCAGCTAAACTTCTATATTATTCTGATGAATCAATACCCAAACAACCGAGATAAATAATGCCAGATAACAGACAGAGAATTTTTCAGTGGGTAGAAGCTGGCTTGATAGATGAGAATAATCTGGCCCAAGCTCTTGAAATGACAAATTCGCAGCCCGATCAGCAGCAATGGCTCAAATTTATCCAACTGGGACTGTTATGGCTAGCGGTAGGCTCTTTTGGCTGCGCGCTCATCTTCTTTTTTGCCTACAATTGGCAAGATATGCCCAGACTGGCTAAATTCTCCTTAGTTGAACTTGTCATCTGCCTCTCGGCAATTGTTTATGTGCGACACAGTGGCCACAAAATGATCAATACCGCTTTGCTAATGGCTATGACAGTCTTTACCGGCGCGCTGTTAGCTCTCGTCGGACAAACCTATCAAACGGGGGCCGATCCCTGGCAGCTGTTTGCGCTGTGGGCTCTATTTATGTTGCCCTGGTCACTGATCGGCCGCTCCAGTATTCTGTGGATCTTCAACATCCTGCTGAGTAACCTGGCTCTTTTTCTGTACTTGGACGTTAATCAGGGGATGTTGGGGATACTCTGGAGTTCAGTAGATGTTTTTTGGATTATTTTTGCCTTCAATATCAGCTTATTGATTGTCTTCGAATTGCAGCATATATATCGGATCGTTACACAATTACAACACAGCGATAACCTTTCATCGGCCAGTAATCGCTACCCGCAACAGCTACTGGCCATTATGGCGTTGTGGAGCATTAGTTTTGTTGCCTTTGAATCATTATGGGAGGGAGCCTTTAGGCTTGAGTTTCTGGCCTACATATTCGCCCTGAGCTCTGTGCTGGTGATCTATAGGTACTTGATCAGAGATCTGTTTATGTTAACTCTGGGTTGCCTTAGCTTTATCTTTGTCAGCAGTGTTTTTATCCTCAGCACCCTGAGCTTCGACGAAACCGGTTTGTTTTTACTGACAGGTTTAAATATCGTGGTTTGTTCTGCTTTGACTGGTAAATGGTTAAAAAGCTTGGCGCTCAACTTCAGAGCACATTCTATGGCTAACAAACCTGCTGATAGCCAAAAGACTGGGCCGGAGGATGAACAATGAATACGAAGAAAATACCCGACTGGCAGCTTTGGCAGCAACTTTACCGTAACAAATTAGTCACCCAAAGAAGATCTCCAGAAACCCAGCAGAACCTCTGGTATCTACGCGCATTGCAGGGTTTCGCCGGCTGGCTTGCCGCCTGTTTTTTGTTAGCTTTTATAGGCTCGGTACTGGGCTTTTTTATATTTGATAATGAGAATTACAGCGCCTTATTATTCTTAGGGCTGCTGCTCAATGGCGGATCTTTTGCCCTCTATAAAAGCGACAAACAGCAGCAGTTTTTCCAGCAATTTGCCATGGCATTTAACCTCTGTGGCCAATTATTGGTGGCTTGGGGGCTCTCATCCTGGTTGGACTACTTTTCTCTGCCCTTTTACTTAACCTTGTTTGTCTACCAGTGCCTGTTAGTTGTATTGATTGCCAGTTATAGCTGTCGGTTCTTATCGACTTGGTTCGCTCTGTTAGCACTGTCATTTGGCTTTCAAAAAATGGGTGTTTCAGCGCTGTCTGTCAGTCTCGTCCATCTTCTATTTGTCTCCGTGTGGCTGAGTGACTTATCATGGGCGAAAAATTGCAAATTTTGGCAACCCATTGGTTATGGGCTCGCTCTGTCGATGCTAATCTTCAGCGGTCAGTTTTTATTCGATGATTTTTACTTTTTATTAGAGCTGTCCCCCGACAGCAGTATCTGGCGGCAACAGCTCTCCTTTTGGGCAAATCAAGGCATAATCAGCCTGTTGCTAATAGCACTGCTGCAGCATCTGCGCAGCACTTATAAGATCGATCTTTTCTCAGGCAATGGACTATTATTGTTATTGGCCAGTGTTTTACTGGCCATCCTTAGTTATATGATTGCAGGGATTAGCGCCGCCTTTCTACTGCTGCTGGTTGGCTTTTTTAAACAGCGGCGCATGTTAGTAGTGCTTGGTGTCATAGCGTTATTGGGCTTTAGCTCCCGCTACTATTATTCGCTACATTGGACCTTGCTGTACAAGTCCCTAAGCTTATTAGCACTCGCTTTAGTGTTAAGCTGTGCTTATTACTGGTTACATTTAAAGCAGGGAAACAGTGGCTTATCGCTGGCAAAGTTAAGCCAAAAATATACTTTAAATAGGCAAAAAGTGATTGCTCTTAGCGCGCTGTTAATTATTTTAGGGCTGGTCAATTTTAATATTTATCAAAAAGAGACAGTGCTGGCCTCTGGTCGGATAGTGTTACTAGAACTAGCACCGGTTGACCCGCGCTCGATTATGCAGGGAGATTATATGCGCTTGCGTTTTGCCATCGAATCAACACTGTTGGATGCTGATGAAAGTGCACAGATTGAAAAACTCAGCTCTGGTTATTTTGTGGTTAACACGGATGAAAACTTGCTGGGCAGCTACCATGGTGTTTATCGGGGACAAACTCTGAAAGACCATCAGGTAAAAATGCAGTTTCGGATCCGCGGTAATAGAATTTTACTGGCGACACATGCTTTTTTCTTTGAAGAAGGCACTGCTGAGCTCTACCAGGAAGCAGTCTATGGCGAGTTCAGAGTGGCAGCCAGCGGTGAGTTATTACTCAACAATATGCGCGATAAAGGGTTTAATATTATCGGCTATAATCGACCCAGTAATTGATCATCGCGCTCTAAGGAGAATTTAAGATGCAGGCAAACAACTCTCTTATATCAGTGTCATGGCTGGCCAGCCACTACCAAGACCCAAATTTAATTGTCCTGGATGCCAGTATGTTATCGGCGCCCGGGCGCACCACTGACTATATCCCCAACAGTCAGATTTTTGATTATTCCAGTGTCTTTTGTGATCCCAACGCCAGCTTGCCCTGTACTATGCCTAGTGCCGAGCATTTTACTGAGCAGGCAAGATTATTGGGGATCAATCAGGGCAGTAAAGTCATCATCTACGATCAACGCGGTTTGTTCTATGCCCCAAGAGCCTGGTGGATGTTCAAATCTATGGGACTACACAATGTTTATGTATTGGCAGGTGGCCTGCCGAAATGGCTGGGGAAAAAATTGCCAACGGTTAGCGAGCCCCGACCTGCAAGCAGAGTTGGCGATTTTACCGCGCTCTTCGATTCAGCGTATTTTGTTAACTCTGGGCAAGTATTAAAGGCTATTAAAGACCCTGCAGACGTCGCCGAAAGTACCGTGATTGATGTCAGATCGGCCGATCGATTTTATGCACGCGAGTTAGAGAGCAGAACGGGTTTGAGATCGGGGCACATTCCAAACTCGCTCAATTTTCCCTTCAGCGAGATAGTGTCTGACGGTGAGTTGGTTAGCACACAGAGACTAAAACAACAGTTTGCACAGTTGCTGCCCTACAAAGATCAACAGTATATCTTTAGCTGTGGCTCTGGGGTCACCGCTTGTATTACATTAATGGCTGCATGGAGTTTAGGTTATACAAACCTAGCCGTTTACGACGGTTCCTGGACCGACTGGGGCGCTGATCACTCTTTGCCGATTGAGGTTTAAGTCTGTGCAGGAAGGGCAAGGACGGCAATATCAAAATTGTGCAATTCAATGCATTAAAGGACATCACCGTTGTGAAGCCGTTATTTTATTACATGGTCTGGCTCGCACAAAAAACGCCTTTAAAAAGTTAGCAAAGCGGTTAACGAATCAAGGTTATCGGGTGATTAATTTGAGCTACCCATCGACCAAAGAGCCGATAGAATCGCTTGCCCAAGATATCATTACCCAGTCATTACAGCAGTGTCCAGGGGCCGATAAAGTTCACTTTGTCACTCACTCTATGGGTGGCATACTGTTACGACACTATTTAGCCAATAATAAGATCGAAAAGCTTGGCCATGTAGTGATGTTGGGGCCTCCAAACCACGGCAGTCAGGTAGTCGACAAGCTAAAATCAATCCCTTTGTTTGCGTTGATCAATGGCCCTGCTGGCATGCAACTGGGCACTGACAGCAACGCTATCGTCAACAGATTACCCGATGCTCATTTCTCGCTGGGTATCATTGCCGGCAATCGCAGCATCAACTTGCTGCTCTCAACGTTACTGCCCACACCCAATGACGGCAAAGTGTCAGTGATTTCTACTAAACTCTCTGGCATGACAGACCACTTAATACTGCCTGTCACTCACCCTTTTATGATGAATAATAAACAAGTTACTCAGCAAGTTTTACATTTCTTAAAGTTTGCTTGTTTCAACAGATAGTTAATCGCATAGCCCTTTAGTATCCTGCTAATCCCGGCGCTACCAGTCGTTTTTGTTGTTGTGATAAGCAGCCTGGGAATAAAAAAATATAATCCCTGAAGTGTGTTAATCTTATTCTAAATGATTTATATTATCATTTAGAATAAGTATTGGCGTTTGTTGATCTTGTTCTCTGTTAATCAATTTCAGTTCATTCGACTATTTTTAGGAAGATCAATGCCCTTTAGCAAACTACTTATCAGCAGCCTGTTGATTATTTTCAGTGCCAATCTGCAGGCCAAACCTTTGAAAGTTGTCACTACTTTTACCATTTTCGCCGATATGGCGCAGCAAATAGCGAAAGATAAAGCGGATGTTGTTTCCATTACTAAAGCCGGTGCAGAAATTCACAATTATCAGCCCACTCCCAGAGATATCATCAAAACCCGTGGTGCCGACTTGATTTTGTGGCACGGCATGAATTTGGAATTATGGTTTGAAAAATTTTATCGCAACATTGATGATATTCCCAAGGTACTGTTAACAGAGGGCATTACTCCGCTGAGCATCAACGGTGGAGAGTATCAGGGCAAGCCTAATCCACATGCCTGGATGTCTGCTGACAACGCGCTTATTTATATTGAAAACATCACCGCGGCACTGTCCAGTGCCGCACCTGAACACAGCAGCTTTTTTAGAGCCAACGCCGCCAGCTATAGCGCTGAAATTACCGCACTGGTTAAGCCTTATAAACAGCAAATTGCTCTGCTGCCGGAGTCGCGTCGCTATCTGGTGACCAGTGAGGGTGCTTTTAGTTACCTGGCCCGTGACTTAGGGCTCAAGGAATTGTTTATCTGGCCTATCAATGCCGATGCTCAGGGTTCTCCACTGCAAATGCGCAACGTCATTGATCAAGTCAAAAAACACAAAATAGTCGCAGTATTTTCTGAAAGCACTGTCTCAGACAAACCCGCTAGGCAAGTTGCCAGAGAAACAGGCAGTAAGTATGCAGGCGTTCTCTATGTGGATTCCCTCAGTGGCGTCGATGGGCCAGTGCCTAACTACAAATCCTTATTAGAAGTCACTATGTCGACTATTGTTGCAGGATTACAGTAATGAGTTGTTACTTTAACTCTGTCACTCTACTCAATGTAGTCAATGGATTAAAATGATGAAAAGTTCACCGCAAAGAGAACCGCCGCAAAATATAGGCATTGCAGTTAATGATATTAGTGTTATTTATAAAAATGGTCACAATGCGATTAAAAATATTACCTTTGATATCCCCACGGGCTCCATCACTGCTTTAGTAGGCATCAACGGCAGCGGTAAGTCTACCTTGTTCAAAGCCATTATGGGCTTTGTCCCCTGCTGTCGAGGCAGTGTCAGTGTCATGGGCCTGCCGGTAAAACAGGCGCTTAAAAAAAACATTATCGCCTACGTGCCTCAAAACGAGGATGTCGACTGGAATTTTCCGGTGCTAGTGGAGGACGTAGTGATGATGGGCCGCTTTGGCCATATGAATTTATTGCGCATTGCCAGAACACAAGACCATGAGGCCGTTGATCAGGCACTGACCAGGGTCAACATGCAAGATTTCAAAAAAAGGCAAATAGGTGAACTCTCTGGCGGGCAGCGAAAGCGAGTGTTTTTAGCCAGAGCTCTGGCTCAGCGCAGCAATGTTATCTTGTTAGACGAGCCCTTCACCGGGGTCGACGTCACCACCGAAGAGCAAATCATTAGGTTACTCAAAGAGCTGGCGATTGAAGGCAAAGTAATATTAGTCTCCACCCACAATCTGGGCAGTGTTCCCGAGTTCTGTGATCGCGCCGTGCTGATAAATAAGCAGTTGCTGGCCTGCGGAAAAATTGCCGATGTGTTTACCAGCCAAAACTTAGAGAGGGCCTTTGGTGGTGTACTCAGACGCTTTGTGCTCAGTGCCAGTCACTTGCACGATGATGCCGACACTCGCGAAGTTACAGTTATAACCGATGATGAACGCCCGGTGGTGCTCTACGGTGAAAAAGGTGCCGAGCAACTGGCCGCTACAAATCAGTCTGAGGAGCGCGAAGAACAGTCTCAAACCTCTGTCGGGCGGCTATAAATTGAATATGCCCAATGTCATGCCCGTTAGTTTGTTAATTGTGGAGCAATAAGTTGTCATATTTATTAGAGCCTTTTCATTACGACTATATGCTCAATGCTATGTTTATCAGCTCGTTAATCGGCGCGGTCTGCGCCTTTTTGTCGACCTTTTTAATGCTGCGAGGCTGGTCTTTAATTGCGGACGCCCTCTCCCATGCCACTGTTCCAGGAGTAGCCGTTGCCTATATGGCCGGACTGCCCTTTTCCATTGGCGCTTTTGTCTCCGGGGGATTGGCAGCAGTGGCAATTCTCTTTATTAAGCAGCGCAGTATTTTAAAAGAAGATGTCGCCATTGGTCTGATCTTCACCAGTTTTTTTGCCGCCGGGCTATTTATGTTGTCGCTGTCGCCTAGCTCAGTAGATTTGCAGCGAATACTGATGGGCAACATCTTAGCCATTGCCCCCTGGGACAGTATACAGATGCTGATAATAAGCTTGATTACCTTAGCTTTCTTAGGCTGTTACTGGAAAGACTTACTTCTGGTGTTTTTTGACGAGCAACAGGCCTGGATGGCCGGTATCAGCCCGGTAAAATTAAAGATCTTGTTTTTTACCTGTCTCAGTGCCACCACTTTAGCGGCGATGCAAACCGTCGGCGCGCTACTGGTGATCGCCGTAGTTGTCACCCCCGGCGCAACCGCCTATTTGCTCAGTGATAAGTTCAGCCACATTATTATCATCAGTATCGCCATCGGCGTACTCAGCTCATTAATGGGTACTTACATCAGCTATTTTGTCGACGGTGCTACAGGGGCACTGATTGTCTGTTTGCAAACAGCCTGCTTTATCTGCGCTTTTATCTTTGCACCTAAGCAAGGGCTTATCAGTAGCAGAAGAAAATCAACACAGGCCCACAGGAGTGAATATGCCTGACCTATTAGCATTTTTCAGCGAAGCCTTATCAGTACATAGCCTGCAAATATTAATCATGCCCTTTGATTACGATTTCATGCGCCGGGCATTTTTGGTGGTTGCTATCGTCTGTATGCCGATGGCACTACTGTCTTGTTACATTGTTCTCAAAGGTTGGTCATTGATGGGCGATGCCATTGCCCACGCTGTGCTGCCGGGGATTGTAGTCGCCTATTTGCTGGCGATCCCACTGTCAATTGGTGCCTTTGGCGCTGGCCTGTGTTGTGCTATGAGCACAGGTTTTATTAAAGATAACAGCAAATTACGCGAAGATACCATTATGGGTATTGTATTCTCAGGGATGTTTGCAGTCGGCATAATTCTATTTCACAAGGCCGAAACAGATCTGCATTTAACCCACTTGTTATTGGGTGATGTGCTGGGGATCACCGATGCTGGAGTCATTGAAACCAGCATCATCGCGCTCACAGTACTCTTGGTTATACTGGTTCGTGGCAGAGACCTGATGTTGTTGATCTTTGATCCTCAGCAGGCGCAAGTGACAGGTATCTCGGTGCGTTACTGGGGTTATGGTTTACAAATCCTGCTGGCACTGACCATAGTCGCAGCACTGCAAGCAGTGGGCATGATATTATCCATTGCGCTATTAATAGCGCCAGGAGCCTGTGCCCTGCTGGTCACGAAGCGCTTCTCGCAGATGCTCTGGATTGCCATGGCAGTGGCGCTTGGTTGCTCGCTACTGGGTGTCTACACTAGCTTTTTTATCGACAGTGCTCCGGCGGCGACTATTGTCTTGTATATGGCCTGTGTCTTCTGTGGATTGTTCAGCTACAAAATCTGCACTGGCAACCGCCTGGCCGAATCCGGACGCAACACCGCTTCGCCCTTAGCTAGCTCAGCGGGACTTAAAACGGGATAGCTGTTTCCCGCCCCTTGGCTAAGTGAATATATTGATTCTATAAACCGGTACTGGTGCTGGCTTTTTAATGACCTTTGTCTGCAAATCATTGCTGCAGATATTCAATCCATTGCACAAGTAGATGGCTGGCAGAGGTTGGCAGTGATAGCAGAGGTCAATTTTATCAAATCTTCAGCTTGTAATTCTATCTCAAGGCCCCTGCGCCCGGCACTGACATAAATCGTTGAAAACTCCAGAGCCGATGTGTCGATAACTGTTTTTAACTTCTTCTTTTGCCCAAGAGGGCTTACACCTCCCAGTACATAACCGGTACTGCGTTCAACAACGGCTCTGTCCGCCATGACAGCTTTTTTCGCTCCGACAGCCTTTGCCAGCAATTTCATATTCAACATAGCGCACACTGGCAGCACAGCAACGAGTAGGACTGCGTTGTCTAAACTGACTACTAAGGTTTTAAAGACTTGCTGCTGCGCGACTGCCATTTTTTCAGCCGCCTCAGCGCCATAGGAAAGTGCTTTAGGATCGTGCTCATATTCGTGAACTCGATGTGCAATTCTGTTTTTTTCAGCCAATTTTATTGCCGGTGTCATTTTAATCTCTTAGTGTTGGCGCCCTGTATCGAATCGCCATACTGCTGCGCCCTACCAGCTGTGTCAAGCACTGACAGTATTAGCACGCAGTATTGATAACTGTTTTATGACGTCTTCCAGCGGGTTGTCAGATGAAGTGTCCACTGTGATTGTAGTGGCTAAGTTTAGAGGTAGATATTGACTGTATGCCGTTAGCCATTTCAAGACCTCACTTGCAGACTTCTGGAGATCGAGATGACCTCTGTGCCTCACCCTGCTACTAAAGCGCGCTGCGGCAACTTCAACCGGACATTGGCAGTACAGTTCAATTACTCGGGTGAAATTATGTTCGATCCACGCAGTCGGCGTACCAAAGTTCAGCTGCTTATTTACGGGTCGCCAGTGGGACACCAAAATTACCGATTCATGCTGGTTTTTGGCATATATCGCCGCGCGACTAAAATCTTTATCTGCCTCTCTACTGAGTTTGTGCCGCCAGTTTGAATCTCCTACGCCCCTCTGGCTAAAGAGTAATTCCAGATAGCTGTCTTTATCTAGTAGCGTAAGTGACATCACTGCCGCCAGATCTTTTGCCAATGTAGTTTTACCACTGGCAGGTAAGCCACTGACAACAATACAAATTTTGTCCATGTCTGGTTCCGGTCTTAAATAATATAAAGCGCAAAAAAAAGCAGTGTGCAACACACACCGCCTTTTATACCCTAAGTTATTAAGCTCTGCTCAGTTAAGCCTGCTGAACTTCTAGCTTATGTTGTTTTTCTCGCCCCAATTGCAGGAACATAATTAAGGCTAACAATAGCAGCGCCGGGATATAGAAGAATTCCTTGGCGAAGCGTTGGTTAACCATTAACACAGTATCGATGATCACCGGATCATCCAGTTCACCAAATGTAAACACTTGGTCCAGCTGTTTGTGTTTTGAGTCCCAGGTCAGTGCGTCGATAATTACTTTCCCATCCTCTTGCATAATTTGCAGTCCGGCGTTGGTCAGACGGGTTTCACCGTCTGCTTTGGGGCCCAGCTTGAGAATGATACTGGTATTGTTCGGCGTTTCATAATCGTCAAAATCAGGACCGGTAATACGCACCCGCATTTGTGCATCGGCGGGTAAGCTCTCGGCTAGCAACAGTGCTTGTGCTCCGGATTTTACATTGAATTCAGGAGATATCTGATCTAACCAGTAACCTGGTCTGAACAGTGTAAAGGCGATTAATAACAGCGCCACACTCTCCCATTTACGGCTTTTAAACATAAACCAGCCCTGAGTTGCCGCCGCAAACAACATCATCGCCACCGTCGCTATAATAAAGACGAATATCGCTTTATAGAAAGTAACATTCATCAACAATAGCTCAGTATTAAACAAGAACAAGAAGGGCAATAGCGCAGTGCGTATATCGTAGGCAAAGCCCTGCACACCGGTCTTTATCGGATCTCCTTTAGAAATAGCCGCGGCGGCATAAGCTGCCAGCCCCACCGGCGGTGTATCATCTGCCAGAATACCGAAGTAAAATACAAACAAATGCACAGCCACCAAGGGTACTATCAAGCCGGATTTAGCACCTAAGGCAACGATTACTGGAGCCATCAGACCTGCGACTACCAAGTAGTTAGCAGTGGTTGGCAAACCCATACCCAAAATCAAACTCATGATCGCCACTAAGATAAGCATGATCATTAAGTTACCACCGGATAAAAATTCGACAAACTCGCCGACAATACCGTGTGCACCGGTGATAGAAATAGAGCCAACAATAACTCCGGCTGCGGCTGTGGCAATACCGATTGAAATCATGTTGCGCGATCCGCTAATAATGCCGTCGACGCATTCACTGATACCGGTTTTGCATTCCTGCCAAAACTTAGATTCACCGCGAAACAGCGCTTTTAAGGGATGCTGAGTTAAACTTATAAACATCATCGCCAGGCAAGCGTAGTATGCGGAGATATGCGCTGACAAACGCTCCGGCGTAGGCAGTATGCACCAGAGCAAAATAATGATGGGGATCAAGAAATATAATCCGGTCCATGCGGTATCAGAGGCTACTGGTAATTCAGTGATAGGTGCCTCCGGGTCGTCTTTTTCAAGATCGGGCCGCTTAGACGCGATATATAACAGCACCAAATAGATCAGTAGTGATATAGACATCACAGTAAACACAGACAGTGCCGGGAAGTTTGCCTTTACCCAACCCAAAGTGACATACACCAGCAGAAACATCAGTGAGATGAAGATAAAACCGCCAAGGAAGCCAATCAATTTATTGATAAAGGTTTTCTTGCTCGGGTGTTTTGGCAGCCCTTTTAAATTTAGCTTACAGGCTTCAATATGTACTATATACACAAGCGCAATGTAAGAAACTAAAGCGGGCAGCAACGCATGTTTAAGTAAGGTTGTATATTCAACCCCGGTAAACTCAGCGATCAAAAATGCAGCCGCTCCCATAACCGGAGGCATCAACTGTCCATTGGTCGAAGACGCAACTTCCACGGCACCGGCCTTTTCTGCGCTGAACCCAGTGCGTTTCATCAGTGGAATAGTAAAAGTACCAGTAGTTACAGTATTGGCAATCGATGACCCGGAATACAGCCCACTCAGTGCTGAAGCGATCACTGCAGCTTTAGCGGGACCGCCTTTAAAGTGCCCCAACAAGGCGAAGGCGATCTTGATAAAATACCCACCTGCCCCGGCCTTTTCTAAAATCGCGCCAAAAAGTACAAATAGAAAAATAGTTTGTGTGGAGACCGCCAGAGGCTTACCGAACACCCCCTCCTCTTGCATCCAAAAGTGCCACATGCCTTTAACAAAAGATGCACCACCCCAATTGCCACCACCGATAAATACGTAGCCTGCCAGCACTGCGGCCACTATCACCAGAGGTAAACCCAGGGCTCGGTATACAGCGACAGTTAAAGCCGCCATGCCAATCAGTGCCACTGTCATATCGAATTGAATATTGGCGTGACTAAAGTCGCCGGCGCGGTTGGCTATATTGGTATTCATTGCAATCATATACAACATTGCAAAAACACCGCAGCCTATCAGTATCCAGTCATACCAGGGGATAGTCTTACGCGGGCTGGTTTTTAATAGAGGGAAAGCTAAGACCGCTAAAGCGATAGAAAAAGCTAAGTGGATCTTTCTGGAAATAGATAGATTGCCAATAAACTGAAAAAAATCTATCCCGGTTAAAGATGTTAAAATAAAAGGTAGCTCTGAGGCTATGTACAACTGGTATAGCGCCCAGCTAAAACACATTACGGGGATAATGTATTTTTGCCGCCCTTGAGGATTTCTAGCTCCGGTATCGACTTGCGCAACCAGATCTTCAGCACTTGCTACTGTTTGATTTGCAGACATTATATTCCCTCATAAAGCAGACTCTGCTCAGATGCTGATAACGCTGTAAAAACTTAGCAGTTTAGTAATCGCTCTGTGGCAGGTAACGTCAAACTTTGAACATTCTGTTGTTATTTTTTTATAAAAATCACCGCTAAAACAGGGGGAAATAAATCCCCCCTATAGCAGCGGGTATTACAGTGTTACATCCAGCCTTTTTCCTTGTAGTACTTCATGGCTCCGGCGTGTAGCGGTGCAGACAAAGAATCTCTGATCATCTCTTGCGCTTTCAAATTAGCAAAAGCAGGGTGAAGTTTTTTGAACTGATCGAAGTTCTCAAAGACTGCCTGTACAATAACGTAAACGACTTCTTCAGGTACATCTGAGCTAGTGACAAATGTTGCCCCTACACCAAAGGTAGTAATGTCTTCTTTGTTGTTATACATGTTTGCAGGGATGGTAGCCTTGCGATAGTAGGGCTTATCGGCAACCAACTTATCTATCTCGGGGGTGTCGACATTGACAAGATTAGCATCACAGGACGCTAGTGACTCTTGAGTTAATGCAGAGGGGTGACCCACCAACCAAAAATATCCGTCAATTTTACCGTCACAAACCGCGGCGCCAGTTTCGGCAGATTTCATCTCAGCAGCCAGTGCCAGATCAGAGCGCTTCCAGCCCAAAGTTTCCTCTAATACATCCCAAGTACCACGAGTACCAGAACCCGGATTACCTATATTCAGACGCTTGCCTTTGAGGTCGGTAATGTTCTGAACTTTCGCATCGGCACGGGCAATAACAGTGACGGGCTCAGCATGTACAGAAAAGACAGAGCGTAGTTTTTCAAACTTTCCGGCTTCGGAAAATTTTGAAGTACCGTTATAGGCGTGATATTGCCAATCTGACTGGGCTACACCAAATTCAAGCTCGTTAGCTCTTATTGTATTGATGTTATAAATAGAGCCGCCGGTAGATTCAGCTGAACAGCGAATACCGTGCTCTTTACGTTTTTTGTTGACCAGGCGACAGATAGCGCCGCCGGTTGGATAGTAAACACCTGTGACTCCACCTGTGCCAATGGAGACAAACTGTTGCGCTGATACTGTGCTCGACATACCTAAGCCCAACATCCCTATCGCGGCAATAGTACTAGCCAGTACTGTTGTTTTTATTTTCATCTTCATGTCGTTACTTCTCCTTATCAACGTAGAGGGTCTACGTAAAATTTTTGCAAAATGAATAACTAGATGCACAAATTATTGACAGTTTTAACTTAACAAGATGTTTTTGCATACCCTGTCGCACGAGATCTGAATCGTTACCGATCACTGTGGGATATTAAAGACTGCAAAATTTATGCTTATTGTTGTTATTTAAACTTTATATAAATGCCTTAAATCCTTTATAAAAACATGTATCTGCAGATTCCAGAGAATAGCACTGTTACCCCTGGTTTGTTAAGAAATAAACAGCGCTGATTTTCTTGGTTAGATTATTTACAATCTGTGCAAAAAGTAAACTATTCTTCTGCATTTAGCAACTAACAAAAATATATAGACTACCCGAGCATTCATTAAAATTGGCGCATAATTGAGCCAATCATGTCTCTTCTCGCCAGGCAATAGTAGCTATTATCACTGCCGCGCGCAGCATTGCTGCCACAGCAGCTCGGTGTTGGCAGCAGATATCAATAAGTCACTATAAGTGATTGCTATTCATCTCCAAAAGTGGGAAATTGCCTGCTTGTAAGCCATCGTTAACTGCCTGTTATTGCAGTGCGTATTTTATTTGAGATTAAAAATAATGAAACAGATTGACAGTATTAAAGAATTTGGTGGCCAGTTACAGCGCTATCAGCACCCTTCAAGCAGCTGCAATTGTGAGATGACCTTTTCCATCTACCTACCACCGCTGGCAGAAACTCAAAGTGTGCCTGTAGTCTATTGGCTATCAGGTCTCACTTGTACCGATGATAACGTGCGCTCTAAGGCCGGCGCCCAGCGCTACGCTGCCGAATTGGGAATAGCTTTAGTCATGCCCGATACCAGCCCCAGAGGTGAAGATGTGGCCGATGCTGCTGACCGCTATGACTTGGGCAAAGGTGCAGGTTTCTATGTCAACGCCACCGAGCAGCCCTGGGCGGAACACTACCAGATGTACGACTATGTCAGTCGCGAATTACCGGCACTGATCGAGGCAAACTTCCCGGTTATAGCTGGTTTGAAATCAATTAGTGGCCATTCGATGGGCGGCCACGGCGCATTGATTTGCGCGTTAAAGAACCCGGGTGAGTATCAGTCAGTGTCTGCCTTTTCGCCTATCTGCCACCCCATCGCCTGCCCATGGGGCGAAGGCTGTCTGTCTGCTTACTTGGGGGGTGACAAGGAGAATTGGAAACAGTGGGATGCAACCGAACTGATCAAAAATGGCGCCGCCAAGATTGCGTTGTTAATCGATCAGGGCACTGGCGATCAATTCCTCGAGGGGCAGTTGAATCCGCAAGATCTCCAGGCGGCCTGTGATCAACATGGATTCTCGCTAGAATTGAGAATGCAGCCTGACTATGACCACAGCTATCATTTTATCGGCAGCTTTATCGGCGAACATTTGGCTTATCACGCCAAGGCATTGCATAAGTAGTCGTCACTGCAGGTCTTGAGTTTTCAGGCCTGCTCATTTTGCACAGAGCTCAACGGCTGCCGTCTCACCTTTCATAAAACAACTGGGATAGCTGTAAATACATCGGCTATTGTCAGGCCTGACACTTATCAGCTCAGCAGCCGTTTTAGACAAAGCTCAATGGCTGACGTTTCGCCCCCCAACTACCAGGTGTAGTTTCAAACACACCGGGCATTGCCTGGCCGCAATATTCACACTCGCCATCTGCGTTAATATGCCACTCGCCCAGTTCATAAAAATTTCGCTCAATCACTAACTTATTACAATTGCTGCAATAACTTGAGCCGCTCTCAGTATGATACACGTTCCCTGCATACACATGTTTAATACCCGCCTGCTGAGCGATATCACGGGCCACTAGCAATGTTGCCAATGGAGTAACCTCTTTATCCATCATTTTAAAGTCGGGATGAAAAGCACTGAAATGCAAGGGAACATCTGCACCCAATGTTTCAACAAACCACTGGCACATCTGCTCTAGCTCAGCGGGTGAATCATTGGCCTGAGGAATAATTAAGTTAGTGACCTCCACCCAGACATCCGTATCTTTGACTAAATACTCCAAGGTTTCTTTGACTGCCGACAACTGCCCGCCACAAATTTTTTTATAAAATATTTCATCAAATCCTTTCAGGTCTATATTGGTAGCATGCATATTTTGAAAAAATTCAACCCGGGGTTCTGCGCTGATATAACCGGCACTGACAGCGATGGACTTGACTCCCACTTGAGCACAAGCCTGGGCTACATCTACTGCGTATTCTAAAAAAATCACTGGGTCATTGTAGGTGTAAGCAATACTGCGACATTTGGTTTGCAGGCAGGCGGCAGCTAAAATCTCGGGACTGGCGCTGCTCGCCAGAGTGTCCATTTCCCGGGATTTGCTCATATCCCAATTCTGACAAAATTTACAGGTTAGATTACAGCCGGCTGTGCCAAAGGAGAGTACAGGAGTACCCGGCAGAAAGTGATTGAGCGGTTTTTTTTCAATCGGATCTACACAAAAACCACTGGAGCGACCATAGCTATGCAGCACCATGGCATTATTGTGGTTGGCGCGGGTAAAACATAAACCGCGCTGTCCCTCTTTCAATTTACACTTATGTGGGCACAAGTCACACTGGACTTTACCGTTCTCTAAGCGGTGCCAATATCTGGCTGGAAATGGCATTTCTGACACGGGACCTCCCGACAGTAGCATACTCAATATCTACAGCGTGCAATCTATTATTTACAAGTTTAACTAAGCAACTATTAAGACTATAGTTGAAGATAACCTTAGGGCATAACAAAAAGCCTATCGTTAATATAGCACTTTTAGCCCGGTAAATTACCCCATTAAATTGAGTTGTACTCTCTATGGTCGAGGTGAATATGAAACTAAAAACGGGTGCTGTTGCCGGCGCGTTTTATCCCGATGATCAACAGCAGTTATTTTCTTTAGTGGAGCAACAACTTGCCGCCAACCCCTGCTCTGGACCTAAACCCAGAGCCCTAATTGTGCCTCACGCAGGGTTAATTTATTCAGGCGCGATTGCGGCACTTGCCTACAACAGAGTCGCACCCTACCTGGACTCTTACAGTCGGATTATCTTGTTGGGGCCAAGTCACCGTGTGGGTTTTGATTTTTTAGCGGCGCTGGATGCTGACAGTTGGCGCACCCCATTGGGGGATATTGAACTAGACCGTGAATATACCGACAACCTGGTCTCAAGCAGTACTGTGCGCTATTTTAACAACGCGCATCTACAAGAGCACTGCCTCGAAGTGCAACTGCCTTTTTTACAACTCATTGCCACCTGTGATATTAGCATAGTGCCTATAGTGGTTGGTTCTGCGCCAGCCAAAGTAGTGCAAAAAGTGATTGCTCAGCTACTGGCCGATGCAGATAACTTAATAATTATCAGTTCCGATATGAGCCACTTCCACCCCTATCAACAGGCCGTAGAGATTGACAGCAACACACGCACTTGTATTGAAAATTTTGAAACACAGATTCAATCTACTCAAGCTTGTGGTTGTTACCCGTTAAATGGATTTCTGGCCAACGCCGCCGAATTACAATTACACTGTGAGTTTCTAGGGTATTGCAACTCCGGTGACGCAGGCGCGGATAAAGAGGCAGTGGTGGGTTATGCAGCGTTCGCTTTTGCACAGGCATTTAGTAAAACACAAAAGCTGCAGATGTTGCACCTGGCCCGCCAGTCGATTAGCAGTGGCTTAGAGACCCAGAGTGTAGCTACTGAAGTTGTGCAAGAAGATTATCTGCAACGATTACAAGCCTGCTTTGTCTCACTGCATATCAACGACACAGATTCTGCGAACCCTGCGCGTGAGTTGCGTGGCTGCATTGGTAACTTACAGGCCAGAGGTAGCTTAGCTGAGTGTATCAATCGCAATGCTTTTTTGGCCGCTTTCAAAGACCCACGTTTCGCCCCTCTCAGTGCAGGGGAACTAGAACAAGTAGTAATAGAAATATCAGTATTAACCGAGCCAAAGCCGCTAATCGTCAACTCTGAGCAACAATTACTGGCGCTTTTACGCCCGGGAATCGACGGGCTGATAATAAGGCACCAACAACAGCAGGCAACTTTTTTACCCAGTGTATGGCAGCAGTTGCCGGAGCCCGAACTCTTTGTCAGCCAACTTAAAGCAAAAGCCGGCTTTAGCCCCGATTTTTGGCCCTCTGACATGCAGTGTTTCATCTACGCGGCGATCAATTTTTCTGAGTAGTATCACTATGCAGACAGCATGGAATAGCCAATATAACTGATGAACCCAACCCAGCTTATGCCCAGCAGCAGCCATCCTAATTTACTTTGTCGATAGATTATCTGAGTATCACTCACTTGCTCTGGCTGTTCGACACTGAGGTCTTTTTGCAACTGTTTCTTTTGTTTGTCTAAGGAGCGGCTTTTTTCTTTATGGCGCTTTTTATATTCCTCGATGCCCTTTTGGATCCCCTGAGCGATCAATTTAGTCTGCTCTTTGCTCTGCTTAGGTTTTTGCACTATCTTGGCCATTTGCATCGCATCGTCTACAACTTGTTTGGAAACTTTGTGTTTTTTTGCCACGTTTTGCTAACCCGCTGAAAAATAGAGATTCCGAGTATAGTGAGGCAAGGCAGAAAATGCACTAGCGGTACTGTTCATCTGCAGCATAATCACAGCTATTTATGCAAATTTACGCTAGAGTGTCACTCTAATTCAGGAGTTGTCTATGCCAGAACCTACCATTGATCTGATCAATCTAAAGACCATAGAGGCTTGCGCCAAAAGCTTGCGTCCCTATGTAAAACGTACCCCTGTGATATCTATAAGCGCGCCCATCATAGAACAGTTACTCGACGTTGATGCTATCAGTTTGAAACTGGAATTATTCCAACACACAGGTACTTTTAAGGCCCGTGGAGCTCTGGCTGTAGCACAAAACATCCCAGAGCATAAACGCGGGGCTGGTATTACTGCAGCCAGTGCTGGCAATCATGCGATAGCCGCCGCCTGGGCGGCCAGGTCGCTCTCAATGTCGGCAAAAGTAGTCATGCAGTCCAATGCCAACCCACTGCGGGTTGCTATGGCTGAGGCGCAGGGGGCAGAGGTCATCATTAAAGCCCCAGGGGCAGATACATTTCGAGAAGCTGAGCGTTTAGTGAAAGACGAAGGTCGAACCTTTATTCACCCTTTTGACGGACCATACACTAGTTTAGGGACTGCGGGGGTTGGTGTTGAATTTATAGAAGATGTGCCCGATTTAGAGGCGGTGGTAGTTTCGGTCGGTGGCGGCGGTTTAATCAGCGGTGTAGCGGCTGCTATCAAAGCGATAAACCCGAAATGTCAAGTTTATGGAGTAGAGCCCTGCGGCGCAGACTCGATGTCTAAGAGCTTTGCCCGACAAACAACCGTGACATTAGACAAAGTCGACACTATTGCCGACAGCCTGGCTCCCCCTATGTCGCTGCCCTTCAGTTACGGATTGTGTCAACGCTATGTCGATCAGATAGTAACGGTCACTGATGACGCTATCTGTGCTGCAATGCTATTGTTGCAACAGAGCGCAAAACTGGCACTGGAACCTGCTGCGGCCGCTGCTTTAGCGGGCACACTGGGCCCGCTGCGCTCTGAACTGGCAGGCAAGCGAGTGGGTATGGTCATTTGCGGCGCCAACATAGATCATCAGAGCTACAGCAATTTGCTGGCTCGCGGCTACCAACATCGCGACATTTTTGGAGTACAAATTTAGCTCTTTTTGATCATCCCGCGCTGTCAAAGCACAGCGCTCCACTTATTACTCCCAACTCCCTACTCCCTACTCACGACACTGTCGTGCAATGTTGCATATGCAACAACATGCTGGTATATCTACCTGCACAAATTCTCTTTTTAAGGAGCTCTTATGCCATTAGTTACCCCGCTAGCCGCCGATGAAAACTCACAAGTCGCCGAACTGGCTAAATTTTTTAATGAAACTTTAGGTTTTTGTCCGAACAGCGTGCTGACCATGCAGCGCCGTCCAGCTATCGCCGAAGCTTTTATCACTTTAAATAAGGCGGTAATGGCTAATGAAGGCAGAGTCACTGCAGAGCAGAAACGCCTGATTGGTTACATCACCAGCGCTAATACTGGCTGTCGCTACTGTGAAGCACACACTATTTTAGCGGCCGAACGCTACGGAGCCACTCAACAGAGACTCGAACAGATCTGGTCATTTCGCGACAGCGATTTATACACTGGGGCAGAAAAAGCCGCCTTTGAATTTGCTCTGGCCGCCTCAAGCGTGCCCAATGCTGTGGATACTGAAATAACCGCACAAATGCATAAATATTGGGATCAAGGTGAGATTGTCGAAATACTAGGAGTCATTTCACTGTTCGGCTATTTAAATCGCTGGAACGATTCCATGGCAACCAGCATGGAAAACAATGCCGTCGATGCCGGCCAGCGGCTACTCTCCGACTCCAGTTGGAATGTCGCTAAACATCGATAATGTTTATTTTAAATACTTTATTATCAACCTGATACAGAGGTTGTTTAAGACT
>MABF01000032.1 GCA_002163025.1 'Osedax' symbiont bacterium Rs2_46_30_T18
TCTATCTATCTGAATTATTGGCTAATTGTTATAGTCTCCACTTGATTGCCTGTTTAGCGTAAGGAGATTACCGAGATTGGCGAGCTCCACTGGCAGTGCATATCAATCGATTCTAGTGATAAGCCATTGAATTAATGTTGAGTAATATTGTCTATGCTGCAGTGTTTCATTTGACTTACTAGTTAGTAAAAAAATAAGAGAGTTCAGTTTATGTTTAAATCTTTTTTCCCCAGTCCCAAGCTATTTTTCCTGTCGCTGCTGGTCTATGCCGGTATCTGCTGTAGCCTCTGGTATGGCTTTAATCCAGAAATGGCTGCATTTGTTGGTTTAAACGTCGAAGAAGCTAAACCGGTAATAGGTTTAGGCTTTTTTGTTACCGACTCATTTTTACTCTTCTACAGCTACTACTTTGTGTGCTCGTTGCTGTTCGCGGCGTTTTGGTTCCAAGTTGCAAAGCATAAATGGCAGTGGTGGTCTATTGTTGGTTCCTCGTTGATATTGTTTGTGACTTATCTGTCAGTGCAAGTATCAGTGGCCATAAACCACTGGCGCAAACCTTTCTTTGAAAAAATTCAGCAGTTATTAAAACCGGTCAATCAAGACCAATCAGAGGTTGTTGTATCCAGTGAAACCGCTGCTGCAGGGGTAACAGAGTTATTGGAGCTAATACTGATATTCGCCGAAATTGCCTGTATCTTCGTATTTGTTTACGCTGCGCTGCGCTTTTTTGTCAATCATTATGTGTTTCGCTGGCGTACGGCGATGAACGACTATTACACGTCAAGATGGGCTGAAATTCGACACATTGAGGGTGCTTCGCAACGGGTGCAGGAAGATACCATGAAATTTGCTGCAATTATGGAGAACTTAGGTGTCTCTATTGTTGATTCAGTGATGACCTTGTTTGCCTTCCTGCCGGTGTTATGGGTGCTTTCAGAACACATATCGGAATTGCCTATAGTAGGGGCTATTGCCCATCCGCTGTTTTACGCGGCGTTATTCTGGTCAATTTTCGGTACTGGGTTACTGGCATTAGTGGGATTAAAGCTCCCTGGGTTGGAATTTAAAAACCAGCGGGTTGAAGCCGCTTATCGAAAGGAGTTAGTGCACGGTGAAGACGACGAGATGCGTGCCCAGCCTCTGAGTTTGCAAGAACTGTTCACCAATGTGCGTAAAAACTACTTTAAACTGTATTTCCATTACACTTACTTTAATATCTTTCGCGGTATGTATTTGCAAGTAAACAATATATTTGTCTACATACTTTTGATACCTACGATTGCAGCCGGTGCAATTACACTGGGAGTTATGCAGCAGATAACCGCTGCGTTCAACCAAGTGAGCAGCTCATTTCAGTACCTGGTTTATTCCTGGGCTACTATCATCGAGTTGATCTCAATCCACAAGCGACTGCTGTCCTTTGAGGCGACTTTCGATGACAAGCCATTGGTCGATCTCGATCGCATAGACATGCCGGATGTTGATCCAGCGGTGTAAGTTAGGCAGCTCACAGGGCTGTCAAGCTCTGTGAAGGCTGTATAAGGAGGTGATGTAGAGACTCTATAGCTGCCGGCAAACGTTAACTTGGAGCGGCCCTAAGGGGTATCTGAACAAGTCCGCTACTTTTGTTAACAATTGCTTAGCGATTAAGGGATGCTACAGTCGTTGCGCTTTAACAATAAGGACGTAAAGGCGAGAAATACTACTCGCCTTTACAGCACCGGTCTGTTCAGTGGCTTGTTTAACCTCGTGGTATCTTGATCGATCCGCCGACTCTTAAAGTACTGCTTTTGGAAAGGCCATTGTAAGCGAGGATCTCTTTTACGCTGAGTTTGTGTTTTTTGGCGATATCCCAGACCGTATCACCGCTGTTTATCTTATGAATTTTGTGTTCTTTGGTACGACTGGCAAGTTGTCTGGCATGTGTCTTAGTCGTTTGTAGCACGGGGATTAATAAAGTTTTGCCGACGCGGATTTTCGAACTAGCCAAAGCGTTAGTATCTTTGATCATACGTACCGAAGCCCCGAAGCGCTGGGAGATTAGACCTAAGCTATCACCTGACTTTATCTTGTAGTGAATCCAGTTTAAACGCTCAGACCTGTCTAAATTACTCAGCGCCAGCTGCAAACGATCGGCATTTTCTTTGGGTACTAATATACGGTGCGGTCCATTAGGGGCACTGACGTTGCGATTAAAACCAGAATTTAACAGTTGCAGTTGTGATTTCTCAACTCGGGCCATTTTCGCTACTTTACCGAGGTCTATTTGGCTTCCTACATTAACCACTTCAAAGTAAGGTGCGTTGGCAATACTAGGTAATTTGATGTTGTGTTTCTTAGGGTCATTAACCAGCGCCGCAATGGCTAAAATACGCGGCACATAATGAGTAGTTTCTTTTGGTAGCTTTAGCGACCAATAATCGGTGGCTAAACCTTTTTCCGTATTTTTTCTGATCGCTTTAGATACTGTTCCGCCGCCGCTATTATAGGCTGCGAAAGTTAACATCCAGTCGCCGTCAAAACGTTTATTTAGACTGGCCAAGTAATCAAGAGCAGTTTTTGTCGAGGTAATAACATCTCTGCGTCCGTCGTACCAATCGTTAATTTCGATCCCCAGGTAAGTGGCAGTGCTGGGAATAAACTGCCAGATTCCAGAGGCTTTACCCTGAGAATAGGCATTTGGGTTGTATAAACTTTCTATGACTGGAAGTAGAGCTACTTCAGCGGGAAAGTCACGCTTTAGTACTTCTTGTAGAATGTAGTAATAATAAGGTGAGGCCTGTCGGCTAACTTTGCTCATGTGCAGAGGGTAGCGGTTGTAGTACTTAATTTCTTTGACAACCCTGGCCTGGCTGTAGTCGTCAACAAATTCTAAATTGTTGCGGGTTAGCTGCCATAAATCTTCATTGACAGCTGTTTTTTTAGCATCGATAGCTACGCCGTTTTTGTCGTAATTAGCGTAATTACTATTGTAGCTAGTATTAACTGTGCTGGTTTTACACCCCGCTAGAAAAACCGCTAAGAAGATAGCCAGATAACTTTTTGCCTGCATTTTGCCATGAGCCTGTTATTTAAAAATTAGCGGAGCATTTTAACAGGGTGACAAATAAGGTCAATAAATCATCAATTAACCTTGCCTGAACGGGCTATAATCGATTGATTTTAGGATATTTTCCTAGAAAATATTTTTCCAGTTTCGCAGCACCGTAAATGTATCTAGTTCAGAATTAACAGTTTTTTTGCTGTAAAGTGCCGCAGTGTGTTGAATATCAGGATTGTCGCAGCGCAAAAACGGGTTGATTAACAGCTCGCTGGCAATGTCAGTTGGAAGGGTAGGTTTGCCCTCGACTCGCAAATTACTGCAGTGCTCTATTTGCTGCTGGATATAGAGGTTGTCGGGTTCTACGCTCTGGGCAAACGCCAGATTGGACAGCGAGTACTCGTGGGTACAATAGATTTTGGTATCTTCCCGAAGTTGTTTGAAGTAGTGCATAGCCTTTAACATTTGACCCATACTGCCCTCAAAGACCCGGCCGCACCCCGCCAAAAATAAAGTATCACCACAGAAGATCTGTGCGCCACCGGCGGTTTCATTTAAATAGCAAATATGATCTAAGGTATGCCCGGGAACGGTTTTGATGCTGAGGGAGCGATTAAACAGCTCTATGTTGTCGGCATCTTTTAATGGTCGGGTGATACCAGAGTACTTGCAGTTTTCAGGACCGTACACAGGCACCTGATGCCGCTCTAACAGCTCGTTCACTCCACCAGTGTGATCGTTGTGGTGGTGGGTAATAAGGATAGCGGCGAGTGTTTTTCCACACTCTTGTAAGGCCTCAATAACAGGTTGTGCAGCACCGGGATCGACAACGGCAACTTGATTGTCACTGCCGTGAATCATCCAGATGTAGTTATCCGAAAAAGCTGAAATTGCGCTGACCTGAAACATGAATTGACCAAATATTGAGAGCGAATATTGAGATTACCACTGAGTATAACAAAGGTACAGAGGCGTTTAACTAGTGCTAATATCCAGGGGAGTATAGCTATCTAAAGTATTACTGTTAAAATAGCTGAAAACTAATTTTTGAGTACCTCGATAGCTTTTCAATGATTAAAAAACCTCAGCTGCCAGCCACACAAAAAGAAAATATAGCAATGATTCAACAGTGGTTTGAATCAGAAATTGGCTGTGAACTTTTGCAGGCACAGCAGCGGGCAATTAACAGACTACTGCCGCGGTTGTTTGGTTACTACTTAGTTGAAGTTGCGGTCAATCCAACAATGAACTTATCCGCTGAAAGTCTGATTGGCCATAAAGTGGTGGTCAGCAACCAGCATATGCTGGGCCTGTGTGATAAAAGCATCGTATGTCAGCCTACTGAACTTCCCTTCGAACACAACAGTATCGATGTTGTACTGCTGCACCATACCTTAGATTTTACCGATAATCCGCATCAAGTACTGCGTGAGGCCATCAGGGTCTTAAGGCCGGGCGGGCACTTACTGGTAGTTGGCTTTAATCCCGCCTCCTGGTGGGGCCTGCGTCGGCTCTGTGCCAGGAAAATTAAAGCACCCTGGCAGCGTGGGCAGTTTATTAGCCACGGGCGATTGGTCGATTGGACCAGTTTATTGGGCTTAACTCAGCTGCGCTCAATGACAGACTATTATCTACCACCTTTTGTCTCGGATAAATGGCGGCGTAGGTTTGAAAAACTACAAGCTTACGGGCGCAGATCAATGCCGAAAAACGGTGCCTTTTATTTGAGCCTGGCGCGCAAAGATATCGAGGGAATTACGCCAATCAAACGGATAAAATTCTCAAGAAAGTTATATACATTGCCGGTGAGAAAACCGGCAACCAGGGAGCAAATGCGTGAAAGAAGTTAGAATATTCACCGATGGAGCTTGTAAAGGTAATCCGGGTCCAGGTGGATGGGGAGCGGTTCTCTACTATGGAATAAAGCAAAAGCAAATATTCGGTGGAGAGAAAGTCACTACCAATAATCGCATGGAGTTGATGGCGGCGATCCAAGCTCTGGCGATATTGAAACATCCCTGCACGATAATCTTAACCACTGACTCTCAGTACGTGCGCAAGGGCATCAGTGAGTGGATAAAAGGCTGGAAGCGCAACGGCTGGAAAACATCGGCGAAAAAGCCAGTTAAAAATGCGGACTTGTGGCAAATGCTGGATGAGCAGAGTCAACAACATAACATTGATTGGCGCTGGGTCAAAGGACACAGCGGCCACCCTGATAATGAATTGGCTGATGATTTAGCCAATCGCGGTGTCACCCAGCTGTAGTGTCAAACAAACATAAGAGCGAGTAAATGAGACAGATAATACTAGATACAGAGACCACAGGTTTAGAGCCGTCTCAAGGACACAATGTCATTGAAATTGGTTGTGTTGAAATGATCAAGCGGCGCCTGACGGGTAATAATTACCACCAGTATATAAAGCCGGATCGAGATTCAGATGAAGATGCGATTCGCATCCACGGCATTACCAATGAGTTTTTAGCCGACAAACCTAAGTTTCGCGATATTACTGCTGATTTTCTGGAATATATTCGTGGCGCCGAATTGATAATTCACAATGCACCCTTTGATCTCGGCTTTTTAAATGCCGAACTGAAACGCAATGGCTGCAACGAAAAAGTTGAAGACATCTGCAGTATTATCGACTCACTGCAGTTGGCCAGGCGCAAGCACCCGGGACAAAAGAATAACTTAGACGCACTCTGTCGTCGCTACGGTATAGATAACTCGCATCGTGAGTTACATGGCGCGCTGTTAGACTCAGAGATATTGGCAGACGTCTATCTGATGATCACTGGTGGTCAAACCGATTTACTGCTTGCGGGCGATCAGGAGGGGACTGGCGCAGATGGCTCTGTGGCGGTGAAGAAACTTGAGAATGCCGTCAGCGACTTGAAAGTAATAGCACCGACAAGCAAAGAGCTGGCTGATCATCAGCAGTTTGTCACTATGTTGGATAAAAAATCTGGCGGTGAGTGCCTGTATAGCAAATTAGCGGAAGGTCAAAGTGCTGAGACTACCTCTTAGTATCAATAAGTCTGTACTGCAGAGGGACAGGGTGTTGAGCTTGCAGAGAAAATAGCGAGTTTACCCCTCCTCCCTAAGTTTTAAGAACAGCACCAGCAATCAAAAGACAGCCAATTACAGCATAATATAGTAGTGATAGGCGATGCTGTCAGTTTCTTGTCATTGACAGTAATTCCTCTAAAGAAGCCATTTTGCGTTTATTTAGACGTTTTTTGCCGTCATTGGTTTTGCTGTAACAGTGCTTTTTTGTCTGGCACTGTATCTAGATATCCGTACCATGGATCGCACTAAAGGTGGTTACAGTGCTCCCTATATCGGAGTTACTGGGGAGACCTTAGACTGAGGCAGCATGGATTTAACTGCTACCGGAGTTGTCCGGCGCGGCTATCTACTAGACTTTATGGTCAACGCGCCGAGTGGCATGATTAGCTTGCAGTTGTTGGGGATTGAATTTGAAGCCCGCAAACTATCTGCCAGGGCTATTGTAGAGCATAAACCCAGGGAGGCCTTTATTCGCCTGGGTTTTGATCCCGAGTTTTAAGTTTAGATATCAATAGAGTATTTTTTGCTAAACAGGCGCAGACCCTGCTGGGTAAACTGCACTACCCTCGAGTCTAAATCTTTACGAGCCCAGCCCTGCTTAAACAGATCATTCAATATCCATTGGCCGGTGATGCCAGCTAAGTGGCTACGCCTTTCACTCCAGTCCAAACAAGATTTACACAGTGGTCGCTTAGATTTTCCCTGCGCTATACTGGCACCAATATCGGCAAAAAAATCTAGCCCTTGGGCTGTTAGCTGTACCTGCTCACACTCTTGTGCAATTAGCTTCCTAGTGATTAGGCTGTCATAGAGTTTTACGCTCAATTCTCCCGCTAAATGATCGTAACAGACACGCGCTGTACGCAACCTCGGATCAGCGGGGCCAGTAGTGACTGGCGGGCGGGCACTGGCAATATCGTTGCTGATGTTTAACAGGGTTTCCAGCAGTGCAGCTATTTTAGGGCCTTTCAATTGAAAGTATTTATGCCGTCCCTGCTTTCTGACGACGAGTAATTGTCCGGTTACTAATTTGTTTAAGTGGCTACTGGCGGTTTGCGCTGTTATATCGGCTTCCACTGCCAGCTCAGTCGCTGTTAATGCTTTACCGCCCATTAAGGCCGTTAACATTCGCGCTCTGGTACTTTCACCTATCAAACCGGCAACGACAGCTATGTCAGGTTGCATGGCTATTCCTCATTCAACACTTTTGGATTCTCGTTTAGTGTGATGATTTTGCGCTTTTAAAAAGATTAATACTACGTTGTCGGTCGAAGTATTGAATATTTACACCTTTATAATTGGCCACAATATTAAAGGAGAAATTATGAAAATTACATGTTTTATCGAATACAAAATAGATCCTTATAAGTTGGATCAATTCAGGGAATACGCAAAAAATTGGGCAGAGATCATCCCTGAATGTGGTGGAGAATTGCTGGGGTATTTTAGCCCCCATGAAGGCAGTAATAATATCGCTTACGGACTGATCAGTTTTGCAAGTTTGGCTGACTATGAAAAGTACCGACAGACGTTGAAGCGGGATATCGCCGGGGCCAATAATTTTCAATTTGCCCGGCAAGAACAATTTATTCTCGAGGAGAAACGTAGCTTTTTGCAGCTGATCCCCGAAACTTTTCAGAGGTTGCCAGTATGATTGCAGTCATCTTTGAGCTGACGCCAAAGTCGCGACACAAAGAGGAGTATTTCCAGTTAGCCGCTTCGTTAAAGCAATCACTGGCTGTTGTAGACGGTTTTATCTCTATTGAACGCTTTCAGAGCTTAGCGGATCAGAACCGCTATTTATCTCTGTCCTTTTGGCGAGATGAAACGGCAGTGCAAATCTGGAGAGAGCAGCTTTGTCATCGCAGCGCACAGCAACAGGGACGAGAATATATTTTTTCAGACTATCGATTACGAGTTGCCAATGTGCTGCGCGATTACTCTTTAGAGGACCGGGAGCAAGTTCCAGCATAGCAGTATTACAACAGCTGAGCGCCACTGTAAAAGTCATAGGGAAATATCAGCGCTCAAAAGCTGTCCGGCTGATGAGCACACATACAACTGAACATTACCCAGGGGCTGTTAGTCTTCGCCTTTACTTTTTAAATAGCTAAGCGCTAGGGCGATAGCCTCTTCAACTTCTTCGCTCATTTGTTTGCGCTCATCGGCATTTAAAAAAAATGCCATATCTATATCGTGGCGGATATAGCGCGCGGGGAGTTGAGTTAATGCCAGGCAACAGAGGTCAGCCAGGAATTCTTTTTCATAATCTCTGCTGTATTTATTATCTTCTAAATGCTCAACGACTAAATGCTCATAGAAATTGTGAATATCCAGATCTAATTGCATGAGTTCACCTCGAATTATTATTTCGTTTAAGTATAGAAGAAAATTTGGGACTTGAAAGCCCTTTCAGTAAATGCCTAAAGCCTTTGCTGGTCAATAGGTATTAGTGTCAATTTAAGGAACACTGATGGGTTGCCAGATCCTTTAGTTTATGCAGCAAAAAGGATTCCAATCAAGTATTGGTGTGATGATGAAATGCTTTTTTCCTGGGATGAAAAAATAAAGAATTCAATATATTATGCAAACACAGAGGGGTATAAGATGAGGGTAGGTTAGGATGGCCTTTAAGGATGAATTTAAGCTAAGCTGCCACGCGGTTATATTTAATCAACAGCAGCAGGTGTTATTAGTACGAGCCACTTATGGGAGCTGCAATTGGGGGCTACCCGGTGGAGCGCTTGAGCCTGGAGAGACAATTCACCAGGCATTAGAGCGCGAGTGTCTGGAAGAGTTGGGGCTGAAAGTACGGATTAACTGTTTGAGTGGGGTGTATTTTCACAGCGCCTACAACTCCCAGGCTTTCATCTTTGGTTGTGAAATCGATGAGAGTGCCAAAATTATGCTCTCAAGCGAGCACAGCGCTTATAAATATAGCCCTATTGATGATCTCTCAGAAGTACAGAAAATTAGGATCAATGACTGCCTGAATTTTAGCGGTTATGTGAAAAGTGCGGCTTTCTAAAATGATCAAATATAGATAAGGGAATAAAATGTACTTGGGAAGAATTGTCAGCGTAGGGCTGACTTTGGAAAATAAAATGACACTCATGTATAGAGTGTCATCTCGCTCTTTCCCGAATAGAATTATCCGTAAAATAAATGGCGCCCTGGCGGTTATTCCCGCCTCTGGTTTTGAAACAGATATCTACCAAAACCCTTATATTAGTTACAATTGTTTAAGGGCTGATCAGCAATACGCGGTAGTGGGAAATGGCACTCATACCGATCCGGTATTTGAAAAACTGCAGAGCGGGATGAGTATGCGCGATGCGCTCTGCTCGGTTTTATTTGCCATGGATTACGAACACGACAGTTTAAATACGCCGAGAATAGCCGCTATTGCCGATCGTGGAAATAGAACAGCAGCCCTGGGAGTAGTCCGGAGGCAGGGAATTGAAGTGCAGGAGTTTTCTCTACAGCCCGGCTGCTATCGTTATATTAGGAACATTGTTTTATTAACGACAACTACGCGGGCAGCGGATTACAACTAACGAGCGCCACGCAAGCGAGCGAGTTTATTTTAAGCAGTGGCGTATTCAGTGAGTTTAGTCATCCGGTGGCGGCAGCGGCCGCTTTTGAAACTGACGATGGTTTTTCCTTTTCCCAGTAGCCAATTTAAAACGAGTCAATACTATGAGCACTGACCCACTAGGTACTTTACTGAAACAAAATTTTGGTTTCGATCAATTTCGACCCGGACAACAACAAGCTATTAGTCAGTTGTTGTTGGGGCGCTCAACTCTGGCTATTTTCCCAACGGGATCAGGTAAATCTCTCTGTTATCAATTTAGTGCTATACAGCTGCCAAATTTGACCTTAGTCGTGTCGCCTTTGCTTGCACTGATGAAGGATCAGTTGGCATTCCTGGCGGCCAATAATATCAGTGCAGCCAGTATAGATTCGAGTGTAGATGCACAGCAGAGCCAGCAGATAATGCAGCGGGTGCGCAGCGGTGATATTAAGATATTGATGGTCTCAGTGGAGCGCTTCAAAAATGAGCGGTTTCGGCAGTTTATTGATTCTATTACGATCTCAATGTTAGTGATTGACGAAGCGCACTGTATTTCAGAGTGGGGACATAATTTTCGACCAGACTATTTGAAATTACCAAATTATCAGCGCGAGTTGAAAATCCCCTTGGTCTTGCTGCTCACCGCGACTGCCACGGCCAGTGTCAAGCGTGACATGGCGGAAAAATTTTCCATAGCTGAAGAGGATATTGTGCAGACCGGTTTTTACCGGGCTAACTTAGCGCTGCAGGTTGAAGCTGTGTCCAGTGCTGCTAAAGGGCAGCGACTGCAGCAGCTCATTCAAGAACAACAGCGCGCTACTCAAACCTCGGGGATTGTTTATGTGACACTGCAAAAAACTGCCGAGCGGATTGCTGCTGACCTTGCAGCGGCTGGTATTAATGCCCGCGCTTATCACGCAGGCATAGCCGATGAGCAGCGCCAGTTAATACAACAGCAATTTATGGCTGATCAGATAGATGTGGTGGTGGCAACTATCGCCTTCGGTATGGGTATTGATAAGTCAAACATTCGCTTCGTCATCCACTACGATTTACCCAAATCTATCGAAAACTACTCTCAGGAAATCGGTCGGGCGGGGCGTAACGGGCAGAGCGCACAATGTTATACATTAGCCAATTTAGACAGTTTAAACACCTTGGAAAATTTTGTTTATGGTGACACTCCTGAGTTACAGTCAATTGAATACGTATTAAAAGACATCGCCGGCGAAGTGTCCAATCAACAGTGGGAGTTACAGTTATACGCTCTCTCCAATGCCAGTAACATTCGCCAGCTGACTTTAAAAACATTGTTAGTTCAGCTGGAGTTACTGGGAGTTATACAAGCGAAATACGCTTACTTCGCCGAGTTTAAAATTAAACTACTGCGTCCGCAAACAGAAATTCTAAGCCGATTTAACGCCGAGCGGCAGCAATTTTTGCAACAAGTATTTGATCATACTGCCTTCAAAAAAGTCTGGGGAACCCTGAGTTTTGACTCTTTGTATCAGGCCTATGGGAGCGAGCGCTCGCGGGTAGTCTCCGCACTTGAATACCTGGCCGAGCAGCAGTTAATTGAGTTGCAGAGCAGCCAGATAACGGAAGTGTTTTCTGTCGATCCCCATAAGCTAAGCAGTACCGAGCTGGGTAGGGAGTTGTATCAATACTTCAGTGATAAAGAGCAAAAAGAGTTGGCCAGGATTCAGGCGCTGGTGGACTTCTTTGAAAAAGACAGCTGTTTAACTTACAACTTGGCCGAGTATTTTGACGATCAGCAGATCACCAGTCAGGGCTTTGTCGATAATGGCGGTGCTAAAAACTGTGGGCATTGCTCAGTGTGTAGCGGTCGCGTAGCCAAATTACAATACAGTGCACAGAGTGATTGGCCTCAAACAGATCAACTGCAACAGTATGTCTCTAAATTGAGTCAGCATCTTCAGGAGCACGGGATTCAGGAAGTGTCCATAGAGTTATGCTGCCGATTTGTTGCCGGGATCAGCTTGCCGATATTTACCCGGTTAAAAGTGCGAAAGCTAGCGGGGTTCGGTTGCTGCGAAAATCAGCGCTATGCTGAGATTAAGCGGCGGCTGGAGCAACTCTAGGAGCTGCTGCTAAGCGATGACTTTACAGCTATTAGTGCTTGGGTTGTTTGTGCTCTGTCAGGTTTTGATTTTTATCTCATTATTTCAATGAACTATAGAGTTGCCGGTCGAGAAATTAAAGGTTAAGTGGCTGTTTTATTGGTCGATAGCTATAGATACCAGATAAGGGACGGAATCAGAGCCATCATGAAAATTTCTTCACACGCAGCACTTAGTCATACACAATTACAAACTCTTAACAGTGGCAATAAGTCAGGCTTGCAGCAGCCACCTATCGGCGAAGGTGAAAAGTCCACTAGCAGTGAGCTGAAATCGGCTGTCTCTGCAACTGCTGAGAAACTTAAGTCGAGTGCTCATCTGAGTATTACAGACCCGGTCAATAATTTTGTATTCGAAGAAACCCGTAGTGTGCAAGGCAAGCACAATATAATCTTACTGGATGACTCCGAAAAGTCTAAGCTGATGGTCAAAGTGCTCGATAGGTTAGATAAGGCTGCCCAAACTAGTCTGATTGATTCTGATATCTTAGACAACGATAATTTTTTGCACTTGGCGCAGCAACTCAGCGACGAAGAGTTACAACAGTTTGTAGCAGTGGCTCAGGGGCTGCAAAGTGCACCGCAGCGCAACAAAATGCCAAATCTGAATATTTCGATTATTCAGCTTAAAGAGTTTGTTGAAACTCTCTCCCTACTCGATTCTCAAACCCGTACGCAAGTGTTGCAGCAAGCGGGTGAGCACGCGGCAAAAGTAACTTCTACAGGTGGCGATCCAAGTTACAATGAGCAAGGGTTACTGCCTAATAGCAGTTCCAGCTCCGCCAATGATATTCACAACTTTGTCGATGCTGTAAACAACTCCTCAAATGTTCCAGAGATGCTGCAAGGGCTGCAAAATTTCAGTGCTAGTCAGCAGTCGAATCTATTGCAGTTGCTGGTCTCGGATAAACTGGGAAACCAGGTTATGCAACAGTTGCAGGATAAAAGTGAGCCCATTAAGGACAGTGCGCTGCAATACCTTGCAGGTTTAAGTAAAAATATCGAAAGCTTTGCGCCCGAATATAGATTAGCAGTGTCCGGCGATGATGCTGCGGCCTTGCTTAATCATGACAATCACAGTGCTGACACTGCCTTTGGCATGATAGAGCAAAGTGTTGAACTGATGGAGAACTACAATTTTTCCGACGATCAATTAGAAGATATGTTCTCAGCATTGCATGGATTACAAGTATCTGATCAGCGAGCTTATCTGGAGATTACCAGCAGTGGCTTAGAGCAACTAGTAGGTCTCAAACCTGCGCTTGGCGATAAGTTGGAAATCGCTGAAAACGATGCAGTGATGCAGGCTCTGGAAGATGTCAGGGGGAATTCACAAGCACGGGATTTAGTGTTTAAGTCGCGTATGGGACTGAGTCAGCTGGATGAAGAAGGGCGAAAATTTTATGATATAAAAGATCAATTCACGGCTAAAAAAGATCAAGGAAATACCATTGACGTGCTGATCAGTGAAGCTTTTTACAGCATTAACGACGCACAACTCGATGCGCAAAGCAGTTACAAAAAGAATACTAATAGCTTGGCGAGCCACATGCTCGAGCTAGATGCCGATGAGCGAGATGACTTAACAGCGCAACTGGGCAATATGGTCGAAACCAAAGTACCACTTGAGCAATTAGAAGCTGAAGTCCTGCAGCAAAATTTTAGTGAATTCAAACAGCGTACTGACAGTTTAGTGGCCACTTCAGATATAGAATCATTATTAGCCACACAACAACTTGTGGCGGGACAGCTCGACAGCCAAAGCTCAGAAAATTTTTGGAAAGCTACCGCGGCGGCGGGAGATAAAATAGATCGGGCCGTCGAATTAATCAATCAGAGTCCGGATAATATCAAGCAACAACTGATTAGCTACCTCGCAGATAATTATTTACCCGAAACCAAAGATCAACAACAGGCGCAAGTAAAGGAAAATATTGATGCCTTATTTGATTTTTTTGAGAAAGATCCCGATGCAAGCAGTAGCAAAGGCTTCTTTCAAAGTAAGGGTTATTAAGTGAAAGGTCCGACAGGGGCCGATGATTACAATGTCTAAAGTTATCTGCTAATAGAGTACCGGCAAGCTGCTTAAGTGCGGTATTTTTCAGCTATTTAAGCTTGATAGCATTGGGGTATCGCTAAGGTACTTAATTTCTGTTAGTTTCCACTGCTGCGCTAGCTCCGAAACTGAAGCAAAAGAGTGAGTTGCAGTGCTGGGGATGTTCTTTACCCCGACTATTGATTTCCTCTATTTTCGGAGCCTGTATGTCAAAGCCCAAAAAAACACTTCCACCGTTAAATGCCCTGCGTGCATTTGAGGCCACGGCCCGCCTACAGAGCTTAACTAAAGCCTCTCAAGAGTTACAGGTCACTCAAGGCGCAGTAAGCCAGCAGCTAAAGCTATTGGAGGAGTATTTGGGGGTACCACTGTTTACTCGCAAGTCGAGAAAACTACAGTTGACGGATTTGGCCCGTTCCTACCTATCGGTTTTGACTGACGCGTTCAGTAAAGTGCAAACCAGTACTCAGGAATTGTTCGAAATTGCACACCAACCTTTTTTACAAGTGCGCTGCGGTACATCCTTTGCCCAGCGTTGGTTAGTGCCTAAGTTGCCTGATTTTGCAAAAGTTCATCCTCAATACCGGATGCGACTGCAGACTATTATCTGGCACGATCAGACCTCTTTGGAAGGCATGGATTTAGAAATTTGTCATGGCTACGGTGAATACTCCGGGCTATCGGTACAGCGGCTATTAAAAGAGCACTGGATTGTAGTGGCCAGTGCTGAATTCGTCGAACAACACGGCTCTGAACTCTCTCTCGAGCAGCTGCAGCAGACAACCTTGATCTCAACTATGGGTTACAGGGAAAATTGGAATCAATGGTTCTCAGAGCAGGGCATAGTGGAGAGCCAAGTGTTATCGAACTTTGAATTTGATAACTCGAGTATGGCCATAGATATGACGCTGGCAGGCATGGGGGTGATGTTGGGTCTGGATACATTTCTGTATGACTACTTAGCTTCTGGAGAGTTAGTTCAAGTTCATCCGCAGGCGATGGATGCGGAGTGCGGATTATTTTTAGTATTGCCTAATCAGGCGATCAGACCTAAAACCAAAGATTTTTGCCACTGGCTGTTTAGTCAGTTGGCAGAACACCCGAATCGGGACAATTTAGAGTGGCAACACGATTAATCAGCGGTGGTGGACTTGTGTCTGCCTTCAACAGCTGAGAAAATAGGTTTTTATTTATCTCTCTAAGGCTTTTTTATGACCAATAATGATGTACTGCGCCGGATGCGCTATATTTTCGATTTGAATGATACAGCAGTGATCAGTATCTTTGCCCATACAGAGACACTAGTTACCCGAGAGCAAATAAGTGCCTGGTTAAAAAAAGATGATGATGCTGATTTTGTGAAATGCAGAGATGTCAATTTAGCGGCCTTCCTGAATGGCTTCATCATTGCCAGGCGCGGTAAAAAAGACGGTCCTGCAGCGCCTATCGAAAAGAAGCTGACGAACAATATAGTGTTAAAGAAGATAAAAATTGCGCTGGCGCTGGAAAGTGATGCCATTATTCAGATGCTAGCCAAAGTTGACTTACCTGTCAGCAAACACGAACTCAGTGCTATTTTCCGCAAGAGTGGCCACAAGAACTACCGCGAGTGCAAAGACCAATTTTTACGCAATTTTCTGCAGGGTTTACAGCTTGATTATCGGCCAGAAGAGGGGACGTTTAGCTGGAATAAAGACGCTGTGCCAGCTGCGCCACAGAATAAATAGCCGATTTATTAAGTCGCAGTCGCAAAACTTAAAAAATTAATTATCCAATCAATATACCGTTTTGCAAAAATGCTTTGATAACGTTATCAGGGCAGTAAAACGGTCATTTGTCAAAACAGCAAGACACCCATGGAGAATTGAATGCTCAGTATTGAATTTTTAATTACCTCTCTGATTGTGGTTTTAATACCGGGAACTGGTGTTATTTACACTATTTCTACGGGTTTATTTAAAGGCTCACGTGCCAGCTTTTTTGCCGCTTTGGGCTGTACGGCGGGTATTATTCCCTCATTGAGCGCTTGTGTCTTAGGCCTAGCCGCTATCATGCATAGCAGTGCATTAGTCTTTCAACTGATTAAATTTGCCGGTGTTGCCTATCTGTTGTATCTGGCGTGGGGGATGTGGAAAGAGACAGGCGCATTAGAGCTAGAGGGCGAAGACAACAAGGGGGATCTTTGGGGTATCAGCGTAAAAGGTTTCTTAATCAACATTCTCAATCCCAAACTATCACTGTTCTTTTTAGCCTTTTTGCCCCAGTTCATACCAGTGGACGCCGCAGCCCCGCTGATCAATATGTTAGTGCTAGGCGCTGTCTTTATGGGCATGACATTCTTGGTCTTTATTATGTACGGGCTGTTGGCAAACAGCTTAAGTCAGTATGTGGTTAATTCGCCTAAAGCGATTAGGTATATTCAGCGCAGCTTTGCGGCATCTTTTGCATTGCTGGGGGCTAAGTTAGCGTTTGCAGATCGATAAAATCCTGAGGCGGCAGGGAAGTATATAGCCGCCGTTTTTAGCAATAATATTTTTATATATGGGGGGACATATAAACGAGTATTGGATTGTAATGGGCGTTTTATTCTATAAGTTTGGAATCATCGCAGTTAGAATTTAATGAAAATACTTTGGTGATCAACCGTTGTTCCTATAAACAACGGCACAAATTATCTGAGATACTCGGTATACAACAGGCAACCATAAATATACATTCTGGTATATCGATTCAATTTCGCTGCACTCAGACCTTTCTCTGCATTTGCGCGCCGCAGAATACGGCGCAGGCCATTGAGTTTATCCGATAACGAGCACTGCACTAGGCTTAATCTTGCAGGCACTTTTCAAGTAATGCAGTGGAGTGGAATTGTCCATTTTTATAACCTACTTCGCGCATAGTCCCCACTAGTTTAAAACCAAATTTTTTGTGCAATTTAATCGATCCATCATTGGGTAATGTGATACCCGCATATAAGCGATGCAGCCGGGTTAAAGCTATTTTTGCAAGTAGCTCAGAATACAATTTTTTACCTATTCCCAAGCCTTGTGACCCGGTTTTTACATACACGGTTACTTCTGATGAAGAGGCGTAGGCTGCTTTCTCTTTAAACTTTGAATTATAGGCAAAGCCTACTAGCTGGCCCTCTAATTTGGCGACCAGTAAAGAGTAGATATCTGCGTTGCTGGCAAATTGTTCAAACCAATCGAGGCGTTTTTGCTCACTCCAGGGATCAATATCAAAACTAATATTGCTCTCCTTAACATAGTGGTTATAGATATTATTAATAGCAGGTAAATCTGTTGATCTGCCATGGTCTATTATCAGGGCCATTGAAATTCCTCAGCTGAAAACGATATAGTAATTTTACAATTCGGTTGGTCTTTTTATTTGCACCAATATGTAGCAAATTTCGAATTTGCACTTAATCGGGACGTATCTTGAAGACCAGAAGCTGCCAGAGAGTTACTAAAACAGCACTGTGGTAGCCTATATGCCTGATAGAGCGGTCTTATTGAACATTAGTATAACGAAATATTTAGCAACAATAGTGCCAATATCACATGACATTAACGCAATTACCTAACGCTTTGTAGATAGAGCTCCCCTGTCAAGCTTGCAACTTTTTTGCAAATACACAATCATAGCTTTGGCTCAGTCTCCTAAACTCCGTTCTCTGTATCAGGCATACTATGTACGAATTATTCGAAAAACCTCTATTAAAAATCAATGACGCAGTGGCAGGTCGCTTTATCTCATCGTTGCAGTGCCTGGCGCTACTTATCGCTGTCATGGTTGCTGTAGTGATGGCGGCAATTGAAATAGAAGTTACTAAACAGTTATTCAGTGCCAGCGCATTCTTGCTCTTTCCTGTGCTGATGGTTGCGATGGCTTTTCAGGCCATTAGCTGGCATTACTATAAGGTCAAAAATGCAGCCAGTGCAGCACAGCTTTCACCCCAGGGCAGCAATACACTGCTCAGCTCTACAGCTAAGGGGGTTAAGAGACTGATGAATTACTGCTGGCTGCTGTATATTTACCTTTGGCTAATAGCGGCTGCGGTGGTATTTATCATGGCGATAAAGACTGTCTTTTTAAACTAACGGCCGCAGGCCTTTGATCATGCCCTTTAACCAAGTTCGCTTAAACAGAGCGAGTTAAACCGCCGTCGATACGAATATTCTGCCCGGTAATATAAGCCGCCTCATCAGAGATCAGGTAAGCGATCAGTGAGGACACTTCAGTGACTTTACCGTAGCGGCCCATAGGGATACGCGCTCGTCGATCTTCTGTCTCAGCTAGAGAGTCGATAAAGCCTGGCAATACATTATTCATACGAATATTTTGCGGCGCATATTTGTCGGCAAACAACTTGCTAAAACTGGCCAGTGCCGCGCGAAATACTGCAGATGTAGGGAACAGCGGATCCGGCTCGAAGGTCGCAAAAGTAGATATATTAACAATTGCTCCGCCTCCCTGATTTGCCATAATAGGTGCCAAAATCCGCGCCGGGCGGATGACATTTAACAGATAGTATTCCATTCCCAAATGCCAATCATCATCACTGAGTTCTAGAATGGGTCCCTTAGGGCCATGAGCCGCAGAATTTACTAACACATCGACCCGCTCCCAACGCTGCATCGCCAGGTCAACCAGTTGCTGGGTATCCGCCACAGATTGGTTAGAGCCTGTCACGCAAATCCCGCCGAGCTGGGCCGCCAGTTGCTGGCCTTTTTCGGAAGATGACAGTATACCTATCTGGTAGCCTTGACCGGCCAAGCGTCTGGCGATGTCCGCTCCCATGCCGCTGCCAGCGGCGGTAATTAATGCTACTTTATTCTTTTTCATCTTGTTGCTCCAAATGATTTAGTGCATAGAATTTATTGCATCTATGATCGCTTGACTAATCATCATTACTGCTCTTAGACTGTAGAGAAACTACTGGCTTATTGAGAGCAAAGCATGCGACCTGCAAACCTAAACGCACTAAAAATGTTTGATGCCGCCGCCCGTCACCTTAACTTTCGATTGGCGGCGCAAGAACTGAATTTAACTCAAGGGGCAGTGGCGCAACAGGTGAGGGGTTTGGAAGCGGCATTACAAGTCAGCTTGTTTGTGCGCCGGGCCAGAGGACTGGAGTTGACCGACAGCGGCAGAGAGTACCAGCGCCAGATAGGTCGGGCTCTGGCTATAATAGATAGCGCTACAGCGAAGTTGCAGCTGCAAAATTCTCAGATAATACTGAGTGTGCCTCCCTCTTTTGCCAGCAAATGGCTAGTGCCGCACTTAGCCAAGTTCACAACTGAACATCCAGAAATTGATTTACAGACTATTGCCAGCGAGCAGCTTAGTGATTTCAAAACAGATGCTGTCGATATCGCTATACGCATAGCCACGGCACCTTTTGCCTCTGATCTCGATGTAAAGCTACTGGCCCCCCTTAACCTCTGTGCGGTTTGCAGCACTGAATTCGCCGCAAAAATTCCAGCTATCAGCTGTCTCGATGACTTTCTTAATCAGCCATTGATCCAGGATAATCACTTTCACTGGGAGTACTTACTAGAAGCTGTTAATGATACCCATACGGCGAAGATATTACAGTTCAATCAAACGGCACTGGCTATTGATGCAGCTGCAAACGGCCAGGGGATAGCACTTTCGCCGTTATTTTTGGTCGCCCCGGAGATCGCCAGTGGCAAACTAGTCGATCTCTGGCAACCTCCGAGCCAGAGTACCGCTAAGGCTTACTATTTAGTGTCG
>MABF01000079.1 GCA_002163025.1 'Osedax' symbiont bacterium Rs2_46_30_T18
TGCAATCGCTTTGGGGGTGCTCTGTTGTGAAAAGGGCGCCTGGTGTGCAAGCAGTGTCACAGGCCAGAGCGTGAATGCGCTGATTAGCAGCGAAAGCAAAACAGATATTGGTGAGGGGGCGGCTTACTATGATACTTTTGTGTATGTGAAGAAAGTGGATTCAAGTAATGAGTAGGAAGTAATAAGTTGGAAGTTGGAAGTTGGAAGTTGGGAGTTGGAAGTTGGAGGTAGAAAATAGTTAGCCAAAAAAAACCAGCTAGATAGCTGGTTTTTTTTGGCTGTGAAAATTACTTTTTGGGGTAATCTCTGGCGCTAGGGCCCTTGTAGAGCTGGCGCGGGCGGCCAATTTTATTCGGCTCTGAATGAAACTCGTTCCAGTGAGATATCCAGCCGATGGTGCGCGACAAGGCAAAAATAACGGTGAACATACTGCTTGGGATGCCTATGGCTTTTAAGATAATACCCGAGTAGAAATCAACATTAGGGTAGAGCTTGCGTTTGACAAAATATTCATCCTGCAGCGCTATTTGCTCTAGCTGCTTGGCGATTTCCAGCATTGGATCATCGGTGATGCCAAGTTCCGCCAGTACATCATCACAAGTCTGTTTCATCACGTTGGCGCGTGGATCGAAGTTGCGATATACCCGGTGACCAAAGCCCATCAGGCGGAAGCTATCTTCAGGGTCTTTAGCGCGATCGATGAAATCCGGGATGTTTTTGGCATCGCCGATTTCTTCAAGCATGTTCAGAACAGCTTCGTTGGCGCCGCCGTGTGCTGGCCCCCAAAGAGTTGCAACACCTGCTGCAATGCATGCAAAAGGGTTGGCTCCAGAGGAGCCCGCCAGGCGCACAGTAGAGGTAGAGGCGTTTTGTTCGTGATCGGCATGCAATAGGAAGATACGATCCATCGCTTTAGAGAGTATCGGGTTGGGCTGGTACTCTTCGCAGGGGTTGCCAAACATCATGTGCAAGAAATTTTCGGCGTAACTTAGATCATTGCGTGGGTACTGGAATGGCATGCCGATGCTGTATTTGTAACACATAGCGGCGATAGTGGGCATTTTAGCGATCAAGCGGAATGCACATACTTCGCGGTGTTTAGCGTCGTTGATGTCCAGGGAGTCATGGTAAAAGGAAGACAGGGCGCCGACTACAGCGACCATGATGGACATCGGGTGGGCATCGCGGCGAAAGCCTTGGAAAAAATGATGCATCTGTTCGTGCACCATCGTATGTCCTTTGACTGTGTTGACAAATTTTTCAAGTTGCTCGGCAGTCGGCAATTCGCCATTTAATAGTAGATAACATGTCTCTAGGTAACTGGAGTGCTCTGCGAGCTGCTCAATAGGATAGCCGCCGTGTAGCAGAATTCCCTTACCACCATCTATGTAAGTAATCTTAGATTCGCAGGCAGCGGTAGAGACAAAGCCTGGATCATAGGTAAACAATCCATGTCCAGTGAGTGGGCGTACATCTATGACATCCGGGCCTTCGGTACCAGAAAATACCGGTAATTCGATTTCGCCATCAAAACCGTCAACCTTTAGTTTTGCGATCTTATCAGCCATAGAAAGCTCCTTTAAATAAGTAAATTTATTATCTAAGTCTCATAATTATAGATTAATTGACTACAATTATTGAGTGAGATTAGTAATTTGGATCCCAAATATAGGGATTAAGTCGAGATTGTCAACAAAAACAAGCTCATATTTTGTCTTCGCATAGCTGCCAAAATACCTGGCAGCTTGATGTATGTGGGTCTTGCGAGCATCCAGGGTCGACTTTTATAGTCTGGTCATAAATGTTCGAAATCTGTAAAATGAATATTTTGCCTGTATGTTATAAATTGTACAATTATTCATTAGTCTAATATCCATGCTTAAGATTTGCGCTTAAAATCTTTAGAAAATGTAGCTAGTTGCGAGCTGCGCGTTGTGAATCAACAGCGAACTCGCTATAATGCTGCGGCAGTTTTTACTGCCACGAAGAAGGATTGGCAAAGTATCTATTAAATACAAGACCTGTCCCAGAATCTTGTTCGTTGAAACCATAACAAGTGTGAAATGAGCCGTGAAAAAAAATAGACCAGTAAACTTAGATTTTAGCACCATTCATATGCCGCTTCCGGCAATAACTTCAATTCTGCATCGCATATCGGGAATAGCACTGTTTTTTGGTGCTGTATTCATGATGTACGCGTTGGGATTGTCTTTAGAGTCAGAGGCCGGTTTCCAAGAAACGATCACCATGTTTGAAGAGAGTATCTTTGCGAAGTTAATCGCATGGGGGCTTCTCTCTGCATTGGCGTATCACAGTGTTGTAGGCATAAAGCATTTATTTATGGATGCTGGCCACTTCGAAGAGCTTGAAAGTGGCATGTTAGCCGCAAAAGCTGCTCTGGTAATATCCGGAGTATTAATTGTATTAGCGGGGGTCTGGGTATGGTAACTAATGTCACTAGCTTCGGACGAAGCGGATTGTACGACTGGATGATCCAGCGTGTCACTGCTGTAGTACTGCTAGCTTACACTTTGTTTATAGTTGGGTTTTTATTAATTACTCCAGATGTGGATTTCCAGCAGTGGCAAGCACTGTTTGCAAATACTGCAATGCGGATTTTCACGCTATTGCTAGTGTTGTCTTTCGCCGCCCATGCGTGGATCGGTTTATGGTGTGTCACAACTGACTACATACCGATGACAGGTCTACGTTTTCTAGTTCAAGCCGTTACCGGTTTAATGACGTTTGTCTACGTTGCTTGGGCTATTCATATTATTTGGGGTGTATAAACGATGAATAATCTTCGCACACTAACATTTGACGGTATCGTCATTGGCGGTGGTGGTGCAGGCATGCGTGCGGCACTACAGTTGGCACAAGGCGGTTTGAATACTGCTTGTATCACTAAAGTTTTTCCAACCAGATCGCACACAGTATCCGCCCAGGGCGGTATTACTTGTGCTATCGCCAGTTCTGACCCCAATGATGATTGGCGTTGGCACATGTACGATACCGTTAAAGGCTCTGATTACATCGGAGACCAGGACGCTATCGAGTATATGTGTCAAATCGGCCCGCAGGCTGTTTATGAACTCGATCACATGGGTATGCCGTTTTCACGTACTGAAGAGGGGCGTATTTATCAGCGGCCTTTCGGTGGGCAGTCGAAAAATTTCGGTGAAGGTGGTCAAGCGGCCCGTACTTGTGCGGCAGCAGACAGAACCGGGCATGCATTGTTACATACCTTATACCAGGCGAACTTAAAGGCAGGTACTACTTTTTTAAACGAGTGGTACGCGGTTGACTTAGTTAAAAATGCAGAAGGTGATGTTGTAGGTTGTATTGCTATCAATATCGAAAATGGCGAAACAGTTTACGTACAAGCTAAAGCGACAGTGCTGGCGACAGGTGGAGCGGGGCGTATCTACTCTTCTACCACTAACGCGTTGATTAATACTGGCGACGGTGTCGGAATGGCGCTGCGCGCAGGTGTTCCCTGTCAGGACATGGAAATGTGGCAGTTCCACCCCACCGGTATCGCCGGAGCAGGGGTTCTGGTTACAGAAGGTTGTCGTGGAGAAGGTGGCTATCTTATCAACAAGGATGGCGAACGTTTTATGGAGCGCTATGCTCCCAACGCTAAAGATCTAGCCGGTCGTGACGTTGTGGCTCGCTCGATGATTCTGGAGATTTTAGAAGGGCGTGGCTGTGGTGAAAACGGCGATCACGTTATGCTGAAGCTCGATCATTTGGGCGCTGATGTGCTTGAAGAGCGTCTGCCAGGTATTTTAGAGCTATCTCGAACCTTCGCAGCTGTTGATCCTATTAAAGAGCCGATTCCAGTCGTACCTACTTGCCATTATATGATGGGTGGTGTTGTTACCAACATCGCAGGTCAGGCGCTGTCACCAAGCAAAGAGAACGGCGGTGAAGATACCGTTATACGCGGTCTGTTTGCCTGTGGTGAAGTAGCCTGTGTATCAGTTCACGGAGCTAACCGTCTAGGCGGTAACTCGCTGCTCGATTTAGTGGTGTTTGGCCGTGCAGCCGGTATTGAAATTGAGCGTCAAATGCGTGAGGGCTACGAAGCAGTTAATCCGACGGATGCTGATATCGAAATTGCCATGACGCGCTTAAATCGTCTGAACAACAGTGAAGGTGGTGAGAGTGTAGCGCAAGTGCGTACGGATCTGCAGAGCACTATGCAGCTGTATTTTGGTGTGTTTCGCGACGGCGAGAGCATGTTGAAAGGTCTGGAGCTGTTAAGCGAGTTACGCAAGCGGGTCGAAAATTTAGCGCTTGATGATAAGAGTTTGTCTTTTAATACCGCGCGTATAGAAGCATTAGAGCTGGAAAACCTGATGGAGGTTGCAGAGGCAACTGCAATCGCCGCTGAAATTCGCAAGGAGTCACGAGGTGCACACGCCCGTAACGATTTCGATTCTCGCGATGATGAAAACTGGTTGTGTCACTCAGTGTTCTTCCCAGATGATAAGACAATTGGTAAGCGTGCGGTAAACTTCGCGCCTAAAACCATGAAGCCTTTCCCACCTAAAATTCGTGTTTACTAAGAGGTCGCTACGATGTTAGTTAGTGTTTATCGTTACAATCCCGAAGCGGATGATGCCCCATATATGCAGGATATCCATATAGATATCCCCGGTGGCAAAGATATTATGGTGTTGGATCTGCTGCAGCTGTTAAAAGACAAAGATCCTTCACTGGGTTATCGTCGCTCCTGTCGTGAGGGTGTATGTGGCTCAGACGGCATGAATATGAACGGCAAAAATGGTCTGGCTTGTATTACTCCGCTATCGGCGGTAGTAAAAAAAGACAAGTTAGTGCTGCGTCCATTACCGGGTCTGCCCGTTATTCGCGACTTAGTGATTGATATGGCTCAGTTCTATGCTCAGTACGAGAAGATCAAGCCGTTTCTGATCAATAGTACGCCGGCACCGGCGATTGAGCGTCTGCAATCCCCGGAGCAACGCGCTGAATTGGATGGTTTGTACGAGTGTATTTTGTGCGCTTGTTGCTCAACCGCCTGTCCGTCATTTTGGTGGAACCCGGATAAGTTTATCGGGCCCTCTGGTTTGCTACAGGCTTATCGCTTTCTGGCAGATTCACGTGATACAGCGCAGGCAGAACGTCTGGCGGATCTGGATGACCCTTTCAGTGTATTTCGCTGTCACGGAATCATGAACTGTGTCAGTGTCTGTCCTAAAGGTTTGAACCCTACTAAGGCAATAGGCAAGATTCGCAATATGTTGCTGCAAAGAGCAACTTAATCAACCCATTTTAAAAGGCGCTTTTAGCGCCTTTTTTTATGCTTGCTAAGATTGTTGTCGGCGCTGTAGAACATTTTGTTATTCGATCTGCTGGTTCCAAGTTTGATGGTCACTGTGCAAAGTTGTATCTCACTTAGTATTTCTTGAAATAGAAGCTATAGTTATTGATGTGATTAAAATTTATACTTTTTTTCGTGTGACTTCTTAGACTGTTTTTAATCTTGTTTATATAGATAAATTCTATTAAAAAATATTTTAACATCGTTATCGCCTAATAAATGTTTCGGTACATACGCTCAATCACGGTTTCTTTAGTGGTATTTACAAGTGTACATAAAAATATATTTTGTGATTTTCATTCTCACTAGGTTTTGTTACTGAAGAAAAGTTACATTGGCCTTTGAGGCTAAAAGCGCTTAAAGCAAGCTAATGCTTATTTCTTTGCTATAAAGCGTTAAAAATAGATGAGATAGGTGAGTTCTAGCTGTGTAAAGGCGCTGACAAAACGCGTACAATGCATCGCGTATGCCAATTAATACGACGGTTTGCTAGATAATTTAAAGAAAACGACAGCAGTTCCGTAAAAAGCGTGAGAAAGTGACAGTCTTAAGAGCTGAATTTCAATAGCTTTTAGACAGTGCTTGTCACGCTTTTTAACGGGCTGCAAATTCAGGGTGGTCAGCTAATGCAAGAAAGCATGATGGAGTTGTTGTGGAAAAATGCTCATCTTTACGGTGGGAATTTGTCATACATAGAGCAGCTTTACGAAACATATTTACGGGATCCTAACGCTGTCAGTGATGAATGGCGCAAAGAGTTTGACCAACTACCTGATGCTTCCTACGAAAATGTAGTTGACGTAGAGTTAGCGCCGATAAGAGAGCAGTTTCGCGAGTATGCAAAGTCTGCTCGCTCTGCGCAAGTTACGGCTGTTGGTTCCGTCTCTGCAGAGCACGAGGCGAAACAAGTTTTAGTCTTACGTATGATCAACGGATATCGGGTGCGTGGCCATCAAGAGGCGAAAATCGATCCATTGAACTTGATGCAAAGAGATGCTATCCCTGACCTCGATCCGGCATTCCACAGTTTGAGTGATGCAGACCTGGATACCTCTTTTTCTCAAGGCACCTTGCAATTCGGCTCAGAAACAGCAACTTTAAGAAATATAATCAGTGATCTGAAAAAGACCTATTGTGGCTCTATAGGCTCTGAGTATATGCACATCGTCGATACCGTCGAAAAGCGTTGGATTCAGCATCGTCTGGAGCCCGCACGCTGCCAGCCAAAGTTAAATAAAGAAGATCGTGTACACATTTTAGAGCGATTGACTGCTGCTGAGGGTCTGGAGAAATATTTGGGTTCTCGCTTTGCCGGCGCCAAACGTTTCGGTTTGGAAGGTGCTGAAGCGCTGATTATTTCCCTGGACGAGACCATCCAGCGCGGTGGAGCAAACGGCGCTAAGGAAGTGATCATAGGTATGGCCCACCGCGGTCGATTAAATACTCTGGTTAACATCTTTGGTAAAAATCCCGCTGATTTATTTGGTGAATTTGAAGGCAAAAAGCTGGTCCTGAATAAATCTGGTGACGTTAAGTACCACCAGGGGTTTTCTTCAAATGTAAATACTTCAGGTGGTGAAGTTCACCTGGCTATGGCCTTTAATCCCTCTCACTTAGAGATAGCAGCACCTGTTGTTGAAGGTTCAGTACGTGCACGCCAGGATCGTCGCAACGATCCAGATGGAACGACAGTAATACCTGTAAGTATTCACGGCGATGCAGCTTTCGCAGGACAGGGAGTTGTGACTGAAACTTTCCAGATGTCGCAAACGCGCGCCTATAAAACTGGCGGTACTATTCACATAGTGATTAATAACCAGGTGGGCTTTACCACTTCCAGAAAAGAAGATGCCCGCTCCACCGAGTATTGTACTGACGTCGCTAAAATGATCCAGGCACCAATATTCCACGTCAATGCCGATGATCCTGAAGCTGTTCGCTTTGTTACTCAAGTGGCCATTGACTACAGAACTGAGTTTAAACGCGATGTGGTGATAGATCTTGTCTGTTACCGACGCCGGGGGCACAACGAGGCAGATGAGCCCTTTGGTACTCAGCCGCGCATGTACACGGCCATTAAAAAGCAGAAAACCACTAGGGCGCTGTACGCTGAAAAGCTGATCAACGATGGCATAGTCACCGCTATCGAAAGCAAAGGGATGGAAAAAGACTACCGTGGAGCCTTGGAAAATGGCGAGCATGTAGCAAAAGCATTAGTGATGAAACCAAACACTGAGTTGTTTGTTGATTGGAAGCCTTATCTAGGCTTGGATTGGTCGTTTGATTGTAATACCGCCGTTGATCTAAAGCTGATCCGAGAGCTAAGTGATAAACTTAGCAAAGTACCTGAAGGCTTTGAAGTGCAGCGCCAGGTGCAAAAGATCTACGACAACCGCCAAAAAATGGCCGCTGGCGAGATCGAATGTAACTGGGGTTTCGCTGAAACTATGGCCTACGCCACCACGTTAGCAGAAGGTTTTCCGATCCGTTTTACCGGTCAGGATGTTGGCCGTGGCACATTCTCACACCGTCACGCAGTATTACACGATCAGGCTCAGGGCGGAGATTACACACCGCTTAAGCACATCGCGGATGATCAGCCGACGTTTGAACTGTACGATTCTTTCCTCTCTGAAGAGGCGGTGTTGGCTTTTGAATATGGCTACGCTACGACTATGCCAAATGTTCAAGTTATCTGGGAAGCGCAGTTTGGTGATTTTGCCAACGGTGCTCAAGTGGTAATCGACCAGTTCATCACCTCAGGTGAGCAGAAGTGGGAAAGACTATGTGGTTTGACACTGCTGTTGCCACACGGCTTTGAAGGTCAGGGGCCAGAGCACTCCTCGGCGCGCCTGGAACGTTTTTTGCAAATGTGTGCCGAGCATAATATTCAGGTTTGTACGCCGACTACCCCCGCGCAAATATTCCATCTATTACGCCGACAGATTGTCAGGCCGCTGCGCAAGCCGCTGATTGTTATGTCGCCTAAGAGCTTGCTTGGCCACCGCCAGGCAACTTCGCCGATAGAAGCACTATCGACAGGCACTTTTGAACCCGTGTTGGCCGAAACTGAAAATCTTGAGCCTGAAAAAGTCAAACGTCTGGTTTTATGTGGTGGTAAGTTATATTACGACTTGTACAACTATCGTCAGGAAACTGGTCGCGATGATGTGGCAATTGTCAGAATTGAGCAACTCTACCCATTCCCGGATGATCATCTTTTAGATGCCATCAAAGATTATAAACATCTTGAGTCTGTAATCTGGTGCCAGGAAGAACCGATGAACCAAGGTGCCTGGTACAGCACTCAGCACCGCGTTCGCAACGTGTTGGAGAAAAGTCATCCTAACCTTAAATTGCATGGTATCGGTCGCCCGCATGCCGCCGCTCCTGCAGTAGGTTATATGTCAGTACATTTAGAACAGCAAAAAACTCTTGTTGAAGATGCCATTAACGGTTAATCGAGCAGCTACTTGCAAAGAGCAAGTAGCTTATTTGAGCTTATGAAAGGAACAGATATGTCCATCGAAATTAAAGCACCTACTTTTCCAGAATCTGTTGCCGATGGCACAGTGGCTACTTGGCACAAGCAGCCAGGTGAAGCATGTTCAGCTGATGATTTAATAGTTGATATTGAAACAGACAAAGTAGTGTTAGAAGTTGTAGCACCTGCAGACGGCGTAATCGGCGAAATTCTTGCAGCTGAGGGCGATACTGTGCTGTCAGACCAAGTGATTGGTCGTTTCGAAGCGGGAGCAGCTGGCGCTGAGGCACCGGCTGAAACAGCCGCTGCGGTTAGTGCAGAGGCTAGCGGTGATGACAAAGTAGGCCCGGCGGCACGTAAATTAATTGAAGCTAATAATTTAGATGCAGCAGCGATCAGCGGCACCGGGAAAAATGGCGGTGTCACTAAGCAGGACGTGCAGAACTTTATCGATTCAGCCGCTAAACCTGCTGCTGCGACTGCAACCCCAGCGCCTGCTGCTGCACCATTAGCAGCGGGTGAGCGCGTTGAGAAACGTGTACCTATGACGCGACTGCGCGCTACTATCGCCAAGCGCTTAGTGGAAGCACAGCAGACAGCTGCAATGTTAACGACTTATAACGAAGTTAACATGGGTCCTATCATGGAGCTTCGCAAACAGTATAAAGATCTGTTTGAGAAGACGCATAATACACGTCTGGGCTTTATGTCTTTCTTTGTCAAAGCGGCGACTGAAGCCTTAAAGCGCTTTCCAGCAGTCAATGCGTCGATCGACGGCAATGAAATGGTTTTCCACGGCTATCAGGATATTGGTGTCGCAGTTTCTACCGACCGTGGTCTAATGGTTCCGGTACTGCGTGATACAGATAGCATGGGGCTGGCGAAAATTGAATCTACTATCCGTGACTTTGGCATGCGTGGTCGCGATGGTAAGTTAGGTCTTGATGATATGCTAGGTGGCACTTTCACTATCACCAACGGTGGTGTATTTGGATCGCTGTTATCAACACCTATCCTAAATCCGCCACAGACGGCTATTTTAGGTATGCACAAAATTCAGGAACGTCCGATGGCAGTCAATGGCCAAGTAGTGATTCAGCCAATGATGTACTTAGCGCTCTCCTACGATCACCGTATGTGTGATGGTAAAGAGGCAGTACAATTCCTAGTGGCAATCAAAGATTTGTTAGAAGATCCTACTCGCATACTACTTGATATATAATTCGCTTTACAGGGAGCAGCAGCTCCCTGATTTTCTACTTAAGGGTGTGCTATACAAGCTCGCCGTATAAGACCAGGTAAATTCAATGTCTGAAAAATTTGATGTAATAGTAATTGGTGCCGGCCCCGGCGGATATGTAGCGGCGATCAGAGCTGCACAGCTGGGATTGAAAACAGCGTGTGTTGAGAAGTGGGTCAATGAAAAAGGCGCTACTGTACTTGGCGGTACTTGCCTTAACGTTGGCTGTGTGCCATCAAAGGCTCTATTAGAATCAACCCATAAATTCCACGATACCCAGCATAAAAATGCGGTACATGGAATCAGTGCCGAAAACGTCACTATGGACGTTAAGCAGATGGTTGCTCGTAAAGACAAGATTGTCGGCAACTTAACGACGGGCATTACTGGATTATTCAAAGCTAATGGTGTCACTACCCTCGCGGGAATGGGCAAACTGCTATCGGGTAAAAAAGTTGAAGTGACAGCTGCTGATGGCAGTGTGTCAGTATACGATGCAGAAAATGTAATACTTGCATCTGGATCGCTTCCTGTGAATATTCCTCCAGCACCTCTAACTGAAGGTCTGATCTTGGATAACGAAGGCGCACTGAATATCGATGAAACTCCTGGGACTCTTGGGGTTATCGGCGCGGGTGTTATCGGTCTGGAAATGGGCTCGGTGTGGGCCAGATTAGGCACTAAAGTTACTGTCTTGGAAGCTTTGGATTCTTTTCTTGCCGTGGCTGATAAAGATGTCGCCAAAGAAGGCGCTAAGCTGCTGAAGAAGCAGGGGCTTGATATTAAGCTTGGTTCTATGGTTTCAGGTACTGAAATCGTCGATGGCAAAGTTAAGGTCTTCTACAAAGATGCTAAAGGCGAGCAGGAAATTACTGTCGATAAGCTAATTGTTGCTGTTGGCCGCCGTCCTCAAACACAGGGGCTGTTAGCCGATGACTCTGGTGTTAAGTTAGATGAGCGCGGTTTTATCGAAGTTGATATTCAGTGTAAAACTGCAGCCGCTGGCGTTTACGCTATTGGTGACTCTGTACGCGGTCCTATGTTGGCACACAAAGCATCTGAAGAAGGTGTTATGGTTGCCGATATTATCGCCGGTCACCATGCGCAGATGAACTACGATGTTATTCCAAGCATCATCTACACGCATCCGGAAATGGCCTGGGTCGGTAAAACTGAGCAGGAACTTAAAGAGCAAGGCGTTAAGATCAAAGTCGGTAAATTCCCATTTGCCGCCTCTGGCCGCGCTATGGCCTCTAACGAAACTGACGGCTTTGTTAAAATCATTGCAGATGAAGAGACGGACCGTGTACTGGGTGTGCATATGGTCGGTGCTATTGCCTCTGAGCTTATCTCTCAGGGGGCTATCGCCATGGAGTTCTGCTCCACCGCAGAAGATCTACAGTTGATGTGTTTCGCCCATCCTACAGTCAGTGAAGCAGTGCATGAAGCGGCGCTAGCGGTTGATGGTCACGCCATCCACATCGCCAACCGTAAAAAACGTTAATATTTGACCTTTGTCTAGGTTAATTATTTTCTGAAATTTTGCTATACTTCGCCCGACTTGCTAGTGCTAAAGCACAAGTCGAGCGAAGAAATACAGAATTCGCCTTAGTTACAGAGAGTTACCAGCTTGCTGGAATTCGAACTAACAAAGGTAAAACTTCAAGAGGTGTTCTGCTTCTTGATGGGCTCCCCGACGGTAATGCCTGCTCTGAATTTAAGTTCGGAGTGTGTATCACGCTTGGGAGCAAAAAACAGGTTATTGCAACCTGTAAGCAGACTTTGCTGTTAACTGCTTTGTAGCAGGTAGTAGATGGAGTACCGTCTAAGGTATTCTCGAAGTCTATAAATTAGTGAAAATACACGGATAATACGCATGAATCTTCACGAGTATCAGGGCAAACAACTGTTTGCTGAGTATGGTTTACCGGTATCTAAAGGATACGCAGTAGACACTCCGGAAGCAGCTGCTGAAGCTGTACAGAAAATTGGCGGTGAGATGTGGGTGGTTAAAGCTCAGGTCCACGCAGGTGGTCGCGGTAAAGCTGGCGGCGTTAAATTAATTAAGTCTGCCGAAGAAGCAAAAGAATTTGCCGCTCATTGGTTAGGTAAGAACTTAGTTACATACCAAACTGACGAAAACGGTCAGCCGGTTGCCAAAATTCTTGTAGAAACATGCACAGATATCGCTCAAGAGTTATATCTGGGTGCTGTAATTGATCGTTCAAGCCGTCGTATCGTTTTCATGGCATCTACTGAAGGTGGTGTTGAAATCGAAACAGTTGCTGAGGCAACTCCTGAGAAGATCCTCAAGGCGACGATTGATCCATTGACTGGCGCACAACCCTATCAAGCGCGTGAGCTTGCTTTCCAGTTGGGGCTTAACCCAACTCAAGTTAAGCAGTTCACTAAAATTTTCCTTGGTCTAGCAAAAATGTTTGCCGAGAAAGATTTAGACCTACTAGAGATCAACCCACTAGTGATTACCGATGAAGGTAATTTGCACTGTCTGGATGCTAAAATCTCTATCGATAGCAATGCTATGTACCGTCACAAAGATCTTCAGGAAATGCACGATCCTTCACAGGAAGACGAGCGCGAAGCGCACGCGGCATCTTGGGAACTTAACTACGTTTCACTAGACGGCACAATTGGTTGCATGGTTAACGGTGCAGGCCTGGCAATGGGTACTATGGATATAGTAGCACTGCACGGTGGCTTCCCGGCCAACTTCCTGGATGTTGGTGGCAGCGCCACTAAAGAGCGTGTTATCGAAGCTTTCAAAATCATTCTGTCTGACGATAACGTCAAGGCTGTATTGGTTAACATCTTCGGTGGTATCGTCCGCTGTGATTTAATCGCAGAAGGTATCATTGGCGCGGTTAAAGAAGTGGGTGTTCAAGTACCGGTTGTTGTTCGTCTTGAAGGCAACAATGCTGAACTTGGCTCTAAAGTACTCGCTGAAAGTGGGTTGGACATTATTGCTGCGACTAGCTTAACAGATGCAGCTCAGCAGGCTGTTAAAGCTGCAGGGGGCAAATAAGCATGGCTATTTTAATCAATAAAGAGACTAAAGTTATCTGTCAGGGCTTTACTGGCGGACAGGGAACTTTCCACTCAGAGCAAGCGATTGATTACGGAACAAAGATGGTCGGTGGTGTTACACCGGGCAAAGGTGGCAGTGTTCACCTAGGACTTCCTGTTTTCAATACAGTTGCAGAAGCGGTTAAAGAAACTGGCGCTACAGCGACAGTGATCTACGTACCGGCTCCTTTTTGTAAAGATTCAATTCTAGAAGCTGCTAATGCGGGCCTAGAGTTGATCGTTTGTATTACTGAAGGTATCCCTACAATCGACATGCTTGAATGTAAAGTTAAGTGTGACGACCTAGGTGTGATTTTAATCGGACCTAACTGCCCGGGTGTTATCACTCCGGGTGAATGTAAGATCGGCATCATGCCAGGTCACATTCACTTGCCAGGTAAGGTAGGTATCGTATCTCGTTCAGGTACTCTGACCTATGAAGCCGTTAAGCAGACTACTGATGCAGGTTTTGGTCAGTCTACTTGTGTCGGTATAGGTGGTGATCCAATTCCAGGTTCTAGCTTCATCGATATCTTAGAGAAGTTCCAGAACGATCCTAAGACTGAAGCAATCGTAATGATTGGTGAGATCGGTGGATCAGCGGAAGAAGAAGCTGCAGCTTACATCAAAGCCAATGTGACTAAGCCTGTTGTCTCTTACATCGCCGGTGTTACTGCACCTGCTGGTAAGCGCATGGGTCACGCCGGTGCGATTATCTCTGGTGGTAAAGGTACTGCTGATGAGAAGTTCGCCGCGCTTGAAGATGCGGGTGTTAAAACAGTTCGCTCTCTTGCTGAGATCGGTTCTGCACTTAAGGAAGTTACTGGCTGGTAATCACTAGCGTTAGTAAAATCCTTTAAAAAAGCGGCTCCGGCCGCTTTTTTTGTGACTGCTGTACGCTAGCCACCGATCGTGTGTATCGAGCTACAAGTCCTCACCTTGTTGCAGCGCTTGGTCTAATTCATTTTGTTCCCAGTAGCCAATCAGTATTCCCGCCTGTACTTCACGGTTGCGATTGTCATCAATCTGCTGATCACTGATCGTTATCCTGTTGTGGTGTTGCAGTGCCCACTGGCATAGCGCCTGGCTAAATCTCTCGCAGGTAGACGCATATTCAGGATCTGTGGCTAAATCTTGTAACTCTTGTGGGTCTGCAAGCAGGTCAAATAACATCGGCCGCATATCTTGCACGTAGGTATATTTATAGCGAGCATCTCGAATCATTACCATACGGGCATCCCCAACTGTTACCTTCAGCTCAGTACTGGCCCTGCGCATTGAGTAGTCGTATTCCGAGAAGGCATATTGCCTAAACAGGTTATTATCACCTGCTAACAGAGGCAGTAGTGACTTTCCCTCGAGAATATTGTATTTGGGATCGCCACCCATGAAGTCAATAAAAGTGGGCGCCAGGTCTATAGATTCAATCAGTTGCTTTGAGGCTTGTCCACGGGTGCTATCGGCACAGCGCTCAGGGTTATAGATGATCAACGGAACTTTAACTGAAGCTTCATGAAAGAGTTCTTTTTCTCCCAGCCAATGATCTCCCAGATAATCGCCGTGGTCGGATGTGAAGACAATCATGGTTTGGTCTGCGATACCACGCTGCTCGAGGTGTTTAAATAAAATACCCATCTGATCATCGATTTGTTTGATCAGACCCATGTAAGTGGGAATGACCTTATCGCGTACTTCATCTCGGCTAAATGTCTGGGATACAAAATGCTGCATATACGCTTTGTGCAGTGGATGGGCGCTGTGCTGTTCTGTAGCGCAGCGGTTGGGCGCTATAACATGCTCTTTAGAGTAGAGGTTATGGTAGGGGGCGGGCGCCATGTAAGGCCAGTGGGGTTTAATGTAAGACAGATGCAGACACCAGGGGGTGTCATCGGCTTGATCTATAAATTGCATCGCACGGCGGGTCAAATAGGGGGTCTCTGAATAGTAATCCGGGATGCGGGCGGGGCGGTCGGCATTTTCCATTAACCAGCCCGAAAGTAGTTCGCCATCATCACCTTCGGCGGAGTTTGCCCAGGACTGCCACGGGTTGTCGCCATCAAAACCCTGAGCATTCAGATACTTGTTGTACAGGGGGCTGGGACCAGAGTGATTGTCTGGGTGCAGGCCGTCATCGCGCTCATAGACCTCAAAGCCACACTGAGCATTAAAAATTCCTATCTCGGAATCAGGCTCTATTCCCAGTCGCGCTAATCCCTTAGTGTCGGCACGCATATGCGTTTTTCCCAATAGCACGTTGCGCACTCCAAGCTCTTGCAAATGATCACCCAAAGTCGGCTCGCCTATGCGCAGCGGTGTACCGTTCCAGGTCGAGCCGTGGGAGCGCACATAGCGTCCGGTGTAGTAGCTCATGCGTGAGGGACCGCAGATAGGAGATTGCACATAGGCATTTTCAAAGCGAACCCCGCGGGCGGCGAGGGCATCGATATTAGGGGTGTGCAAGTGGGGATGGCCGTAACAACTTAAATAGTCATACCTGAGCTGGTCACACATGATAAATAGAATATTTTTAGACAAAACAAGTTCCTAGAATAGAGATGATGACTGCAAAAATCTTAGTGCCGGCAGCTGATGAAATCAAGTAGCTATTCCGTGTGGCGGAATATGTTTTTAATTGTGCTATTGTGCTGAGCATTACAAAAGATTTCAGGGGCAGATAGTGACTGAGCTCAACCAAACTTTAAACCGGGCTCTACAAGTCGCGGAAATGTTACAAATACGCCAGCAGTCAAGCTTAAAAGAGTTAGCTAATGCCACTGGCTTTAGCAAGCAATCGATACTGCGCAGTTTAGATACGTTAATTTATCGGGGCTGGGTTCGTAAAAGAGTCAATGACAGGCGCTATATTTGGGTGGGTTTACCAACATCAAAAAATAGTAACAACTGCCAGGCAAAGGCAAAGCTGAGTATGCCCAGAGTTCAGCAACTGAGTTTAGACACCGGCTTAGTCTCGGACCTGGCGTTGCTAAATGAGGATAATACGCTGACTATAGTGGATTCAACCCGATTGCGGGGCAGTGAGGGGATTAATATCAATGTAACGGGCTATCAGCCCTCGCTGGCAATGACAGCCCTGGGGCGTGCTTTTTGGTTTGCCAGCCCCCAAGCTACTTTTGTCCAGCTGCGTGAGCAGATTTTAAATACAGCGCAGCTTAGTGAGCGAGAATATTTACAGGGAACTCACTGGTGTCAGGAGTTACAGCGTTTCCAGCAGTTTGGGTACACACAGCGTCACAGTACAGATTACATTCCACAAATCGTTAAGGACAGTGCTGCTTCCAAGGCAATTGCGGTTGCTATTAAAGGGCCGAATGAGCCGCTGGGTGCATTAAACTTAGTCTGGGATCAATTGCAGGTGGATACTGAAGAAGTAATTAATCAGCATCTGCGTGCACTACTGGAATGTGCTGATGATATTGCCAAGCAGTTTGCAAAAATGCAGCAGAAGACGAAAAAGCAACACTGAAGCAAAACTCTCTCTTTGACAGGCAGAGTAATTGTAGTGGATTTGCGCATGGCTGATTTTACATGTGAGTTACAAGCGAGTTGAAAAATAGTGATTAATACGCTGTTCTAGCCAGTATTCTGGTCGCCACAATTTGCCGCTGATGAATCCTAAATGGCCACCGTGCTGTTGCACTTCCAATATCACTGAGTCAGGTAGGCGCTCGGCGACAGGCAATACTGCACTGGTCATGAAGGGGTCATCAAGCGCTTGTATAATTAAAGTATCAGTTTCGATCTGATTTAGATATTGTCTGGCACTGGAGCGTTGGTAATAGTCTTTGGCATTTGCAAATCCGTGGATTTTGGCAGTGTATAGATCGTCGAACTGTTCGATACTGCTTATGCTTTTTGCCTGTTTTACACTTAAACCTATCAGTGTTTGGTAGTCGTGGTACTGGTACTTAACCAACAGCGTTTGTTTAAGTAACTTTAATAAGTGCTGTTGATAAACTCTGGCAAAGCCAAGCTGCATAGTAGCGGCACTGACCTCCAGCTGCAGCGGGGCAGAAACTGCGACGGCCGCGCTTAGAGGGGAGGCGTCCCGATACTCTGCAAGCAGCTTCAGCAACATATTGCCGCCGAGCGAGTAACCGATGGCAAATAATTTACTGTTGGGGAACTGTTGTTGTAAGGAGGCTATCCAGGCCTTAGCGTCGCAGGTATCGCCACTGTGATATGCCCTGGCTGTCCTATTTAGCTCTCCAGAGCAGCCTCTGAAATGCATCAATACCGAGGCTATTCCGGCTTTTTTCAAACTCAGCATGATGCCTTGAATATAACTTGAGCGGTATGATCCGGTCAATCCGTGAAAAAGCACCGCGATAGGGGTGGTACTTTTACGACTGGGTTTACAGTGCCAGTGACAATCGACAAAATCACCGTCAGTTAATTCAAAGCGCTGTATTTCAAATGCAGGCTGTGTCAGCTTTCTAAAAAAGGTCGCGTACAAGGTTTGCAAATGTCGGTTTTTAAGTCCAGGGGCCGCTTGAAAATTGTTCATAATAAATAAAAAACACCTTGTTTAGAAAATTATATGATCCCAACCGGCCAAAGATTACAGTGTAATAAGCACGGATAAAATAGAGTGTTGCGCTGCTAAAACGTGGATTATGTCGCACCTTAAGCAAACAGGCGAGTTTTGTTAATCAATGAGTTTCACTCTCCACGGTGATTGTGCAGAACTTTTAATACAATTTGCTGGGTAGAGTCGTTACTACTGAGTATTCTAATAGTTTGTGCGGATTAAGGCTGAAGCTTGGGCTGCAATGCATCAGAAAATTTAGAGTTTGAAAAGTCGAACTCTATCAGAGTTCGACTGGCTGCGAATTAGCAACGTATTTTCCTAATTCTTCTTAAGTTATGCTCTGCCATAACTGCTCTATTTCAGTTTGCCACTGCTGCTGTAATCCTGGCTTTTGCCGTTTATGTTTTTGTCTTTTATCCATCTGTAATTTTTTCTCTAAAATATCTATTCGCCCGAGAATTTCCTCTTCGCTATGTTCTGCTGGGACCTGTCGGATACCGAGTGCGATGTCCACTGCATCGGGCTGCATCAACGTAGATTCTGGGGGCTGCTTTGGCACCGGCGTCGCATCTAAGAGTGCCTGATAAAAAGCATCATCACTATTCACCTCACGCAATGTTCCATTGTCAATCCAAAGCCAGCGGGTAACTATTTGTTGCAGAAAGAAGCGATCGTGACTAGTGATCAGCAGTGTTGCGCCGCAGGACATCAGCTGTTCGGTGAGCTGTTGTTTCCCCTGTAAGTCAATGTGGTTGGTTGGTTCATCCAGAATCAATAAATTTGGCTGATTCAGCGAAAACGCCAAAAACATCATTCGGGCTTTTTCTCCGCCACTTAATTGAGAGACACAGCGATCAAACTCTTGATAGTGAATACCCGCCTTGATCAAAACTGACTTTAACTGCTCTTCGGTGGCTTTAGTCATTTTCCTCAGCCAGTCTATACGCGAGCAGTTATTATCTAACAAGTGTAGTTCCTGATCGTAGTAGCCCAATTGGGTCCTGGGGTGAAAACGGATCTTTGCCGGTTCAGACGGTTGTTGATAGGCTCGCAAAATACTCTCTAAGGTTGAAGATTTACCGACCCCATTGATACCTAAAAAGGCTACCCTATCCCCAGGTTTGATAATCAGTTGCTCGATGCAAAGTAATCTTGAGGAAGAATCAGGGGTCATCACCTGATAATTTTCAATTAGCAGCATTTGCCTGGCCCGTAGTGCCAGGTTATTTAAGTTAAGCTTCAATCCTGATGCCTCTACACACGCAGTTTTGTTGGCATCGAGTTTGTCGGCACGCTTTTGAATAGATTTTGCCTTGCGCGCGAGTTTTACATTATCATTTTCCCGGCCCATAATCGCTAAACGTTTGGCTGTGGTTTTTAAGCGGCTAATTTCCTTTTCTTCGCTCAACAGTCGCGCTTTAGCCTGTAAATCTTGCTGTTGCAGCTGTATTCTGGCCTGGTTATAAGCCAGCTCGAATTTACTGCACTGCTGATTGCGTAAAAAGACAGTTTTAGTACAGACGTTGTTGAGTAGGTATTGATCGTGGGAAATGATCATAAATGCACTGCTACAGCCGCGCTGTAGAAACTGTTGCAATTGACTCATGGCTAAAACATCCATGTGATTGCCAGGCTCGTCCATGAGTAGTAAATCCGGCTCTAATAACAGGGCTCTGGCAATCAATA
>MABF01000203.1 GCA_002163025.1 'Osedax' symbiont bacterium Rs2_46_30_T18
AGAATAGCGCTGCTAACACACTGGATAATGCCGCCGAAAACTCACGCCACATGGCGATGATGACCACCTCGGGAGAAGATGGCCAAGTGGTTCTGGGTTTTGAAGATCTGGTGCGACCGGGAGGCGATAACGACTTTAACGATGCGCTGTTTATCGTTCAAACCGATCCCGTTTCCAGTATGTTCGTGAATGTTCCCAGTACTGGCGAAGTTATCGCGCTACAGGCAGCGCCTGCAAAATTACTCGGCGGGAAAATCTCTACACTAATGTTTGTCATACTGTTATTGATGCTGGTTCGTGTTAAACCTTGGTTACGCCTGCAACAGCCTAAAGTGATTTACGGGGTGGTGTATGGCGAATAAACTAAATCACAGCATACTTGAGTCAATAAAACAAAAAACCCCTACGCTGCCCAAACCTCTGGTTCACAGTTTGATCTATGCAGGCGCAATTGTTATTGGTAAAGGTCTTTCGCTGATTATGGTGCCTGTCAGCACCCATTATTTATCCCCACAAGACTATGGCAGATTAGATGTCCTGCAAACCTTGGCTGATCTGCTGAGCATAGTCATCGGTATGGGCCTAGCTGAAACATTGTACCGCTTTGCATCATCTGCCCCAAACTCAGAAGAGCAGCGCGAAGCGGCGGCCAATATTTTTGCCATCGCACTGATACTGGCTGGCTGCACTTTTGTCATCAGTCAGCTCTTTGCCAGCCAAATTGCCTCTTGGCTACCAGGCAATATATCTATCGTTGATACCCGTTTAATACTGGCAAGTTTGGCTATAGGCGGGATTATTTTACTGCCCATGAGCTGGCTGAGAATAACGGATCAAGCCTGGTGTTTCTTATTCTGCAGCACCACTATGGCGGGGATGCAGGTTTGCTTAGGAATCTTATTTTTAGTGCTGGGCTTCTCTGTGACAGGTATTTTGACAGCAACCTTAATCGCCTGTTTATCCTTGGGTTGCTATTTAGTCTACCGACAGTATAGAGATGTTGGCTGCAGGTTAAATTTCAGGTTGTTCAAAAAATACTCTGCCTATGGCGGGCCATTAGTCTTTGTCGGCATAGCCGGTTTTGTGCTGGGAAGTTTCGATCGATGGCTATTGGCTGCATCGATAGGAACCGCGCATATGGCGCAGTACGCACTGGCCTGTAAATTCGGCCTAATCACCGCAGTGTTAATCCAACCTTATGACATGTGGTGGCACGCCAAACGTTTTCAATGCCTACAACAACACAACGGCAGGGAGATCTGTGCCAAGTATGCATCGATAGGTATTACCATTGCGTTGCTCAGTGCGCTCTTTATCAGTTTCACAGGGCCGGTATTAGTGCGTATTCTCACCCCCCAAAGCTATCATGCATCAATTGCTTACATCCCCTACCTGGCAATGTTAGCCGCCGTTCACAATATTACTGCGACTCTCAGCTTTGGCATGCTCAGTGCCAATACCACCTGGCGTCCAGCCATCATTGATGGCGCGGCAGCGGCCATTGGCCTGATTGGCTATTTAATACTGATCCCCATCTGGCAGATATGGGGCGCGATCAGCGCCACCGCCATCGCCTTAATATTGAGATTAATCATCTCTTACCGATTAAGTCAAAAGACCTTAGCCCTCCCCTATCCCAACACTGCACTGCTAATACAAACTTGCATCGCCGTACTGACCATTGCCTGGCTACCAAACACAGCACTGACGGTGGTAAATCTAACCTTTAGCTTGGCCCTGTTACTGTTGTTTATCGCCAGTGCCTACCGTTTAAGGTTATTGCCGATCAAAAATCGCTACAACTCATCCACGAGGTGGTAAATGTTTCGACTAGCCAGAGAGAGCCGAACCGCCCAGGCCACTATCGCCATAGCAAGCTGTATCATCTTGGCAGTCTTCTGGCATTTACTGGCTTCACTACAAGGTGCTGTGTTCGCCCTGTTACCGCTACTGTTGGTATTGGCCCTTAAAGCCCCCTTTATTCTCTGTTTGGCTTTTATTGCCTTCTCTTTTTTTCGCCTGCATGAAATTTTCCCCATGCTGTCAGCACTGCATATACCTCAATTGTTAGCGATAGCCATATTGTTTTCACTGAGCTGTAATATTTGGCTGGGGCGGATTAAAGTTTTTTTCACCCGCGAGTTAATCCTATTCGGCTTTTTTACTTTTCTTGTCGCCATAGGTGCTTTTATGGCCACTAACCGACAACTCGCTCTGGAAAACCTGACCGGTTCTTTTATTAAAATAGCGGTGATGGTATTGGCGATAAGTTGGTTACTAGAGAAAAAAGCTCAGTTCAAAATACTGATTTTCACAATGCTCGTTTGCGGGCTAATCACCAGCGCCGCAACTTTATACAATAAGATCAATAAATTAGAACTAGTTGAGGGGACCAGAGTAACAATAGGAAGAAGTATAGGCTCGATGCTCGGAGACCCTAACGATCTGGCATTAGTCTTGCTATTCCCCGCCGGTTTTTGTCTGGCCCTGTTTTTTAGCCGAGGAATAGCGGGGTACATTAAATATTTTTCGCTACTAATCTTCATCTGTATTTTCAGTGCCATTATCGCCACCCAGAGCCGTGGTGGATTACTGGGAATTACCGCTGTTTGCGGTTTATTCGCCTGGAAAAAAATTCAGAGTAAAGCGATAATATTTGTGTTCATCAGCGTATTACTGCTCGCTTTAGTGGCGGTGGCTGGATTAGATCAACGCGCATCGGGCGCCGTTAATGAGATGGCCATTGATGACTCGGCCATGGGCAGAATTTACGCCTGGCAAGCTGCATTTAATATGGCTCTGGACCACCCGATAGCGGGTGTGGGATTGGATAACTTTATCGCCAACTATTTCGCCTACAGTGCCATGTGGGATGGGAAAAATCACGCAGTTCACAGCACTTGGTTTGGAGTCCTCGCAGAGACAGGCATCTTAGGCTTCAGTGTGTTTATCAGTATTATCTATCGCCTCTACAGACTCAGCCAACAGTCTTTAGAATACCTGGATAGCTCTTTAGAAAATCTAGGTCCCTATGTTAATGTCTGCGCCCAGTCGACCCAAGCCGGACTGTTAAGTTTTTGTGTCTCCGGGAGCTTTTTAACCATGGGTTTCACCTGGCCAATCTATATTTTACTGGCGATTAGTATCGGCCTCGCCTCCTATATTAAAAGGCATCGACGAAAATAGTTCTGGATAGCTAGTTGGAAGTAAATTTATCAGGCGTTAGGCATGACTTCCCTGTTGTTAAATGAGTAATGATAGCTGCATCTTAAAGTCCATTTTAACTAAACGAAACAGTGACTGATGATATGCACAGATTTGTATTAGTTCAGACTTACAACCCTATCAATTTTGGCATCTAACTACTGAGTCCGTTCAACCACAACCCATGTTACATAAGGGATACAGAAAAAGTTCACGGCCAATGGCGGACATTTCGTTTTCCTTGCTTTAGGTCTCATGATTAAAATTTTCCATTCATTAATCTTTAACGTTTAACAATTCTTTCATGTGTAGCCGCTTCTATGGGCAATCCAGGGCTTACCAAAAACAATCCAACGTTCAATATATTTTCATCAAAACTCTTCTTTATTTCGTCTTTTCGAATTGAACTCGTCTTATAGGTAAATTAGTAATAAGAAGAGACCTAGTTATGAATTTTGATGAAAATAAAACGATCGTAGTTATTGGTGCAGGCCCTGTTGGAATTTCGGCTGCGGCTCATTTAATCTCTCGTGGATTAACGCCAATAGTACTTGAGAAAGGAATAAGTGTAGGGGCTGCTATATCACAATGGGGGCACGTGAAGCTGTTTAGTCCATGGAACTATATTGTGGATACTCAGGTTCGGGTTCTACTTCAAAAAACTGACTGGCAAGAACCAGATAAAAAAGGTTTGCCAACCGGGCAGGAAATTGTCGATCAGTACCTGATACCTGCGTCTTTAACTCCGCAGCTTTATCAAGCTATTTCCTATGAGAAAGAAGTCATTGCTGTATCAAAACAGGGCCATGCAAAATCATCTTCCAATGGCCGTAATGGTGTTGAATATACGGTCCATATAAGGTCTACAGACGGTACAGTAGAAATAATTAAAGCAGCAGCTGTCATTGATGCCTCTGGTACATGGAGTAACCCTAATCCAATTGGGTTAGATGGTTTACCCGTGTCAGGTGAAAGAGAAAATCAAGATGCGATTGTGTATGGTATTCCATACGCGCTGGGAAAAGATAAAGCGGATTACGCAGGAAATCGAGTACTTGTTCTGGGTGGCGGTCACTCTGCTATTAACGTTGCGCTTGATTTACTAAAACTACAGAGGTCACACTCTGATACCAAAGTTATTTGGGGATTACGGACAAATAAATTGGAAAAACTATTGGGCGGCGGCATTAATGATGAATTACCAGCGCGTGGTGATTTAGGGATCGCTGCAAAAAAAGCCATTGATGCTGGATTATTGGATGTGCATGCACCTTTTGAAGTAAAGCGCATCACTAAAGTGACTACTGGACTATCTATAGAAGCCATTACCGACAATGGTCAGACAACTTTCGAAGTAGATAGAATTATCGTAACCACGGGATTTAGACCTGATTTAAATATGCTGAGGGAGCTAAGATTAGAATTAGATAGCATTGTAGAAGCACCTAAAGTATTAGCCCCGTTGATAGACCCCAATTTACACTCTTGCGGATCAGTGCCTCCTCATGGGTTTCGTGAATTATCACACCCAGATGAGAATTTCTATATTGTCGGCATGAAAGCCTATGGTCGTGCCCCTACCTTTTTAATGTTAACAGGTTATGAGCAAGTTCGTTCCGTTGCCGCGCAATTAGCGGGTGACCACGAGTCGGCAAATCGAGTCGAGTTAATATTGCCTAAAACAGGAGTATGCAGCACTAATAAATCGAACTCAGGTTCAGGTTGCTGTGAAATTGAACCTGAAGAAATTAACTCTTCTTGTTGCATCCCAAAAGTTCCAATGCCTGCTGCATTACCACTCGTTGATAAAGCGGAGTCCGCGTGTTGCGTTACTAAATCAACCCCTATTCCATCAAAAACTTCATGTTGCGGATAGGTGGAGAGAGTAATGAATCAATTACGACACGTCTCATTGAGGCTATTTAAAGGGGCCTTTTCATCGGATAAAACCTCTATCAAATCGTTTCCATTAGCACTTCTGGGTATTGCTCAGATCTGCTCTTGGGGCACTTTGTACTACAGCTTTCCGCAACTGGCAGAAGCTATGATTGGCGAATTTGGTTGGATTAAGTCTGATGTATATGCAGCGCTAACGATTTGTTTCTTGTTTTCATCGATTACTGCCATCTCTGTCGGCAAGCTGCTAGATAAAGGATATGGTCGGCAAATAATGGTATCAGGCTCTATTGTTGCAGGTTTACTCCTTATTGTTGCGTCCCAGGTTAACTCGATTCTCGGTTTATATTTAGTTTTTGCCGGAATAGGTGTACTACACTCTGCAACTTTATACGAAGCAGCTTTTTCGGTAATTGTTAATAATTACCAGCATGAAACGGCAAGAAAAAAAATTATAACCTTAACCTTATGGGGTGGATTTGCCAGTACAATATTCATTCCACTCATTGAATATCTAATACTCAGTATTGATTGGCGAGATACATTAATTGTTTTAGGATTAATTAACATTGTGATCTGTGCTGTTATATATAGTTTTTTACCACAAAATCGGAACAAACAATACAAAGAGCATAAATCAAGTAATGAGCACAACGTAAGATGGGCGATGAAACAACCTATATTCTGGGCATTATTATTATGTTTTTCTCTTTTCGCTGCAACAGCGACGACATTTAAGTTTCACTTGTATCCGATACTTTTGGAAAAGGGATTAAGTATTCAGGATATAATGATAACACTTGCCATTATGGGACCTTCTCAAGTGTTTGGTCGATTTGCAATGGGATTCATAAGTTCAAATATATCCGCACTACAGCTGGGTATTTTTACAACGGCAGTACTACCTTTGACTTTTTTTGCATTGGCTTTGTTACCTACTAATATATGGCTTTTCATACCTTTCATAATATTGTTTGGTGCGGCAACAGGCATCATGACCATAGTCAAAGGGATCGCTATTCCTGAATTGCTAACAAGAGAAGCGTATGGGGTCATTAATGGGGCGATGAATATTCCGATCAAGTTGATCAAAGCAGCCGCACCAGCGATAGCCGCATTTGTTTGGGTGATGACAACAAGCTATGATTCTGTCTTGATATTGCTAGGTCTAACCAGCTTACTAGCGGTATTATGCTTTACAGTAGTCAAATATATATCTAAGTTTTCTAAGTCACCTAACTGACAATCGAGCACTTTGAGGAGTTTATTAACTAAGGAAGCAGCGAACAAGTCCAAGACGCCCCTGGCGTACAGGATTATTTGTGATTGAGGCAATGGTTACAGGCGGGCTGGTTGCCCGGCGAAAACCATTAACAAAAAGCACGAA
>MABF01000169.1 GCA_002163025.1 'Osedax' symbiont bacterium Rs2_46_30_T18
GGAAAGGGCTATGACTTAAGTGCGGGGCGGTTGCCGGTGATAACAGGATCGATATTCAATTGGTTTTAATAATTACTGGCTATATAAGAAAATTAATCATGCCAAAAAGATATATATAAATCCTGCTTCATCCCTAATAACCGTCTGTACTTATATAACCTGTGAAAGAATCAGCGACCCCTTTTTACAAGGATGTGAATACAAGGCGTGGAAGACAGCCCCATTAGCAACTCAGACAGCGCTGCACCAATCACCGATGCCAGCTGGTCGCTGAAAAAACTCAGCATCAGCACTAAAATCATCATCGGCTTTTCCCTGCCTGTGATACTCATGCTACTGGTATCAAGTGCGGTGTACTTCAGCACCCAAACCCTGTTAGATACCGCCTCCTGGGTGCAACACACCCAGCAGGTGATCAGCAAGGGCCACCTATTGGAAAAATTAATTCTGGACATGGAGACCGGTGAGCGGGGTTTTCTTATCACCGGTAAAGAGGAGTTTCTCGAGCCGTTTATTAATTCGGAGCAGCAGTGGGGCATAGAGATCGCCGCCACCAAAACCCTGGTGAGTGACAACCCGGCTCAGGTGGAACGCCTGGGAAAAATAGACAGTCAGGCGCGGCAATGGTTAAAGCTTGCCGCCACCCCGGAGATTGCCCAGCGTCGCAAGGTACAAAGCCAGGCCATTAGTCTGGATCACATTCAAACCATCTTACAAAAGAAAACCGGTAAAAATATTCTGGATAGTATTCGCCTCACTGCCGAAAATCTAAACCACGCGTTTGAGACCGCCCAAAATCAAAAGGCAGCTAACCTGCTGGTGTCCATACTGAAAGATATAGTGGATCAGGAAACCGGTGAGCGTGGGTTTTTAATTACGGGTGAAGAAGAATTTCTGGACCCTTACCATTCGGGTAAGAAAAATTTTAACAAACATGTGAGTGAGCTTAGATCTCTGCTGTTTAATGCGCCATCCAAGAGTGAGGTGATTGGCCTAATTGAACACGTTCAAACTCTGGCCAGTAAGTGGTATGAAGAGGCGGCCTTGCCCGAAATAAAAATTCGTCGCTCAGAAATTATAGAAAAAGCCGAAGCCGAAGCCGAAGCCGAAGCCGAAGAAAGATTGAATAAGCTGGACACTATTATATCAAAAGGCACGGGTAAAAGCATCCTGGATGAAATGCGAAATACCCTTAGCCGATTAAATTCCATCTATATAAAATCTGAAAACGAAACGGCACAAATTATTATATTAACCATAGCCAAGTCCATGGTGGATCAGGAAACTGGCCAGCGTGGTTTTTTAATCACCGGCAATGAACGGTTTTTAGCACCCTTCCACGGCGGCAGAGAAGGTTTTAAGCAAAGCATCATAGAGTTTAACCTGCTGGTGGAAAATTCTTATCAGCACCAGGATGTCTTACAACAGCTGTCGTCCATAGAAACCGCCATGGGGCAATGGCACCAGCTGGCTGCCAAGGTTGAGATTAGTGCGCGCCGCCAAGTAAATGAATCGGGGCTGTCGCAAATGGAGTTTTTACAGCGTACCGTGAACCAGGGGCTGAGCTCTGGCATTTTTAACGATAACCGACAAATACTTCAGGATATTTCTAAAGCCTTTTCCCAAAACAATAACCGACAGGGCGTTGTCATCGCCTTAGAGCTTGAAAATGCCTTAACCAAAATGGAGTCCAGTTTTGTTCAATACATGGTTAATTCCGAGCATGCACAACAGCAAGCCATTAAGAGCAGTCGCCAGCAAGTAGACGAATTAATGGTTGAAGTGTCTGTTTTTATCGGCCGTGTTTACACCGCCAGGCAGGGTTCAAAATTAACCGCGGCCATGAACAAGTTCAGAGGCAACACCTATGACTGGTATGTGAATACTCTGGAGCCCGCATTTTATGCCAAGAAAAATATCGTGCACAGCCGCTCTTCGGCGGCGGTGAAAATTCAGCATGTATTAAAACAGGGCACAGGTAAAAACATCTTGGATGAAAGCCGAATGTTGATAAAAGACATCAAACAGGATTTTGCTAACGCCAGAAACCTTAAAGCCTTTAACCTGGTTCTGAAGATAGAAAAAAATATGGTGGATCAGGAAACCGGTGAGCGTGGATTTATCATCACCGGTGACGAATCATTTCTTGAGCCCTATCACAGCGGCAAAAAAAATATAGACATCCTCATAGCCGAACTCGCCAGTGTTGCCAACCAGGCGTTTGATATTAACGATACTAAAATAAAAATTAATAATATTGAACAAGAAATTGAAAAATGGTTGGCCGTCGCGGCCAAACCGGAAATAGCCTTGCGTAAACGAGTGGACACAGGGGACGCAAGGTACGTTTCCATTGCCACGGAATTAAACAAGGGGCGTGGCAAGGGGGTGTTGGACAGCCTGCGATTTAAGATGGATGAACTTAATAAAATTTTCAAGTCTGCCAAAAATAGCAACGCGCAGCGATTGGTGGTGGCCATCTCGAAAGACATAGTGGACATGGAAACCGGCCAGCGCGGATTTTTAATCACAGGTAAACAAGAATTTTTACAGCCCTATGACACCGGCATAAAATCTTTAAAAGAACACTTTGAGCAGTTACACACAGTGGTGAATGACGGGTACTATGCAGACACTATGCTGGCAAAAATAGATAAGTTACGCGAAAAAACCGAACAGTGGCGCGAGCAGGCTGGCGAACCTGAAATTGCTCTGCGCCGCAATCTAAATGAAACCGGTGCCTCCATGATTGATGTTACCCGGTTAATCGAACGTGGAACCGGCAAAAACATCATTGACGCCATTCGCCTTGGGATTTCTGAATTTGTTGAGGTGGAAAACACCCTCATTAAAGAACGTACTGCATTGGCCGAAGCCGCCGCCAATAGGAGCATCTATCAAACCATTTTTGGCACTCTGTTTGCTTCACTGGTCGCCCTGGTGGCCGCCGGTATTTTACTGCGCACTATTCTTAATTCACTCAAGCATGTTTCTGACGCCACCGAACAGGTGGCGGCTGGAGACTATTCGGTGGAAATAGCGGTGGACAGCAACGACCAGATTGGCAAATTAGCACACGCTTTTAATGCCATGACCGATCAATTGGAAACCAGCCGCGACGAAATGAAGGTTGCCAACGAAGATCTGGAGCGCCAGTCATTTGTGCTGCAAGATAAGTCTCGCG
>MABF01000001.1 GCA_002163025.1 'Osedax' symbiont bacterium Rs2_46_30_T18
TCTGTGGCGAAGCTAGCTGCTGTACTACACCATCATCAAACACGGCGATACGATCCGACATCGTTAACGCTTCAACTTGATCGTGGGTTACGTACAGCATAGTAACCCCAAGATCTTCGTGAATATGTTTGATCTCGTATTGCATCTCTTCACGCAAGTTTTTATCTAATGCACCTAGTGGCTCATCCATCAGCACTAATTTAGGTTCAAACACTAACGCTCTTGCCACTGCAACTCGTTGCTGTTGACCACCTGATAGCTGTGCTGGGCGGCGATTGGCGAAGGTATCTAAGCGCACCATTTTTAAAGCTCTGTTAACTTTATCAGTGACTTCCGACTGGCCCATTTTTCTAACGCGCAGTGGGAATGCTAAGTTTTCAGCGACTGTCATGTGCGGGAACAGAGCATAGTTCTGAAACACCATGCCTATATCACGTTTGTGCGGGGCTACATTGTTAATTGATTGTCCGTCGAGGATGATCTGACCGTTAGTGGCTGTCTCGAAGCCCGCTAACATCATCAGACAAGTTGTTTTACCAGATCCGGATGGGCCTAACATTGTCAAGAATTCGCCTTTGACCATGTCGACATTAAAATCTTTTACGACTAAATGGACTCCATCATAGCTCTTTTGTACATTCTTAAATTGCACCAAGAAATCGGATTCAGAACCCATGTAACTCTCCAATATATATTCTTATTTTTTTAAAGTGGCTTCGATACTAGCATAGGATTTTTCTATTAAACAACCGTTTTGACTGGCTTTGTAGAGCATTTTAAAAGTCAATATTAAAAAACATTCTGTACGACCTTTTTTGTGCCAAAACACGACACTTTCTCTGCAATTAGTTCAATTTCTGTTCATATTTCCTTAGCGCAATCCATTTATATGCATTGCTTTTATCGATTCATAATATTTTTTTATGTATTGTTTATTGCAACCAAATCAGTTTGCATGAATTTTTAGCCTATTAAAATGTAACAATACTTACCCCCAGTTAACTATTTACTTACCTATCACCCAGCATTCATTCAATTAAATTCAGTTGTGCTATCAACTATTTAAGCTTACAAGCACAACTGTAGAGACTCGCTTAACCCGGCAAAATCAAGTGCTCAGGCCCGTAGGGGAATGCAGTAATATTATCGTTGCCCTGTTCATTGATAACCAAAATATCGTGCTCTCTATAACCGCCTGCTCCTGGCATCCCATCGGGGATAGTGATCATAGGCTCCATCGAGATGACCATACCGGGCTCCAGTACTGTTTCACAGTCCTCACGCAGCTCTAAGCCCGCCTCACGGCCGTAATAGTGGCTGAGCACACCAAAAGAATGGCCATATCCAAAGGAGCGATACTGCAACAAGTCATTTTCGGCATACATCTGGTTTAATTCAGCGGCTATATCGGAGCACTTATTTCCCGGCACTAGCAGCTCCTTGCCGCGATCGTGGATATCACAGTTAAGTTGCCACAACCGTAGAGACTCATCCGAGGCGACTCCGGCAAACAAAGTGCGCTCCAGAGCCACGTAATATCCCGCCACCATAGGAAAACAATTCAGAGATAGAATATCGCCGCGCTGAATTTTTCGCGAGGTAACCGGGTTATGGGCACCGTCGGTATTAAGACCCGACTGAAACCAGGTCCAAGTATCTAACAGCTCGCCGTCCGGCCAGGTCTTAGCGATTTCTCGTACCATAGTTGCCGTCGAGTGCAACGCAACTTCCACCTCACTGACACCAATTTGCGCCGCTTCGACGCAGGCGGCACCGCCAATATCGGCTATCCGGGTCATCTGTGTAATATGGGCGATTTCCTCCGCCGATTTGATCATCCGCAAGCGCATAGCCGGAGCCGCTATATCGACAAACTCCATTCCCGGGAAGGCCACCTTTAAGCGCTGTAATTGGTCCAAATTGCAGTGATCGAACTCTATCCCCAAGCGTTTCACACTGCCGGTTAGCTCTTGCACCGCCTTGAAAAAATTATCTTTTTGCCAGTCCGTATAAGTAATGTTGGATCCACTGGTACGACGCCATGGCTGACCACCATCAATACCGGCACTGATACTCGTCACATTCTGCTGATCGATCACCAGGCCGTAGTTGCGACCAAAGTAACAGTACATAAAATCTGAGTAGTAACAGATATTGTGGTAGGAGCTAAACAGTGCGGCATCAATATCCTGCTCACACATGTATCGCCTGATTGCATCTTGGCGGCGCTGCATTTCTGCAGCGGAAAAAGTGGCTCTGGCCTTAGGCCCATTGTTGGCAAAACTTTGTAGGGATGGCATTTGCATGAATTTTTCTCCTGTTATATACAGACAAATTTGTTACATTCATTTAAATATAAGCCCTGCATTGGGTCAAACGGGTTAAATTCAGCGGTTTGCTGAATTTTTTTCATCGAATTTCACTGTGGACTCTGACTCTATTTATGAAGAACTTACCGTTAAAAGCACTGCAGACATTTGAAGCGGTGGCCCGGCACAACAGTTATCAGGGCGCGGCACAAGAGCTGTACGTGACGCCTTCTGCAGTTAGCCACCAGATTAAAAATTTACAGCAGTGGCTGGGCTGCCCACTATTTGAACGCAGGGGAAATCAGTTAACGATACTGCCCGGGGCTAAAAAACTAGCCTTAAGTTTAGGTTTATCGCTGGGGGATATTGCACTGGCATGTAGACAAATGCGCGAACAGCAGCAGCTCACTAAGTTAGTGATAGCCGCCATCCCGGCGGTGGCCACATGTTGGCTTATCCCCCGACTAGCCGACTTCCAACAACTTTGCCCTGAAATTTCGCTGCGTGTCAGCTACGCCATACACGGTATTGAGTTAGACTTTAGCGAGGTCGATATAGCCTTTATCTATGCCACAAAGCCCCCGCAATCAAGAGATGCCAGTGTAGAATTGTTTCGCAGCGCGGAGAGTTTCCCAGTCTGTAGCCCCTACTTTTTACGCAACTATGGTCCTTTCAACAACCCTGAGCAGATATCCATCGGTCCCTTTTTACACGATGCTGTCACTTCTGAAGGCTGGAAGGAGTGGCTATACAAGGCACACTGTGCTCAGCCGCAGCAAATCACTGGCCCCTCTTTTGATGACTTCAATTTGCTGCGTTCGGCGGCGCTAGCCGGCCAAGGTATTGCCTTGT
>MABF01000052.1 GCA_002163025.1 'Osedax' symbiont bacterium Rs2_46_30_T18
TAAGTCTCTTAGAAGGAATTGTACGGCTTATTATAGTTACTCAGATTAGCTGAGTGTGATAGCCGTACACAGTACATGACAAAAGATCATTAGGCCCAATAAAAACAGCTTTTGAGAGAAAAACACTAACCCAGTCTATGTGATAACTTATTGACTGCTAAAGTTTAGTACTAAAATTATAATATTTTCCACTAGACGATGAACGTTGCAGTGAATCTTGAGATTACACATACCAGCAGATAGTTACCGTCAGTAGATCACCAATCAATCAGGAGCTAGTAATAGAGAATCTTTAATTTTGCTCTTCAGTGTTAGCATCCACAGTGCGCAGAGGAACAAGATTAAGCCTACAATCAAAAATCCGTATTCAATGGCATCAATATAGGCAAGCAATGCGATTAACACGTAGCTCATACTTTGCACTGTAGTGGTAAACATTGCCAGGAAACCGTCTATGCGCCCGCGCTGTGCCATAGAGGTGGTATGGTGCATCCAATTAGTTCTGGCAATTCTATTGAGCGCATTAAAAAAGCCAAAGAAGAGCATCAGCACAATGATAGTCAGTGGTTGCGTTACGCCACTCATTAGCAATAATACCAGGGCTAACAGCATGATTGAGCACTGCATTATCAATGCATGTGAATACAACTTCAGCAACCGTGAAACCAGCAACCCTGTTATCAGTGAGCCCACCCCCAGCGCGACACTGAATAAAGCGAACCAATTTCCGGAAATATTTAACTCTGAAAACCAAATTGGCACTAGCTTTGCCAGAAAAGTCAGCACCGGGTAAGACAGGCATGATATCAGTAAGAATCCGTAAAATGCCGGGGTGGCGTAATAGATTTGTTTGATCTCTTTCATTTGGCTTAATAGCGGCGTTTTAATGCTCGCTCTGACTTGACGGTTATAGGGCGTCATCAAATAACTGCATACTGCCAGTGCAGAAGCTACAGCAGCAAAAAGTGAAAATTGTGTTATCCCCCAGCTCTCTAATAAAATGATCCCTAAAGCACCCGCACCTAAGGTTGTTCCCTGCATAACAATTTCCTGGTAGCCAGAAATTTTTGCGTACTCATGTCTTGCATAGTTCTCTTGCGTGAAGGCGTTGTTGACATGCCAGGTCAGGTTACTGGATACCCAAAAAACCAACTGCGCGCCTGCTAATAGCCAATGTGAGCCCAGCTCAAACCCGTATAAGACACAAGTGATTAGTGCGGTTGCCGACTGCACTAACTGTATAAGAATCAGTATAAGTTTACGAGAGTGCCTGTCAGTAAGCGCTGAAAAATATGCGGTGCTGAGAAAAGTAACCACAGTGCAGGCCAGCGCCGTGACGGCGACAAATGTTCCCATATTGGCCTGCTGTAACATAATCCAAGGCAGGGCCAGCATAAATAATCCAGAACTGATGCCATCAAAAAATTGCCCTGCTAAATAGGCAGCCGTTTTATTTTTCATGAATATCCGTGTCATTTATTATTGGGAAAAGCTACTCTACAACCTCAAGTTAACTGCAGGTCAAGTCCTAAAGGCGGAAATTATTATGGTTTTGAGTATTGGCCAAGTTGCAAAGCGCGCCGGAGTCAGTGTCGCCACGCTGCATTTTTATGAGCAAAAAGGCTTAATTTACAGCGACAGAAACCCGGGAAATCAACGCCGTTACGACCGTCAAATACTACGTCGCATAGCCGTGATTAAAGCGGCGCAGAATGTTGGCTTAACCTTGCAAGAGATTTCACTGGCGCTGGCGCATTTGCCAAAACATAAAGCGCCAAAGAAACAGCAGTGGGAAGAGATGGCACACTCTTGGCATCAAAAATTAGAGGAGAAGATTAACAGTTTAAAAAATTTGCAGACGCAATTAGGCAGTTGTATTTATTGTGGCTGTCTGTCTCTTGAAAGTTGTGCCCTCTACAATCCAGAAGATTCCCTGGGCATATCAGCGCCCGGCGCTAAGCTGAGTTGCGCGCAGGATCAGCCAGAGCGAAATAGATAGCTAACTTGGAAGTTGGAAGTTGGAAGTTGGAAGTTGGAAGTTGGAAGTTGGAAGTTGGAAGTTGTGAGAGCAATGAAAATGCAGAGTTGCAAGTGCTGATTGGGACAGCGATCACACTTAAATAAAGTCTAATCTACAGGCATAAAAAAACCCGATGGCAGAACCTTAAAACTGCCACCGGGATCAAAGTAAAACCATTTAATCACAGTCATTGGCCCCCATCTATGAGACCTAAGTCGTAGATTGGGGACTATTTTACATTTAATTTATTACTCGGTGATCACCAACTTAAATTCAGCTGAACAATCTTGCAACCACAGCCAAACATAGTCGGAAAAACTGCGTCTTATCACTAATTCCCACTGCTGATCCCCGGTGCGACTAATCACTGCCTGAGTTTTTGCAAACACAGTAGTGACTACTTTACCGATGGGAAAGCTGAGCGGATGCACATCTAAAGGCACCGACTTTTGCAGTAACTTTTGCACATCTTCGCCCTCAAGGCGCAAAATAGTTTGCCCACCCGATACGTTGACTACCGCACAGTGCCCCTGCAAGTTATTGACCAGCGCCTGTTCAATTTCATAGCTGCGCTCGCCCGGAACAACGACCAACCACTCATCCGGTGAAACCCAGCGGATCGATATATCTGCATCCGAAACCATTTGCAGCGTCCCCGGCAGGGCCAGACCTAACGTCAATTTTACCCCGGCGCTAAAGCCGGGATTGTCTAAGTTACCGCGCAGTATTATATGGCCAAGCAGCTTTAGTTCCGTTAACTGTATGCTACCGGTCTGACCCAACTGCGCTTTCGCCAATGTTGCCAGATCCGCATGCTGCAGTGGGCTCTGCCCCTCTATTTGCCGCTGCTGCGCAGGCCTTTGATCCATACAATTGACAGTGGCCGCATAGTTGAAGGCTGAGTTGTTTTCGCTATCAGACATTTTGACGCTCTCCCTTAGGATCTAAAAATATTGGGCTGCAGATAGTCGCTTCAATAGCGCTGCCATCAGCTTGCGGATAAAAGACAGTTTCACCCATGCGTTTATGTCCATTGCGAATATAAGCCATGGCAATACTGTGACCTAAACAGGCGCTGTAATAACTGGAGGTTACATGCCCTAACATGGTCATTGGTATCGCTTGTTTTGGATCATCTACCGCCTGTGATCCCTCGGGTATTACCTTTTTAGGGTCGACTGTCATTAAGCCAACCAACTGTTTCCGATCTTCTTTGACACAGTCTTCGCGAGCCATGCCGCGCTTGCCGATAAAACTAAAGGGCTTTTTCTGTGATACCGCCCAGCCCATGCCTAAATCATAGGGATGTACTGATCCGTCGGTATCTTGACCGGCGATAATAAAGCCTTTTTCCGCACGTAAAATGTGCATAGTTTCAGTGCCGTAAGGGGTCAGGTTGAAAGCAGCTCCCTTATCCATAACCGCTTCCCAAATACGCATGCCATAGTTGGCCTGGACGTTTATTTCATAGGATAGCTCTCCTGTGAATGAGATACGGAAAATACGTGCCGGCACCCCCATAACAGTGGCTGCTTTCCAGTCCATGTATTTAAACGCTTCGTTGCTCAAGTCGATATCATCGACCACTTCATCTACTATCTTGCGAGCGTTGGGGCCTGTGACTGTGATAGTCGACCAGTGATCTGTGACTGTATTAAAATACACTTGCAGCTCAGGCCACTCGGTCTGTTGATAGATTTCCAGCCACTCTAAAACTCTGGCGGCACCGCCAGTAGTGGTGGTCATTACAAAGTGATTATCCGCCAGACATGCGGTAACGCCGTCATCGAAGACCATGCCATCTTCACCACACATCAGACCGTAGCGACATTTACCCACCGCTAGCTTAGCCCAGGCATTAGTATAGACACGACCGAGGAATTCACGGGCGTCCGGACCTTGAATGTCAATTTTCCCCAGTGTTGAGGCATCTAAAACCCCGGCGCTGTCGCGCACTGCCAGACATTCACGCTCCAGTGATTGCTGCATGCTCTCGCCCGGCTGCGGGAAATACCAAGGGCGCTTCCAGTTGCCAACATCTTCAAACAGCGCACCATTGTCCAAGTGCCACTGGTGCATTGCCGAGAAGCGTTTAGGATCAAACAACTCACCGCAGTTGCGTCCGGCTATGGCACCGAAAGTAACGGGGGTGTAGTTGGGACGAAAGATAGTCGTGCCTGTTTCTGGGATCGTTTTATTCATCGATTTGGCCGCTATCGCCATACCGTTGATGTTACCCAACTTGCCCTGGTCGGTACCAAAACCTAGTGCTGTGTAGCGCTTGACGTGCTCTATAGACTCAAAGCCCTCGCGGGTAGCCAGTTCAATACCAGCCGCTGTGACATCATTTTGCAAGTCGACAAACTGTTTCGGTGCTCTACTGGTCTCTTTAGGGTGTGGAATATGAAACAGTGCCATAGGCGCAGTCTCTGCCACTGATTCAGCGGTTGGTGCTGCTGCATCCAGATCGATATCAAAACCGGCATTGCTCGCCGCTTGCGCACCCGCTTTAGTACCCTGCGCAAGAGCGGTCTGTAAATCAAAGGCTCCGCCAATAGCGCCGGCAATTAATTGCTTCTGTACCGTATCGCCGGGAATAAAGCCTATCACTTCATCACTCCAAACCGGTCTGGAGCCCGTGTGACAAGACAAGTGGATCGCCGGGCTCCAACCACCAGAGCTGGCGACTGTATCACAGGAAAGCTGTGTCACGTCTCCCACTAACTTATCTCCCTGACTGTTTAGCGAGGAGATACTGACAGCTGATACTCTTTTACTGCCCTGCACTTCTACCACTGCTGAGCCTGTCAGTACTTTAATGCCCAACTCACGCGCTCTGTTGATTACAGCACTTGTCTGATCACCTTTGTAGCTGCGAGTATCTAAAATCGCCACCACTTCGCGCCCTGCCTCATGCCAGTCAAAGGCCGCCTGATAGCCGCCATCGTTAGTGGTCATTAAGACTAACTGTTTGCCAGGCACTACTGCGTAGCGATTAATATAGGTTGATACAGCATCTGCTAACATACAACCTGGCACATCGTTATTGCCGTACACCAGGGGACGTTCGTGTGAACCGCTGGCCAATACCACCCACTTAGTGCGCACCCGATGCATCCGCTGACGTGAGACATTAGCCTCTGCACGATCTGCGATATGGTCGGTACAGCGCTGATGAATGGTTAAAAAATTGTGATCGTGGTATCCGTTAACGGTAGATTTGGGCAACATAATAACGTTGTCTAAAGTCGCCAATTCTGCGACGACGCTAGCGACCCATGCCATCGCTGGCATACCGTTGACACTCTCTTTGGAGTGCAATAATGCGCCGCCAAACTCTGCTTGCTCGTCGGCGATAATTACTCTGGCACCGCTGCGCCCCGCCTGCAGTGCCGCTGAAAGCCCCGCGGGGCCCGCACCGACAATGACCACATCGGCGTGCTGGTTGTAGTGGTCGTACCTGTCCGGATCAGCCTCTAGTGGCGAGCGGCCCAAGCCTGCGGCCTTGCGGATAAACTTTTCATAAGTATTCCACATAGACTTCGGATACATGAAGGTTTTGTAGTAAAAACCCGGCGGCATCACGCTGGCACCGACAGAGCCCAGACTGCTCATCATATCGAATTCTACATTCGGCCAGCCGTTGGTGGCCTGGCAGACAAGACCTGCGAATAGCTCTTGCTGAGTGGCGCGCACATTAGGTACTTGTGTCGCTTCAGTAGCTCCGAGCTGCATGATCGCGTTAGGCTCTTCTGCGCCTGCGGCGACGATGCCACGTGGACGGCTGTATTTAAAACTGCGGCCAATCACATCTATGCCATTAGCCAACATCGCCGATGCCAGTGTGTCGCCGACAAAGCCAGGATAAGTTTTGCCGTTGTAACTAAAATTAATAACCGAGTCGCGCGCTATACGGCCACCCTCTATTAGGCGGTTTTGCTGTGCCATGTTAAACGCCCTCCTGCACTTTGCTCTGTGCCTGCAGCTTTGCTGCAGCACTGGTTATACTTGGCTTTTCACCAATTTTATACACTTCTAGAATCTCGTAGCTCTGGGTGTTGCGGGTCATATTGAAAAACTTGCGACAGCCCACTGCATGTACCCATAACTCATGGTGAATACCGCGCGGGTTAGTGCGAAAGAACATGTATTCCCCCCACTCTTTGTCGCTGCAGCTCTCTGGATCTAATGGCCGTGGAATATGTGCTTCCCCCGCCGCGTGAAACTCTTCCTCTTCACGGTGCTCTTCACAGTGCGGGCAATAAATATAAAACATCAGATGACTCCTTAGTGGGCGACGCCGGCCGCGCCGTGTTCGTCAATTAACGCGCCGTCGTGAAAGCGGAACATAGAGAATGGTTTGGTCATTTCGGTGGCCTCACCCGCTGCAAGAGTGGCAGCAAAAGCGTGACCAGAACCTGGAGTCGCCTTGAAGCCACCCGTACCCCAGCCACAGTTGAAAAACAAATTTTCTACCGGTGTCGCTGAAATAATTGGACAGGCATCCGGGCAAGTATCGACGATACCGCCCCACTGACGGTTCATCCGCACCCGGCTGAAGACAGGGAACAGCTCCACAATTGCCTGCACTGTATGTTCGATAGTGTGGTAGCTACCGCGCTGGCCATAACCGTTGTAGCCATCGATTCCCGCGCCTATGACCAAATCACCTTTATCCGACTGCGACACATAACCGTGAACATGATTGGACATAACCACAGTGTCTAAGATAGGTTTAATCGGCTCCGATACTAAAGCTTGCAGCGGGTGCGATTCCAATGGCAGTTTAAAGCCGGCCATCGCCGCCATCACACTGGAGTTACCAGCAGTGACACAGCCAATGCGATCGGCGCTGATCACTCCGTGAGTCTTCGTCATCACGCCGGTCGCTGCTCCGTCCTCGAGGACAAAGTCAACCACTTCGCACTGTTGAATTAAATCCACTCCCAGTGCATCGGCGGCGCGGGCATAGCCCCAAGCTACCGCATCGTGACGGGCAACGCCGCCGCGTGGCTGCCAAGAGGCTCCCATAATCGGATAGCGCGGACGATCAGAGCAATCCATCATAGGTACGATTTCTTTGATCTGCTGTGGATCTAGTACTTCGCCATCGATCCCCTGTAATCTGTTTGCATTCACCCGGCGCTCAATGTCGCGCATATCTTGCAGAGTATGACCTAAGTTCAATACCCCACGCTGTGAAAACATCACGTTGTAGTTGAGATCCTGAGAGAGCCCCTCCCAGAGTTTCATAGCGTGTTCGTACAGTCTTGCCGACTCATCCCACAGGTAATTAGAGCGCACAATAGTGGTATTACGGGCGGTGTTACCACCGCCTAAATAACCTTTTTCCAACACCGCGATATTGGTAATACCGTGCACTTTAGCCAGGTAATAGGCTGTCGCTAAGCCGTGACCGCCGCCGCCGACGATGATGACATCATATTTTTTCTTCGGCTTAGGGTTGCGCCATACTCGCTGCCAGTTCTCGTGATGACTCATGGCGTGTTTCAACAAGCCGAATCCTGAGTATTTTTGCATGGGTGAATCCTTGAATTTAAATGAATGTTGCATTGCTTAGCAGTGCCGGCTAGTCGCTGGACTGGCTATTCGAGCGCTGCTAAAAAAGCCCTGCAGAACTTAATCAAAGTGATGGGATTCTGCAGGGGCAACGAAATTTTACTGTTTGAATATTAGCGAGTGTTGCACTGCATCTTCTACACTACAGCGACAAAGTGCTACTTATCTACGACAGCTCAATGTTTAGAAATTTGCCTGCTGTTAATGATCAATGCGCAGATCGGATTGAGGCACCGAGCAACAGGACAGAATGTAGCCCGCTTCGACGTCTTCATCGGTAATTCCACCGTTGTGTTCCATCACTACAGAGCCATCGACTTTAAGTACTTTACAAGTACCGCAGATCCCCATGCCACAAGCTTTGGGAATAGTTAAACCCAACTTAGCAGCGGCGCTGTGTACTGTCTCTCCCGGGTGAATTTGAATCGCTTTACCACTTTTGCTGAATTCGACATTCAGCATATCGGCCGCATTCAGTGCATCAGCCACATCGACGGCGATTTCAGCGTGATCTAGCGCCTCCTGCTCGACTTCAACTGGAGTGGCACCAAAGGACTCCTCATGGTAGTGGCTCATGTCAAAGCCTGCTTGCAGGAGCATTTTCTTAACGGCGCTCATATAAACTTCGGGGCCGCAGCAGTAAATTTCCCGCTGCATGAAATCAGCTGAAATCATCGTCAGTTTATCGACATCCAGATAACCCCGGTAACCCGACCAGGCCTGCCCTGTCTCCTGGCGCTCACAGATGAAGCTGAGTGAGAAATTACTGATCCGCGAACACATATGCTCCAGTTCGCGGTGATAAATAATATCTGCCGGGGTGCGGGCACTGTGTACAAACTGCATGTCCACTTCGGCATTAGTATCAAAATACCAGCGCGCCATCGACATCACCGGGGTAATTCCCACCCCACCGGAGAGCAGCAACACTTTGTCTGCAGGGTGATCGATACAGTTAAACAACCCCACCGGACCGTGTACTGGCAGTTCGTCGCCCTCGCGCAAGTTATCGTGTAGCCAGTTCGAGACCAAACCACCTGGGATACGCTTAATCGTCACTGAAAAACTGTAGGGAACTGAAGGCGAGCTGGAAATAGTATATGAGCGCATCACTTGCTGTGCGTCTATCTCCAATTCCAGAGTGACAAATTGACCGGGTTTAAAGAAAAACATCACTGGCTGCTCAGCCATAAAACAAAATGTTTTTACATCGGCGGTTTCTTCAATCACTTTTACACAGCGGACCATATGGCGACCGTTGCTCCAAGTTTTAGTATTGATGTCATGTAAATAGGAATGGCTTTGCACTGTAGCTGCTGTACTCATGGGATACTCTCTAGCTCGTCTAAAAGATTTTCTGATGGTCAAACCGCCACGGTTTTTTTATTCTCAAGCTGCGATTTGGCCCCCATCATCTTCTCAGAGTTGCTTTAGATATTGTCCAATAGCGACAACAAGCTGCTCAACTCGGTGGAAGGCTGGATAAGCACTGAGTTTGATTCATTATTATTTGCATGGCAGGTCGAATATAAGATAGATCCTGGTCGCAATCAGACAGTTTTTTACAGCTGTTTTGCTCCACCATCTGCAACCATCAATAATAGCGAATAAATCACCATTGCCACTTGCAGTGGCGAGATAACAATTAAAACCAGACGCAAAGGATCCACGACGTGAACCAACACGATTTAATCAATATTAAGTTTGTCGATTACCCGCAAGCGCGCAGTGAGATGTACCGTTTATTAGCCTCGCGCAAGGGCAATTTATCACTGCCACAACCCCTGTATAACGACCCGCATATGTTTAAAGTAGACATGGAGGAGGTTTTTCAGAAAGAGTGGATTTTTGTCGGCATGAGCTGTGAAGTTCCCGCTAAAGGTGACTACATCACCGTGGATGTCGGACAGAACTCAGTATTGATAGTGCGCGATGCAGAGGGCAAAGTGAGTGCATTTCACAACGTCTGTCGCCATCGCGGTTCTAAGTTGTGTGACGGTAAAAAGGGCAAAGTGGCCAACCTGGTTTGCGCTTACCATCAGTGGACTTTCGACCTTAAGGGAAACCTGTTGTATGCGGGATCCGACATGGGCGAGAACTTCAATTTAAAAGAGCACGGTCTGAAAACGGTACATTGCAATGTTGCCGGCGGATTCATCTTCATCTGCCTTGCCACAGGTGCTGCCCCGGACATTGAGCCATTGTCAGAAACTCTGGATCACTACATGGAGCCCTATGACATTGAAAATGCAAAAGTTGCCGTGCAGGTAACTATTGAGGAGGCGGCCAACTGGAAGCTGGTACTGGAAAACAACCGCGAGTGCTATCACTGCAATGCCTCACATCCTGAGCTTTTGGGCAGCTTATTGGAGTTTGATGATACCCAAGACCCAAGGGCAACGGATGAGTTTAAGGCGCACTGCGAGCGCCAGGCAAAGGCCTGGGATGCAGAGGGAATTCCACACAAACACGTCTCTCACGGCCTGAAAAACCGCATCGTGCGCATGCCGCTAAAAGAGGGCACTGATGTAATGACCATGGACGGCAAAGCCGCCTGTAGTAAGATGATGGGTCGGATCAAGAATCCGCAGCTCGGCTCTATGCGCATTTTGCACTTGCCCAATTCATGGAACCACATGCAATCTGACCACTGTGTAGTGTTTCAGGTAATTCCGGTTTCTGCACAAAAAACCTTAGTGACTACTAAGTGGTTAGTGCACAAAGATGCCGTCGAAGGCGTCGATTACCATGTGGACCGTCTGCGCGAAGTATGGGATGCCACTAACGAGCAAGATAAAATTCTCGCCGAGCGCAACCAGCTGGGTATCAACTCTATTGGCTACCAGCCCGGCCCCTACTCGGAAACATTTGAGTTCGGGGTGATTAATTTCGTCGATTGGTACAGTGAAACTGTCCGAAAAAACTTAGAAGAATAACCCTAAGATATTTTCTAATGCTGGCACTCGACACCGTTTGCCAGCAACTTAAGCAGCAAATCAATCAAACAAAAACATGATCCACGTCAAAGATTGCGTCATCACTGCGATCATTCAATCGGCTTATTGCTACACTCCCCAGCCATTAAGCTAATGCTTAACGCCCAGCAAGAGCCTCTAAACAGAACATCTAAAGCCCCGCTGGAAGCAAAGCAGATACCTTTCGATACAGACAACACTCCTTAACACTTTATTTCTGGACCTTGACAGAAATACGCAAGTCACACCTTTTGGACCAATATGAAACCACAACCCAACGCCACCAGCTTACTCAGTTATCAATCTAAAGGCATGCTCGGCATTGTGTTGCTGCTAATATTCGGTATTTTTGGCCACTTTATTTATCTGAACAAACTCTCTTTTAACAGCCAGGTGAACACACTGGCGCATGACAGCTACCGACAACAGCAACAGCAAATCAGTGCCGAAGTCGCGGCGGCAAAAAGCTACATCAGCTACATGCATGACAGTGCCAATAGAGAGCTAAGGTTGCAGGCTAAAGCCAAAGTTGACCACGCATACAGTATCGCCAACTCTCTATACCAACAGCAAAAAGATCAGCTGAGTAAGACAAAAGTACAAGAATTAATTGTCGAAACTCTGCGCCCATTGCGTTTCTTTAGCGGTCGCGGCTATTATTTTATCGCCAGTTTAGAAGGCGACAGTATACTGTCAGCAAGCAACCCCGAACTCGAGAACAGCGACCTGCTCAGCGCCAAAGCAACAATACAGCAGTCCGCCAGGGAAGTAATAAACTCAGTCGCAAACCCTCAACGAGCTGGATTTTCAAGTTATCGATGGCCCAGCACTGGCAATCCCGAGATCTACGCAGACAAGATATCCTACGCCAAGGTATTTGCCCCCTACGACTGGATTATTGGCAGTGGCGACTATGTAGACAGTTTTACCGCTGACCTGCACGCCGCCGCTCTGCTGCGACTTTCGCAATTGCGTATTGACGGCAATGGATATATTGCAGTGCTGGATAAAAACGCTAACTGGTTACTCGCTCCCCCGAGCAGCAGTTGGTTTTGGCAAACGGATCTTATCACCCCTAACAACAGTGATTCACTGAACAGTTTATTGGCACTCGCTGCAGCAGGTGGTGGTTTTATCAGTACTGACTCCTTTGGACAAGTCACCACCAAAGGGTCCGGCAATTTATCACTGATAAAAAGCATTGATGACTATCAATGGATCATTGTCGCAGGTAGTCAACAGCACGAGTCTGCCGCCAGATTCGTCTCTAAACGTCAGTCTCTGAAAAATAAAGAGCGACAAACGCAAGGTTTTTTAATTTTCACACTGCTTCTGACGGTGCTGATCACTCTCTCTTATATCCTATTGTTTAGCCGCAGCTTCAAACAACTTTTTAAGCGTTACCAAGCTAACATAGAACTTAAAAATCAAAGTTTGATGGAGAATTCAAAAGAATTGCGGGTCGCAGCCGGCTTTTTTAATCTCGCTACTGAAGGCATTATCATCACCGACGCCGAGCAAAAGATCATTGCGGTTAATCCCGCCTGCTGCGCCACAACCGGGTACTTCGAAGCAGACCTGCTCAGCCAGACACCTACTATTTTATCTTCAGGCAATCACGATAAGCATTTTTACCAGAATATGTGGCGAGAAATCAACCGCACAGGTAAGTGGCAGGGGGAGATTTGGAATAAACGAAAATCCGGGCAGGTATTCCCGCAGTGGATGTCAGTTTCAGCCTGCAAAGATGAGCGCGGTGAAGTTTTCAATTATATATCCATCTTTTCCGACAGTACTGAGCGAAAGAATGCCGAGCAACGCCTGAGACGTCTTGCCGAATACGACCCTCTGACCGAGTTAGCTAATCGCCGATTGTTAACAGATCGCGCCGAGCAGGCGATAAGTTTTTGCAAGCGCAACCAGGGGCACAAACTGGCGTTGATGTTTATCGATCTGGACAGATTTAAAAACATCAACGATTCACTGGGACATGCGATCGGCGATAAAGTATTACAACACATAGCAAAAAGACTATTAGATACTTTTCGCACTTCTGACACCGTTTGTCGTCTCGGCGGGGACGAGTTCATTATACTCATCGACGATATTGAAGTTGAGAGCGCTGCTGCGCACCTCGCCAATCGAGTACTGCACGAATTAGCACAGCCGCTGCACATTGAAGAGCAAGATTTGGTCATCACTCCAAGTATCGGAATCTCCGTCTATCCTGATAATGGCAAAGATTTCGGCACGCTGTTAAAAAATGCCGATGCCGCGCTCTATCATGCCAAGAGCGAAGGTCGCAACAACTTCCAGTTTTTCACTAATGATATGAACATCAGGGCGACGCAAAAACTTTCGATAGAGCGGGATTTACGTAAAGCCCTAAAACGCCATGAATTTGAAATTCATTTTCAAGCCCAATACCTACTTTCAAACGGACAACTCAGCGGCTGCGAAGCACTGATTCGCTGGCACTGCCCACGCCGCGGCCTAGTGCCGCCGGACCAATTTATCAGCATCGCCGAGGAGACAGGTATCATCGTCCCTATCGGCGAATGGGTGATAGCCCAGTGTTGTCAACAGGCTAAAGATTGGCAGCAAAAGGGTCTGCAACCGATTTCAATTGCGGTCAACGTTTCCAGTGGTCAGTTCAACAAAACACTTGTCCCCTATATCCGAAACGCACTGCGAGACAGCGAGCTAGAGGCGCGCTGGCTAGTGGTTGAAGTTACTGAATCAGCATTGATGAATGACCCTGAACTCAGTCGTAATATACTGCTCGAGTTACAGGCACTGGGAATACAAATAGCCCTGGATGATTTTGGCACCGGCTATTCCAGCCTGGCCTATTTAAAACGCTTCCCGATCGACAAATTGAAAATAGACAAAGCTTTTATCGATGGCTTGCCAGAGGATAAAGACGATATTGCCCTGACAAAATCGATGATTGATGTCGCCGCTAATTTGAACATGACCACTATAGCCGAAGGGGTTGAATCACAAGAGCAATATCAGTTTTTACAACAGTTGGGCTGCCAGCAGATGCAGGGGTACTTCAAGGCAAAGCCACTAAACGCCGCTCAATTTGAGCAATTGATGATAGCAGCAGAGCCACAACATGGGCCAGTGCAGCAACAGAGCTCACTCAGTGTTTAATCAACACTGATAGAAGGAGAGTCAATCAGCTGATCTGACTCATTTCTGACACATAAGTGGGTTAGGCTGGTTCGCAGACAATCGCCGTACTGTGGAGCGACACTTTGGGGGCCTCTGGCTGGTCGAGTTTTTAGCACAAAGCTAAGGTTATTTTCTAAGTAAGATTCCTAAATTTCACTATTTTTCAGCTCGACTTAGCGTAAATTGACAACTTCGGCCGATAACATCGAATGCCAGCGGAAAAAACAACCTATTTAAAGGACTATGTCAGAGATTGCTGCACTGAATTTAAACCATTCATTAAGACCATCGATGATTGTCTGGTGTTGCAGTTAAGTCGCCCAATATTCATGATTCATTCAGTATTTCATAGTTTTTCCACACTATGGCGGCTCGCGCTTTACCCTCTATAATTAATTTGTTATAAAATTTCACTATTTGCGCTTACTGGATCTATATGACATTAAATTCGCAAGCTAAGGCTATGCTAAAGTTTCAGTCCTTTGGAATGATCGGCATTTCTTTTTTAATTATTGCCGGTATCTTTGGCTATTTTTTATTTAAAGAAAACCTCAGTTATGAAAACCGATTACAGACTTTAGACCGGGAAATTCAACAGCAACAAAAACAACAAATCCGCGCCGAAGTTGAAAAAGCCCGGGAGTTTATAGAACATATGAATTCCCAGGCTGAGGAGCAGCTGAAACAGCAAGCCCGCAGCGCCGTCGAACAAGCTCACAGCATCGCCACCAGTCTCTATAACAAGCATAGGGACCAGCTCGACCAAGCGGCAATTAAGGAGTTGATTAAGACCGCCTTGCGCGATGTACGTTTTTTTAAAGGCCGTGGTTATTACTTTATCAACGATGCAGAAGCCAACGCCGTATTAATGCCCATTCGACCTGCGCTGGAAGGTACTTCGCTGTTACTGAATGCCGATGTGCAAATATTTCATATTATCAATACGCTGCTCGAATCCATAGATAATGAGTCTGGAGCGGGGTTCTCCCGCTACTCCTGGTACCCACCCGGTGAGAGACAAAAAAAATCGCGAAAAATCAGTTACGCCAAAAAATTCCGACCTTTTAACTGGCATATAGGTGCCGGAGATTATGTTCAAAGTTTCGAAGAAGACTTACGTCTGGCGGCTCTCGAGCGACTGTCGAGAATAACCACCAACAACAATACCTCAGTCACAATCCTTGATACTAAAGGTACTGTGATTAGCCGAACAATACTCGCACAAGACATGCAAAATGAGCCCATAGGCCCTTTAGCAGACGATAATCTTCAGCAATTACTCAGCTTTGCCAACAGTGGCGGGGGGGTTTTTAACTATCAAACACAGACCCCACAAACGGCGGCAAAATTTGCCTTTGTCGAGACTATCCGCCCTTTCAACTGGGTAATCATCGCCGACATTTTCCCTCAGCAAATCAGTCAGATAATTGAATCTCAGCGCTCTCAGATCGTAGACAACTCCCGCAGCGACCTTAAAATGCTGGTGATAGTATTATCTATTGCGGGCTTGGTAACTCTCGCCTTAAGCCTGCTTTTTAACCGTGGTTTTAGTCATCTGTTTAAAAGGTACCAGGGCAGTATTGACTTGCAAGAGCGAGAGATACAGAACCAGACAATAGAGCTTAAATTGGCAGCCAGAGTTTTTGATTCCTCTAACGACGCTATTGTAGTGACCGACGCCGCCCATAATATAATTGCCGTCAATCCAGCCTGTTTAACGACCAGCGGTTACGATGTCGATGAAATATTGGGTCAGAGCTCAGATTTTTTCGCCTCCGATCACCAGGACAAAGTTTTCTATCAACGCCAGCATACCGATTTAGCGCAACAGGGATACTGGCAGGGAGAAATTTTCCATCAACATAAAAACGGGGGGATCTACCCCAGCTGGGTATCGATCTCCACCAGTTTGGATACGGAGAATAAAGTACTCAATTATATATCCACTTTCTCCGATATTTCCGAGCGTAAAAAAACCGAACAGCGGTTAAATTATCTGGCGGATTATGACCCCCTTACAAAGCTGGCTAAAAGGCACATTTTGGCAGAGAGGGTAAATGAAGTTATTAACTACAGCGACCTTAACCACCAGCAAAAATTTGCCTTGATGTTGATTGATCTGGACAGGTTTAAGAACATCAACGACTCACTCGGCCACAATATCGGCGATCTGGTACTACAGGAAATAGCTAAGCGACTTGCCGGTAATATCAGAGTCTCGGATATTATCAGCCGCCTCAGTGGCGATGAATTTATTATCTTGGTTAACAATAACAAATCTGAATCGGCCGCCAAGCGTTTAGCCACCCGAATTATGCGTGATTTGGCTGAGCCTGTGCATATTTCAGAACACGATTTAGTGGTCACTCCCAGCATAGGTATCGCCACCTTTCCCGAACATGGCAATAGCTTCGACGCCCTGCTAAAAAATGCTGATGCCGCTTTGCATCATGCCAAGAGCCAAGGGCGCAACAATTTCCAATTTTTCACCTTTGACATGCACGAGAGAGCATCGGAGAAACTGAGCATAGAGGGCGGTTTGCGCTTGGCCCTCAGTAAACAGCAATTTGAAGTGTATTACCAAGCTCAATATGAATTGGGTACGGATAAGCTCTGTGGCTGTGAAGCCCTGCTGCGTTGGCACACTCCAGAGTTAGGCATGATCCCACCAGATAAATTTATTCCTATTGCAGAGGAGAGCGGTCTGATTCTGCCTATCGGCCAATGGGTCTTAGATCAGGCCTGTCGACAGGCCAGTATCTGGAAGGAACAGGGCTTTGAGCCGATTCCAATTGCCGTCAATGTCTCCAGTTACCAGTTCACCAATAATATTGTTTCCTCCATTGTACACAGCTTGACCAAAGCTAAATTAGACGCCAAATGGCTAGTTGTTGAAATTACCGAAAGCGCTTTAATGCATGACCCCGAGTTCACTCAGTCTGCCCTACAACAGCTACGAGATTTAGGCATAAAAATCGCGTTGGACGATTTTGGTACCGGCTACTCATCGCTCGCCTATTTAAAAAGGTTCCCGTTGGACAAATTGAAGATAGACCGAACTTTTATTACAGGCCTACCCCAAGAGCAAGATGATCTGGTAATTACCCGCTCAATCATTGACGTCGCACGCAACTTAAACATGACCACTATTGCCGAGGGAGTGGAAACCTTGCAGCAGCAGAAATTACTGACAGAGTTAGGTTGCCAACAAATGCAGGGGTTCTTAAAGGCCAAACCAGTGGCCGCGGCTCAGTTTGCCAGTGAATATTTAGCACTAGAGGATGGTCAGTCCCAAGTTGCATCTATTGCCAGTAGCGGCCAGCCAAAACTATCCGGTTAACTCACAGAGACTGTAGCGCTAACAACTCTGAGAGTTGCTGTAGCCCTCGAATAAAAAGACCTTCATCGGCTATCGCCATCACCGATAGCCGAACTGCATTGGCAGTTTGCCCAGAGCAACTGAAATAGCTCGCACTACTGATCAGTAAGCCGCGCTTTTTAGCACTGGCACAGAAACTGTCCGCCTGCCAGTGATCCGGTAACTGCAACCAGCAACTATAACTACTGGGTTGTCGTTGTAGCTGATAATCCGCTAGATAGCAGCTGACTAATTGCTGGCGGTGCGCCGCGATCAGCTTTTGCTGGCGTGCCCAGCGATAAGCGTTACCGCTATCAATCATTGCGCTGGCGATCTCGAACATAAACGGCGAGGGCAGCCAGAGTGTCGCTCTGATGTAATCGACCAAGCTCGAGTATTCAGACTGGGGAACTCGCAGGTAGCCACAGCGCATCCCGGGGCTAATCGCCTTGGAGAGACTGCTGATATAAAAAGATTTATCAGCGACAAAGTTACTGATGGCAGGCGTTTTTTCAGTGTTCAGAAAAGCGTAAATTTCGTCTTCAACCAACCAAATATCTTGCTCTTCGATCACTTTCGCCAGCGCTTCACGACGCAACAGCCCCATGGTCGCCCCCGTCGGATTCTGCTGCGAGGGCACCACAATCACCATACTAGGTTTGCAGATATTGCAGTGCTGCTGCAGGGCCTCTGGTAGCATACCTTGCTCGTCCATGGGAATAGCCAGCACTTTTCGGCCCAGGTATTTGCAAATCGCTAAAATACCTGGATAAGTTTGCGCTTCCAAGGCAATGAAATCGCCCGGTTTAGTGTAAAGAGCAATAACACTCGCCAGTGCATTTTGCGCACCGTTGGTCAATATCGTCTGCTCTGGGTTACCCACCTCTAAGCCGTATTGCGCACACCACTTAGCCCCCGCCCGACGATGTTCCAACAAGCCACTATTTTCACTGTAGCCAAACAGTTGCGGCTTATTTATAGTGCTAAATTTTTCTGCAAACTGCTGCTGTAACGCTAGCATATTTTGCTGTAGGCAAGGTTGTAAAATAGAAAAATTTAGCTCATCTGCGTCTTGTTGTGCCCGAATCACGCTCTTTAAATAGCCACTGGCAACATAGCTACCACGGCCGACAAAAGACTCTATTGTGCCCTGCTCTACCATCAGCTGGTAAGCTTTGGCTACTGTCACTGCGGTGGTCTTCAGTTCTTTTGCCAGCTCCCTGTGCGCAGGTAATTTACTCCCAGGCGGATATTTTCCCGAGTCGATTAAAGAGCACAACTGGTCTGCAATCAATTCGTACTTATGCTTACTCATGCACGGCCTCAATCTGGCTATAATTTGCACGGCTGTAGAACAATCCGCGAATGCTAAGTAAGGATAATTTCATGATTGACATATGTCAATTTGAACTTTAGTATTGGCCTATATTTTTCGCTGCAATGATCAACAAATCTAATAGGATCGACACTATGAGCAACAAAACTGCCGCTTTTATCGGCTTGGGCGTTATGGGCTACCCTATGGCTGCACACCTACAAAGTCACGGTTACCAAACCACTGTTTACAACCGCAGCGCTGAAAAAGCGCAGAAATGGCAACAACAGCACGGCGGAGCACTAGCTGCTACTCCGAAAGAAGCAGCCACCGCAGCGGATATTGTGTTTGTCTGTGTCGGTAATGACCAGGATGTCCGCAGTGTCGTCTATGGTGAGAGCGGCATTCTGGCCGGACTAAACAGCGGCGCTATCTTGGTCGATCACACGACTACTTCGGCGACCTTAGCTTTAGAGTTAGCAGCGGCCTGTGCCGAGCAGGGTGCCCAGTTTATCGATGCGCCGGTTTCAGGTGGCCAGGCAGGGGCTGAAAATGGCAAGTTGACGGTTATGTGTGGCGGCCAACAGAGCAGTTTTGATGCCGCTGTGCCACTGATGCAAAGCTATGCCCAGCAGATCCAGTTACTGGGTGAAAATGGTCAGGGGCAGCGCTGCAAAATGGTCAACCAGATCTGTATTGCCGGGGTACTGCAAGGCTTATCGGAAGCCCTGAAACTTGCCCAGAGTGCCAATTTATCGATACCTCAAGTGGTGGACACACTAAAACATGGAGCAGCGGGCTCATGGCAGATGGAAAATCGCCTGGTGACTATGGATCAGGACAGCTTCGATTTTGGTTTCGCGATCGATTGGATGCGCAAAGATTTAGGCATCTGCCTTGAAGAAGCCGCGCGTCACCAGCTACAGTTACCCTTAACCCAAGATGTAGACAACCGCTATGAATTGTTACAGCAGCAAGGCCTGGGAAGAATGGATACTT
>MABF01000279.1 GCA_002163025.1 'Osedax' symbiont bacterium Rs2_46_30_T18
CTTTCAGTTGCAATAGGCACTTTATTGCTTGGTGTCCCAGCCGCTTGGTTTACCAGTGTCTGTGATTTTAAAGGCAGGAACCTGCTCACTTGGATGCTATTACTGCCTTTAGCTTTCCCCGCTTATATAGTCGCTTACACTTATACCGGACTGCTGGACTTTGCAGGACCCGTGCAAAGCTTTATCAGAGAAGTCAGCGGTTTAAGATACGGTGAGTATTGGTTTTTTGAGATTCGCTCGCTTCCCGGGGCGGCGATGATGCTCACTTTAGTACTCTATCCCTACGTTTACCTGCTGGCTCGCGCCGCATTTTTGCAGCAATCTACCAACTCACTGGAGGTGTGCCGTACTTTGGGTTACAACCGCTATCAGGCTTTTTTCCACTTGTCGCTCCCCATGGCGCGCCCGGCTATTATCGCTGGTCTTACCTTAGCACTGATGGAAACTCTGGCAGATTATGGCACAGTGCAATTTTTTGGTATCAGCACGTTTACCACGGGTATTTTTCGTACTTTCTACGGCTTAGGTGATGCGACAGCAGCTGCCCAGCTGGCCTCGTTACTGCTCAGTTTTGTGGCGGTTTTAATTATTCTTGAGCGCTACTCCAGAAGACAGAATCGCTATCATTCAAATACCGAACAACGCGCTGCATCGGCATTAATAAAACTTTCTAAGACAGATACTTGCTATGTGTGGTTGATTTGCTTTACCCCTATCTTGTTTGGCTTTTTGATACCTGCCGCGGTATTGGGCTACTGGTCTGTGGCAGAGGCGAAATTTGAAGCCGATTCGTTCTTTTCACTGGCCTGGAACTCTTTTTACTTGGCCTTTAGCGCCGCCATCATTGCAGTTTTACTGTCTATCCTTTTGGCTTACGCCAGACGATTAAAAAGCAATCCGCTGGTAAACAGCGCAGTGACTGTTTCAGGTCTTGGCTATGCTCTACCAGGTACAATTATTGCCATAGGCATCATTATTCCACTGGCCTGGTTAGACCACCGCTTAATCGATGCTTTTCAGTGGCTTTTTGATATTGAAATTGGGCTGCTATTATCGGGTAGCTTGTTTGCGCTACTGTTTGCCTACACGGTCAGGTTTCTGGCAGTGTCGATGGGAGCTGTGCAAAGTGGATTAGATAAAATAAAACCTAACCTGGAAAACGCGGCCAGGTCCTTGGGCAACAACAACGCAAAAGTACTACAGCTGATTCACATACCGTTGATGCGCGGGTCCTTGTTAACGGCACTCTTGATAGTCTTTGTCGACGTCTTAAAAGAACTACCCGCCACTTTGATTCTCAGGCCCTTTAACTTTAATACTTTAGCAGTGCATGCATTCGAGCTGGCTTCTGATGAAAGGCTTATAGATGCAGCACCGGCCTCCCTGATGATAGTTGCAGTCGGGCTTCTTCCGGTTATTTTACTCAGTAGATCCATCTCTAAACGGTCCGCAATATCCAGTTCACAGGAGCATAAACCACAATGAACGCCGCACAGCAGTTGACCGACACCAATTTGCTTGAGCTTCAAGATATCTGCGTAGGCTACGGCCAACAGATTATCATAAATAATGTTTCCCTTAATATTGGCGCAGGTGAGATAGGCTGTTTGTTGGGTCCCAGCGGTTGCGGAAAATCGACATTGCTCAGAGCTATCGCTGGTTTTGAGCCAGTGCGAAACGGTGCTATTCGACTCTCTTCTAAAAATATTTCTGAACCCCACAGCACCCTTGCCCCAGAGCACCGAAATATTGGCATGGTATTTCAGGATGTGGCGCTTTTCCCACACCTGAGTATCGAGAAAAACATTGCTTTTGGTATAAAAAAACTCCCCTGTGCAGCGCGCAGCGAGAGAGTAGAACAGCTACTGGATCTAGTGGGGCTGAACGATTGCGCCCAGCGCTACCCACACGAACTCTCTGGAGGTCAGCAGCAGCGTATCGCATTAGCCAGAGCACTTGCACCTAAACCTAAATTAATCTTGCTGGACGAGCCCTTTTCCGGGCTAGATGCAAAACTTAGAGAGAGCCTGGTGCCTCAAGTACGTGATATTTTAAAACAGGAACAAGTCAGTGCGCTGTTGGTCAGCCACGATCAGGCAGAGGCATTTGCCTTCGCCGATAAAATAGCAGTGATGCAAAAAGGTCAAATCCATCAATGGGATAACGCCTACAACAGCTATCACCGCCCGGCCACTAAATTTGTCGCCAGCTTTATTGGCAAAAGTAAGTTCCTCGCTGCAACCACCTTGTGTGAGCATTGCATCCATACACCACTGGGCAAACTTGAATCAACTACACCTCACGGTTACGCGCCCGGTGAAAAAGTAGAAGTGTTAGTGCGTCTGGATGATGTGCAGCACGATCCAGCGGCTTCGAACTTCGGAACTGTCACGCAGAAGAACTTTCACGGCTCGTATTTCACCTACGAGCTCAGCTTAGCCGATGGTACTCAATTATTGTGCAGTACTCCTGCCCACTACGATTATCAACACGACATCGGCGACAAGTTCAACATTAAACTTTCCATCGAACATTTGGTGTTATTTAGTCGATGAATCTAATTTTAGTCACCCCCGCTGACTTCATCAGTGCAGATGAAGTGTACTTAACTGACCGGCGTTTTGAGCATATACAGCAGATACATCGCGCTCAGCTTGGACAGAGACTGAAAGTAGGGATACTCGATGGCAATAGTGGATACGGCGAAATCACACAAATCGAAGTCCAGGGAATAAAATTACAACTTACTCTCACAGATAAGCCACTACCCGCTGTCCCATTAACACTGTTGCTGGCGCTGCCCAGACCTAAAATGCTCAAGCGCATCTTACAATCCATCGCCGCTTTAGGTATCAAAGAAATCTATTTGATCAACAGCTATAAAGTAGACAAAAGTTATTGGTCAACCCCGGTTTTACATCCTGAATCCGTGCATCAACAACTGTTATTAGGGCTGGAGCAATCGGGAGATACATTATTACCCAAGGTACATTTGCGCAAAAGATTTAAGCCTTTTGTAGAAGACGAGCTTGAGGCTATCGCGTTTGACAGCCAAAAACTGGTTGCTCACCCCTACCAAGCCAGAGCATGCCCAGAGAGCAGCGGCCAAAAGACCACTCTGGCGATAGGCCCCG
>MABF01000329.1 GCA_002163025.1 'Osedax' symbiont bacterium Rs2_46_30_T18
AGTCAGATACTTGTTGCCAAATAAGATCAGCACTTGCTTGTTTACTAGATAGCTCTTCAAAAAATGGGGTTACCTCCATACCTTCTTCAGAGCCACTAATATTATTCTCGGTTGCAAGACTAGTAATACGATCGCTATTTATATTATCTAAAGACCTTAGCTGTTCGCTGAGCCAGGCAACAAGTGCCAATGATTCAGGATTGAAAACACCATTTTCGCTTTTATTGACGATGGCGATAACAATAGGGTCACTTAAGCCAAATTGTGCTTTCACTTTATTCTTATAAATAAGCGCAGGGTTGTCGTTAGCTAAAAAAGCATCTGAACGAGTATCTTTATACAATGTAGGTAAAGCACTTAGTAATGCTCCCATTATCATAAGACTGATAAATACAATGGTTTTAGGGTAAGTCACTATCATCCGAGCAATAGAGTTTGCTCGGGAAATGCTGTTTGAAGTTGGATTTGAGTTATTCATGAATATACTCTACATATAGGCAAGTGAGTGGATTAAGCTTCGCTCTGCAAAATGGCATTAACCACTTCCTCAGGTCTTTCTAACGAAGAAAAGTGTCCACAGTTTTTAATCGTGACCACTATTGCGCCTTTTATGAGTTCTTTATTGTTGAGCCTCTCAGAGGTTGCTGACCAATCATGTTCTGAATAAACGAAGGTCACTGGGACTTTTATGTTTGAGTACTCTTTTTGCCCTTCAGGCCAGCTTTTCCAGTTCAGAAAAATAGAGCGGAAGGCTTTTGAGTAGCCTTTTCTATTACCTACTTGACTAAATTCATCAACCAAATTAGCGGGTAAGTTACTGTTATTTTCAAAGCCACCTTCCAGCACCTGCTGCAGCACATCACGTTTTTCTGCATTCGATATAATCCAACCCAAAAAAGGTATACGGATACCAGTAAATAAAATTTTTCCCAGCACCGAGCTTCTATCTAAGCCATTACTATTGACGTAATCAGCGGGATTTAATGCAATAACTCTTTTAATCGAAACCTTTGCTTGAGAAGCTATTCCGAGTGAAATTGACCCGCCAACAGATTCTCCACACAAGGTTACGTTGTTTAGGTTTAATGCCTTGATAAACTCGGTAACATGATGAACAAACAGAGGTTTATCATGTGCTTGATTGGTAATATCTGAATAGCCGTGACCAGGTAAGTCCAAAGCATAAACGCTATAGTGCTTAGCTAATTCAGGTATGATTTTACTGAAATAATCAAGTTGAGTACGTAAGGTATGGATAAGGATTAGAGGCTCTCCTCTTCCAATTTTAAGGTATCTCATTTTTAGCCCTGTCGAATCAACATAATTGATGTTGGCATTCTTTGCCCAAACGGGAGCTAGGCTCGATGATGAGTTTGCTAAATTAATTGTTGCGGTTGTCATAAGCTATCCTCATGTATATACATGTATTTCTGTATTAAAGTGTCTAAGTTAACGAACCACTGCTAATGAAATCATCGAGCTGCAGGGCGCTCTGCTGCCACCAATCACTCGCTTGTAATCCAGCGAGCCATTGCAGGATCGCCGGGTATTCTTGTAGTGGGATCTTTGCTTGTTGCCAGAACATCAAACTTGCCGCTAAAGAGAAATCACTGATATCTAACTGCTCACCGGTTAAATAGCGCTGTTGTTGTAAATGTGTATCTACAATTTTCGCTAACTTAGGCAGGCTGTCGGCATGCTCGGCAATAGCGCTCTCATTCGCTGGCATCCCCCAAAATGGAGCGACCACACGCTGATGAGCGTAAGGCAGTACCACTTTATTCCAACTGCCCATCTGCCAGCACAGCCAGCGCATACTTTGTACTTTTTGTATCGACTCACTCCCCGCTTTTGCTTCGCCGTACTTTTCTTGCAAATGTAATAAGATGGCATTGGATTCCCAAATAATCAGCCCGTCATCTTCTAAAACGGGAATACTGCAATTGGGATTGCGCTGTTTAAACTGCGCTTTATATTGCTCACCTTCAGGTAACTGAATCAGTACTTCTGTAAATGACAGCTGCAAATAATTGAGTAGCAGTGAAACCTTAATTGCATTGCTGGTTAATGGATATGTATATAACTTCATTTCATGTACCTACATGTATTAATGATTACTGTTCGAATAGAAATCTTGTTCCTGCACTGCGTCTCTGCGGAGAAAGTGTGAGTACTGAGGCTATTGCGCTAAGATGCTGTTGCAGGTATTTGCTAAAACACTTATTGCAACTTTACCAGGATATCGTTCAGCGCCAGTATTTTTTTACTTTGCTGCTCGCCTATCTGCCCGTATACATGACACTGTGCCTGTAACCACAGGTCCTTCGCCTGCTGATAAGTACTTTCACCTAACTTGCTGAGGCGCATATTTTTCTGTCGCCTGTCCGCACCTGGGCTGATTAATATATAACCGTCACGGATCAGCGGTTTTAAGTTCCGCGTCAATGTGGTCTGGTCCAATATCAATATACTTTGCAATTTTTTATTGGTCGACTCACCGGTTTTATGCAAAACCCGTAAAATACTAAACTGACCGGTCTTTAACCCGCAAGGCTCTAAATACTGATCATAAATTTTGTTTAAGACCCGCGTCGCTTTGCGCAAACTGAGGTTTAAGCAGGGTAGCTGGTCGAAATTTATCGACGTTGTGTCATTGGCAATAGTCATATTATCAGGCATATCGACATAATACATGCATATACATCAGAGTCAACTTTATTAACTTAAACCTCACTACTTCCTACTTTCTTCTCAATAATACTCCTCGCTGCCATCCTGTAGGTTAACCAGTGGTCCCATAAACTCACGTAACTTACCAGAGCTTCTTATGCCCTTCATTAATTGGTCGAACTGCAGCAGAAACTGACGATTTTTCGGGGTATCGTGACAGACCACTTGGGTTAATCGTTTCGGGATCAGCCAGACATCGGTAGAGTGCGGTAATCGGATGGATAATTTATCTGCGGCGAGCAAAATATCAGGCATAAACCCTAAAATCACTTCTACTCTTTTACGGCTGAGCATCCTCAGCAGTGTCTCATCATTGGGTGCCTGATCCAGTGATTTATAATCGACACCAGCCAGAATTATCTTAGGGTCTAAGCCAACCCACATGGCAATGCTCTTACCCGACAAATCGGCGTGACTGCGGATATTGGAGCTGTCATCTAATGTCATTGCCACTAACCCAACGAGGTCGATACCTTCGCTGCCTTGCAAATTAGCATCTATGAATTCGGGCATTAACTGTTTTACCCCCCCTACACTGGCGGGGAAAATACAGCTTTGTTTGTCTCTGGAAAAAAGCCGTACCTGGCGGCTAAAAGAAACCACTTTTAGGTCAAAATCCAATCCTAATTTGTGCAGTTCTTGCCATAATAAATCAAATTGTTCACCGCCCTCCACGCTCATTCTGTTTTTCAATTCAAAACCATAGACGATCGTCTGGGCGCTAGTGGCACTAGAGAAAACAGTGAACAGGAGTAAGCAAAGTAATACTTTAATTTTGTACTGCATATTCTTACCAACCGTAGTGTTAGAGGTTAAAGAGATATGACAAGTATAGAGGCAAATCGGATAATAGATGAGCGAGCGAAACAAAACTGGTATCAGTTTTTTCCAGCGCATGGCTTTCAAACTAGCCCGCCTTAGTGTGATCGTCGCATTTGCTCTGGGTTTGATATTGAGTCTGGTTCAAGTATACATCGACTTCTCCCAACAGAAGCAGTTTACTGGGCAAAAAGTTGACGAGATATTTAAAGTCACACACAACACAACCCAGCGCGCAATCTATCAACTAGACAAAGACCTGGCCAAAGAAGTCTTAGTAGGATTAAGTAACGTTAGTTTTTTGCACTACGTCAAAATTGTCGATGAAGAAAATGAAATCCTCGCAGAGCTATCGGTTGACAGACAGCACAGTAAAACCGATAACATCACTCAATTCTTAACCGCTGAAACTTCTACTTACGAATCAACATTCCTTGGCCGACAGGGCGAGTACCAAGGTCGTTTAACCTTAGTTGTCAGCTCTGATGCGGCCCTGGCACCCTTTTATGGCAGAGCCACCTATATTTTCCTCAGTGGCTTTTTGCGCAACTTTGTATTGTCTATTTTACTCTTACTGTTGTTCCAATATTTTTTAACCCGGCCGTTTATCAATTTGGCGGAGAAATTTCAAAACATCAACCCCAGCAAGCCCTCCCAGGATTTATTACTGATTCACGATGAGAAACATAAATATGACGAGGTTGGCTATATAGTTAATTCGGCAAATATTTTAATTTCCGAGATCTTAGTATTAAACAATGTACTGGAGGATAAAGTTGCCGCCCGCACTTTGGACTTGCAAAAGGCCATGGAAAAACTTGAGCTGTCACAGCAACAGTTAGTGGAAAAAGAAAAAATGGCCTCTATGGGCCAGCTGATCGCCGGCTTAGCCCATGAGGTAAATACCCCTCTGGGAATTACTATTACCGCCACCAGTTTCTTACAGGACTTAACCCAAGATATCCGTAAGTTATACACAGCACTATCGCTCACTCAACAAGAACTAGATAGTTTCTTGCACGACCTCGAAGAGGGACTGGAATTATCAGTCGATAACCTCAGCCGGGCATCGCAGCTAATCCAGGACTTTAAACAAGTTTCCGTTCAAAAGTCACTCAAAGATGTTAAACCGGTAAGCTTAAAAACGTTGATAGAAAACATATTGCTTAAATTCCAGCAGCAACAGCACAACTTTAATCATCAATTACACTTGAGTTGCAGCGATTTTATCGTGACTTGCGACTCACTGGCAATTACCCAGATTCTCAAGCAATTACTGCTCAATTCTATCATCCACGCTTTCGAAGCAAACAGCAGTGGAAACATACATATTGAGGTAAATATCGATGAAACTTCTGTGTTAATACACTATTACGACGACGGTGTAGGGTTATCAGATGCACACTTAAAGACTTTATTTGATCCTTTTTTCACCACCAAAAGGAGTACCGGTGGCACGGGTCTTGGCACTCATGTTGTCTATAACCTGGTCACTCAAGCACTGGGGGGGAGCATTCAGGCCAGCAGTGAAGACGGTGGTGGGCTCGCCTTCGACATCAGTTTCCCACTGAATAACTGCCCTGTCTAAAGATTCTAGCCACTGCCAGGCTGATCAATTTTTTGTATAGTCCTGATAATTTTTTGACAAGGCTTGTTAATACCAACGCGCGCTTTGATAGTAATTTCATAAGGCGATCATCTCAGGTGCTCGATCAACCGTATCGATGCTCAACTATTCCAGGCAGTTACGCTGGGTTCATCTGCGCCCAAGTGTATTAATCACCGCCTTGGCCATGTCGTAGATTTCAGCAATTTATTTACCCAGACATCAATACAGGCCAATTCCACCGCGTACCAAGTGAACACGGCTTTAAGCGTCCATTGTGCCCTTTGCCGCGCCATAGCGGAGCGACGCAACAAGCAACTCTGTTCGCGAGTCCAAATACAGGTACAGCACTTGCCTGAAAAACTCCTGCTGCTTTCACTATCTGACTCACACTGACAGCTTGCCCAGCTCGCTTTTCCATCAATGGCCAGCTTGTTGCAAGGATTTTTGGCTGTCTATTTATTGCACTTGACATGCTGTAAAGAACATATATGCTTTACACACTGTCAATTGACACAGTGTAAAGTCAATAAAACAATATTTAGAGGTTGTCTATGAGAGACTCAAAAATTTTGAAAAGCATATTATTTCTATCAGGTTTGATCGCGGCGGGAATCGGCGCAAGTATTTTACTTGATCCAATCGCTTTTCATGGCGCATCCGGTATTAAGCTGACCGATAATATCAATTTACTCAATGAAATGCGGGCGGCAGGAGGTGCACTACTGGCAATTGGTGTATTAATCATCAGCGGCTGCTTTATCGCCAAACTGACTTACACAGCAACGCTAGTGGCCAGTTTAATGTACTTGGCTTACGGTTTCTCCAGAGTACTCAGCTTCGGTTTTGATGGTTTACCCACTGCTGCGCTGATCCAAGTGGCGGCACTGGAGATAGCCATTGGCGCACTGTGCATTTTCTGTCTGCGAAAATATCGAGCCCAGCAAAGCGTCTGAACAGCGGCTGGGTTTATAAATACCGGATGGTTTTGCTACCTCCCTTTGCAAAAAAGTTTCCTGTGCTATTCAAGGGCATTATTTTCGCAGCGGTCGCTTGAATTCACGCAGAGTTCTTGCAACATCAGCTTGAATCACACAGGCTTCAAGATGGTCATTGATCAGCCCCGAAGCCTGCATAAATGCGTAGATAGTGGTGGGCCCGAGAAACTTCCAGCCCAGTTTTTTCAGATCCTTGGATAACCGCACCGATAAATCGGAGGCAGAGGCATTCTGCGCCTCTGATAAGGGTTGTGATTGCGGTTCATAGCCCCAGAAAAAAGCAGCTAATGAGCCGTATTCTGCCACCATCTGTTGTGCTTTTTGTGCATTGTTGATCAGTGCCTCTACCTTGCCGCGGTGCCGGACTATACCCTCATCCTGTAGTAGCCGATTGAGATCCCCATGGTTGAATTCGGCGATTTCATTAAAATTAAAATCGCAAAATGCGACCCTGAAGTTTTCCCTCTTGTTTAAAATTGTGCGCCAACTCAACCCGGACTGAAAACTCTCCAGGCACAGATTTTCGAACAACCTATAGTCGTCAGCAGTCGGAAAACCCCACTGGGTATCATGATAATCCAAAAACTCAGGGGCGGCGCTGCACCACCCGCAACGTACCAGACCGTCGTCAGCAATGACTGTTTTACTCATTTAATGACTCCTCGGCTATCTATCTGAATATCTGTATAGCTAGTTATCTATCGGCAATGCTCAATCCAGTAAAAATGCCAAGCGCTGCTCTGTCTTAACCGGGCTAATCTCCAGTATCTCGACACTCACCACCTCGTTTTCAACAAAAGGATCTTGCGCTATGCGCCGTTGGAGCTCTGACAATGAGCAGCCATCAGCGACAATAGCGCCCCCCATATTTGGCTGTAACTTGCCAACCACTAGAAACACACCGGCATCAAAACCCGCATTAATCCAATCATTATGCCCCTGCATTAACTCACCGGCGCGGGCTTTGTTGACCGAAAACTTTAACTGCACTACAAACATCTAATAACTCCTCTAAGCATGCTATAAATGACCTTGACAGTTGTCATCCAGATTCCATACGCGTTAGAAGCTAGCTCTGGAGACCACTCTCCAAACTGGGACAACCGTCCTAATCGATAAGCACAGACTAGGACAATTGACCTAATAGATCAAGCTAATTTTTAATGCCTTGCTTAGCGCCTATCAATAGTTTTTGTCTAAATCAAAAAATGGCTAGGCGGAGGTTTCGAGCTGAGAATATCGGCCAACAGACCCAGGCCATATTTAACCCGATAGCGGCTACTTTCCATTCCCAGACTTATCCTGACACGCTCTAATGGCCGGGGCTGATCGACAACAAAAGGTTGATCGCCAGTAATGATAAGGTCAGCTTTTTTTGCCGTTGCCACTAATGCATCTGAACTCCACCCCTGAGGCAGAGATAACCATAAGTGCATACCGTTAGGGTGGCTGTCATACTCAAATTCTGACAGAGACGCTCGCGCTAATCGCTGCCTGGCGGCAAATTCTTGCTGCTCAAAGGCGATTAATCGCTGTAGGGTGCCGTCTTGGATCCACATAGCAGCGATCTCAAACAACATCGGCGTAGCCATCCAACTAGAGGCTGCCAATAGACTGGTAGTGTGCTGTATCAAATGCCTTGGCACCAACATAAACCCTGTACGCATTCCTGGCGCAACCGTTTTTGTCAGTGCTGTAATATAAAATGCCTGCTCAGGGAGGAAACTGGATAAAGGGGGAATCCGATCCGGCTCAAGGGCACCGTAAACATCATCTTCGATGATCATTACATTATATTTTTGCGCAATCGCTGCAATTTCCGTGCGCCGCTCAAGGCCCATATGGCAACTGGCAGGATTGCTCATACTGGGGGTGCAACAAAGCACTTTAATCGGGTTTAACTTGCAGGCTGCTGCAAAATTTTGTGGGATGATACCCTGCCGGTCAGTCGCAATCGCACAGAGTTTAACATTGAGAATTCTCGACCTTGCAATCAGTCCATGATCTACTAACTCTTCACAGGCGACCATATCCCCGGGTTGCAAGAGCGTGCTCATTGCCAGCATTAAACCATGGGAAGCACCGTTACAGAGTATGACTCTATCCCTATCTGTGGGCAGTTTTTGCTTTTCTAGCCAATTGGCCACCGCCGCCACATGTTTTTTTTGCCCCTGAACAGGCCGTGCCGCTCGAATTAACTCCCCCGAGTGACTCTGCGATATTTTTATCAACGCCTCGTTAAAGAGCTGTGTATGCCTGGCTGTGCAGACCGGGTGAGCGATAGATAAATCCACGGCTCGACCCTGGGTCTCTTTATCTTCCAGCAACATAAATTCGGTTTCTTTTTCGATTTGAAACTTACTGACATAAGTCCCACTACCGACAAGAGCCTCTACCAGCCCTTTTTTGTCAGCATGGGCATAGGCATTACTGACCGTTTGCACACTAACATTAAGCTGTTCCGCCAACTGTCTATGTGTCGGCAGTTGGGCACCAGCATGCAGCTGGCCTGCCAAAATAGCCTCTTCGATGGCCGCTGAAATGGCCAAATACTTTGGCATGCCGTTTTTAATTGTGAGCTTTAGTTCAATTGTCATAGTACAAAAAAAGTATTGACCTGAGTTATTGTATTGATATTTACTAGCAACCGCGCAGAGACACTATAACAATATGTTCAATTTTTCCATTAATGCAACACAAAACAGCTAAGTTTTAGCGCACTATTAACATTTTATAATCGCTAATCAACACCCTGTTTGTGACTGCAGATGACTAAAGCTGAACATGCGGCAGTGGTTTCTAACAGAAATCCAATTGCTCCATTCACCCTCTAAGAGATATAGATCAATGAATGACACTCACCTACCTTTTAGCCGCGAAGAGTATGCCATCCGCTTAACGAAAGTCCGCCGGGCGATGGAGCAACAAGATATACAGACCTTAATCATTCACGATCCCTCCAACATGGCCTGGTTGACTGGCTACGATGGCTGGTCATTTTATACGCCCCAAGCTGTAGTCATAGGCCCCAGCGGTGACCCGCTATGGTTCGGCAGAGCAATGGACGCCAATGGCGCCAAACGCACTGTCTATATGCCTGAGTCCAATATAGTTAGCTATCCCGATCATTACATAATGAACCCGCCACTACACGCAATGCAGTACTTAGCCACGCAAGTTATGACACTGCGAAACTGGACGACAGGCAATATTGGCGTTGAGATGGATAATTACTATTTCAGTGCCACTGCCTATCTTGCGTTAAAAGAGAACCTACCAGCAAATTGCATCAAAGATGCAACCGCCCTGGTTAACTGGTGTCGGGCAATTAAATCCGACCAGGAAATTTCCTATATGCAAGTTGCAGCGCGCATTTCTGAAAACATGCACCGCGCCGCCCTGGAAATGATTGAGCCTGGACTGCCTAAAAATCTATTAGTCGCAGAGATCTATCGGGTTGCCATGCAGGGACATGAGGGACATGCCGGTGACTATCCAGCCATCGTACCTATGCTGCCCTCAGGTAAGGATGCGTCTGCCCCACACCTGACATGGGATGAAAAACCCTTTAACAATAATGAGGGGACTTTCCTGGAGTTAGCCGGTTGTCATAAGCGCTACCACTGCCCTATATCACGCAGTATTTACCTTGGAGAACCCAGTGCGGATTTCCTGCGTGCTGAGGAGGCGCTAAACGAAGGACTGAGTGCGGGACTAGCAGCAGCAAAACCCGGCAACCGCTGCTCTGATATCAGTGCGGCATTAAACACTGCCCTGACAAAGTTTGGCTTCGACCGAGGCGGCGCCCGCTGCGGCTATCCGATAGGCCTGAGCTACCCACCGGACTGGGGTGAGCGCACTATGAGTTTACGCGATACTGACAACACAGTGCTTGAGCCGGGCATGACGTTCCACTTTATGCCCGGGCTGTGGCTGGACGAGTGGGGCATGGAAACAACTGAGAGCATCCTGATCACCCAAAGTGGTGCGCAGACGTTCTGTGACATACCCAGACAACTGTTTGTAAAAGGTTAATGCAATGCAACAAACCACTATTACACCGTCGGTCGACTTCGAATTAGACGGTGTGCAACATGGCTTTTTAAAGCTGCCCTACTCCCACGATGACTCAGCCTGGGGCTGTATCATGATTCCTATAACTGTGGTAAAAAATGGCTCAGGGCCTACGGCACTTCTTAGTGGTGGCAATCATGGAGATGAATACGAGGGCATTACCGGGTTACTGAAACTGGCTAACTCACTTAAGCCTGAACACGTTAAAGGTCGCGTTATCATTATCCCGGCGATGAACTACCCGGCGGTTCTCAATGGCAGTCGCACCTCGCCCATCGACAGCGGAAATATGAATCGCTCTTTCCCCGGCAACCCCGCGGGTAATATCACCGAACGTATTGCCGATTATTTCCAACGCTATTTGATACCCATCTGTGATTATGCTCTGGACATTCACTCCGGAGGGAAAACCTTGGATCTGTTGCCCTTTGCAGCCGCTCATCAGCTTGAAGATGCAAGACAGAGCGCCGCCTGCATAGAGGGCGCAACGCTATTTGGTGCACCTTACACTATGACTCTTTTCGAGTTAGATGCCTGTGCCTTGTACGACACAGCGGTAGAACAGCAGGGCAAGATATTTGTCACTACAGAGTTGTGCGGTGGCGGCACCAGCAGCGTCGAAAGCGTTGCCATGGCCGAGCGAGGCATCCATAATTTCTTAATTTTTGCCGGTATCACTCAAGGCAATTACTTGCTGCCAGAAGAGCCGACAGTTATGCTGGATATGCCAGATGCCAGCTGCTATGTGCAAAGCGAACATCAAGGATTACTGGAGATGTGTGTATCCCTTGGCGATAAAATCAGTAAAGGCGAGATCATCGCCCGGGTGTATTCACTGGAGCGCACCGGACAATTACCTCAAGAATACTTCGCCCAGCGCGATGGTATCTTAGCTGCCCGCCGCCACCCCGCCCTAATCAATATCGGCGACACTTTCGCAGTACTGGCCGTGGTTGTGAGTGAAGACCTCGATTAAAGATTGCCGATTAAAGGCTGTATTGCTCTAGCGCTACAGCCTAGCTATCAATCACTACTTCCAACTTCCAACTTCCAACTTCCAACTTCCAACTATCATTCACCTCTTCTGCCCCAAGTAAAACACTTCCCTTGGCTGGCACAAGTTCACCCCGTAGCTCAACTCGCTCGGATGGCCTATATCCCAAAGCACCATGTCGGCATCGAAGCCCACTGCCAATTGCCCTTTGCAGTGCCCGAGCCCCAGCGCTTTGGCTGCATCTCTTGTTACCCCAGCCAAGCTCTCTTGCGGGGTCAGACCAAACAGCACACACGCTTGATTCATCGCCAGACGCAAAGACGCCTGAGGGGAAGTACCCGGGTTGAGATCTGTGGCGACGGCCATCGGCACACGGTGCTCACGCAGAGCTGCTATCGGTGGTAATTGCTGCTCTTTAAGGGCGTAAAACGCCCCCGGTAATAACACCGCCACAGTACCGGCACCTTTCAATGCCGGTACATCTTCGGCCTGCAAATATTCAATATGATCAGCAGACAAACCAGCGTTATTGGCCACCAGCAATGCACCTTTTAAGTCACTTAACTGCTCGACATGCCCCTTAATCGCCAGAGCGTGCTCTTTGGCAACATCAAACACCCGCTGACACTGCGCCGTGCTAAAACCTATGCCCTCGCAAAATACATCTACCGCATCTGCAAGCTTCAACGCAGCTATTTTCGGGATAATATTCTCGCATATCTCATCTATGTAGCTGTCTTTGTCACTGAATTCAGGGGGCAGCGCATGCGCCGCTAGCAAAGTGGTCTGCACTGTCAGTGGATTTTCGTTACCCAGCTCTCTGGCGATCCGCAACAATCTGGCCTCGTGCTCTAGTGACAAACCATAGCCAGATTTAATTTCCAGACAAGTCACACCCTCTGCCATCAGAGTCGTTAAGCGCTGCTGCGCCGCCGCTTTTAGCTCATTATCACTGGCATCGCGGGTGGCTTTTACGGTGCTGGCGATACCACCGCCGCGACGTGATATTTCCTCATAACTGATCCCCTGCAGGCGCCATTCAAACTCTCTGGCGCGGTTGCCACCCCAGACTAAATGGCTGTGGCAATCTATTAGCCCCGGCGTCAACCAGCCGCCGTTGCCATCAATATGAGTAGTGGCTGTCGGCAATGTACTGCCTGGGGGATACAAGCGGTGTATTTTTCCCTCTTTAATGCCAATACTGGTGTGGGTCATAGAGCCGTAATCAGCTAATGAATGGCCCGCTGTTGCATCGCTCATACTGGCCAAATTGATATTGCTAATCAGTAAATCGAGGTCGGACATCTAGGCTCTCTCTTATGTTGCGTATGAACTAGCCGTTTGGGCTAGCTATTTTTCACTGAAGGAAATTACAAGTCTATATTTTGGATGGCTTTTCCAGACTCTGTTAACTCAACTACAGCCGCGAATAGAATTTATTTGTAAATTCTAGTTGTATATACAACCATATACAACTAGAATTTTGCCATTCTTTTGTATTGGACATCTTATTCATGAGCACCCCAAGGTTCGTCACCATAAAAAAATTCATCGAAGATAAGATCGATAACGGTCAGCTGTCTCCAGGTGATCGGGTCCCTTCGGAGAACGAACTCTGCCAGCAGTTCTCGGTTAGCCGCATGACCGCAAGACGTGCTCTGCAGACACTCAATGATGACGGACTGCTGATCAGAACCCCGGGACTTGGCAGTTTTGTCGCCGAGCACCGCCCTGTCAGCACTCTGTTGGAAATTCGCAATATCGCCGACGAAGTGCACAGCCGTGGTCACAGTTATAAAGCCAAGATCATTACTATGGATCAAGTGAGTGCCAGTGAGCAACAGGCGCAGATGCTTAATGTCGATATTGAATCACCATTATTTCACTCAGTGATAATGCACTTGGAGGACGATATCCCGGTGCAATGGGAAGATCGTCTGGTTAACCCTCTAATGGCTGCTCAATACTTACAGCAAGATTTTAACACTGTGACCCCCAATGCTTATCTGTCAAAGGTAGCTCCTCTGACCGAGGCGAGTCACAAAATTGAAGCCACATTAGTCAGCGCCGCCATCGCCGCGGAGCTGCAAATTGATAACCACAGCCCCTGTCTGCAGATCAGTCGTCGCACTTGGTCGGCGGCGGGCGTTGTCAGCATCGCTACATTGATTCACCCGGGCACCAGGTACTGCCTGGGCGGCCACTGGAAATTATAAGGAAAGCTATTATGAGCACTAGAGAAGATACCAGCCGCAACATTAAAGCCGCGACCGGCAGCACTATCACTGCCAAAAACTGGCAGAGTGAAGCGGCGATGCGCATGTTGATGAACAACTTGGATCCACAAGTTGCAGAACACCCTGCCAACTTAGTGGTATACGGTGGTATAGGCCGCGCCGCACGCGACTGGGAGAGCTACGACAAGATAGTCGAAGTACTGCGCGAACTCGAAGACGATCAGACCCTGCTGGTCCAATCCGGCAAGCCAGTAGGGGTCTTTCAAACTCACAGCAACGCCCCCAGAGTCTTAATCGCCAACTCCAACATAGTCCCGCACTGGGCCACTTGGGAACACTTCAATGAACTGGATAAACAGGGCTTGATGATGTACGGGCAGATGACCGCCGGCTCTTGGATCTACATAGGTTCTCAGGGCATAGTACAAGGCACTTACGAAACCTTCGGCGCTATGGCTACACAGCACTTTGAAGGCGACGCCAAGGGCAAGTGGATACTCACTGGTGGTCTCGGTGGAATGGGTGGCGCACAGCCGCTGGCAGCGACTATGGCTGGCTTCTCGATGCTGGCGATTGAGTGTGACGAAAGCCGCATTGATTTTAGATTGAGCAACCGCTACTTAGACAAAAAAGCCAATTCACTGGATGAAGCGCTGGCGATGATTGATGCCGCCCATGCACAGGGAACAGCGATCAGTGTAGGCCTTTTAGGTAACGCCGCTGACCTGTACACAGAATTAGTAGAGCGTAACATCACCCCACATGTGGTCACTGACCAAACCAGTGCTCACGATCCGCTAAACGGCTACCTGCCGCAGGGCTGGAGCATGCAAAAAGCTGCGCAGATGCGCGAGCAAGATGAAGCAGCAGTCGTCATCGCCGCCAAAGAATCAATGGCGGTGCAAGTCAGAGCGATGTTAACCCTGCAAGAGCGCGGCGCCGCAACTGTTGATTACGGTAACAACATACGGCAGATGGCGCTGGATATGGGGGTTGAAAACGCTTTTGATTTCCCAGGATTTGTCCCCGCTTATATTCGTCCTTTATTTTGTGAGGGCATCGGCCCTTTCCGCTGGGTTGCCCTAAGTGGTGATCCTGAAGACATCTACAAAACCGACGCCAAAATTAAAGAGCTGATTCCGGATAACCCGCACTTGCACAACTGGCTGGACATGGCTCGTGAGCGCATCGATTTTCAGGGTTTACCGGCACGCATTTGCTGGGTCGGGCTCAAAGACAGAGCGCGTCTGGCGGTAGCCTTTAATGACATGGTTGCCAATGGCGAGCTTAAAGCGCCTATCGTCATTGGCCGCGATCACTTAGACAGTGGTTCAGTCGCCTCACCTAACCGCGAGACCGAGAGCATGAAAGATGGCTCTGACGCAGTCTCCGACTGGCCGTTACTGAACGCGCTATTGAGCACCGCCGGTGGCGCTACTTGGGTCAGCCTGCACCACGGTGGTGGTGTCGGCATGGGCTTTAGCCAACACGCCGGAGTGGTAATAGTGGCCGATGGTACTGATGATGCGCGGGCGCGTTTAAGCCGAGTGCTGTGGAACGATCCGGCCACAGGTGTTATGCGCCATGCTGATGCCGGTTATCAGATAGCCATAGACTGTGCCAAAGAAAACGCACTCAATCTACCGATGATCGACTAAGCAGTAACCACTAGTTAATCATCACTAGCGGTAACCAAAAATCATAAGATATTGAAGACGGAAACATCATGAAGACATTACTTATCAAACCCGGTCAGCTAACTTTAGCGCAACTTAAAGAGCTTGACCTTGGGCATATGCATATCGAACTTGACCCCAGTAGCCACCATGAGATCGACTTAGCAGCTCAGACAGTCGCAAAAGTACTGGCAGAAGACCGGGTAGTCTACGGCATCAACACCGGCTTTGGTTTATTGGCCAACACCCGCATCAAAGAAGATGAATTGGAAGTACTTCAGCGCAGTATCGTATTGTCACACGCCGCCGGTGTCGGCAGATACATGGACGATGCGACTGTGCGTCTGTTGATGGTATTAAAAGTTAACTCTCTGGCTCGCGGTTTTTCCGGGATACGCCTAAAGGTCATCCAGGCACTGATCACTTTATTAAACAAGCAGATTTATCCCTGCATTCCGATCAAAGGTTCTGTCGGCGCCAGCGGCGATTTAGCACCACTGGCACATATGAGCTGTACTTTACTCGGTGAAGGCCATGCCCGCTACCAGGGTGAAGTCATTTCAGCTAAGACCGCACTGGCACTGGTAGATCTGGAACCACTGGTATTAGCACCTAAAGAGGGGCTGGCACTGCTCAACGGTACTCAGGCGTCTACCGCACTGGCATTACAGGGCTTGTTCAAAGCGGAAAATCTATTAGCTGCCGGTGCCGTTATCGGTGCGCTGTCAGTGGATGCCGCCAAGGGCTCACGCAAGCCATTTGATCAGCGCATTCACGCAGTGCGCGGCCACCAGAGCCAAATTGATTTAGCCTTTGCCTATCGCGAGTTGCTTAAGCACTCGCAGATTGAAGATAGCCACGTCGACTGTGAAAAAGTCCAAGATCCGTACTCACTGCGCTGTCAGCCACAGGTAATGGGCGCTTGTCTGACCCAAATTCGCAACGCCGCCGATATCATCCTAACTGAGGGCAACGCTGTTTCTGACAATCCACTGGTCTTTCAGGAACAGGACGATATTATCTCAGGGGGTAACTTCCACGCTGAACCCGTCGCTATGGCAGCCGATAACCTGGCGCTGGCACTGGCAGAAATTGGTGCGCTATCCGAGCGACGCATGGCATTGTTGATCGACTCTAAGCTCAGTGGACTGCCACCTTTTCTGGTTGATAACGGCGGGGTTAACTCCGGCTTTATGATGGCGCAAGTCACCTCGGCGGCACTGGCCAGTGAAAACAAAAGCTTGGCCCACCCGGCATCGGTAGATAGCTTGCCGACGTCCGCCAACCAGGAAGATCACGTCTCTATGGCAACGTTTGCCGCCAGACGCCTGGGTGATATGGCAGAAAACTGCGCCGGAATTTTAGCCGTTGAATACTTGGCCGCCTGCCAGGGATTAGATTTCCGTGCACCGCTGAAAAGCTCAACTGTATTAGAACAAGCAAAAACCGAGTTGCGAGCAATAGTGACTTTCTACGATAAAGACCGCTACTTCTCTCCTGATATTGAGGATGCAGCGCGCTTAATCGAGAGCGACAAACTGATGGAATTTGTACCTGCAATAATTCGTATTAGTTTGTAGCCAGTAAGCTTTAGTGGCTAAGGAGTTGCCTTAACCACTGAGTTGCCTTAAAGACTTAGGGTTAAAGACGCAAGGCCGGTGGGTTACTCGATTTCATTGAGCTACCTACGGGCCTTTTTTGTCTTTTGAACAAGGAGGTTTACCATTAAGTTAGATTCAATCATTTAGACACTCGCGAAAAAATCTTGCTATTTACTACGCAGCTACAGCAGCACAACCAAATGCTGCTACCTGCCCCGCCCACTCTGGGTAAGCCGCGCACTTTGATTAATGGCCAAAAAAACCCACAAAGCACTATTAAGCTAGCATTAATATTACAACTAGTGCAAAATCAATTCTTTAGTTAACTTACAGAATATTGCAACTAAACTCAGGAATTTTAAAATTGCGGGTTTTATCTAAAAAGCATTTTGTTAATCACTAATAATTAATACATTCAAAATAATTATAAAATAGGGGATATAGATGAAAATTTTAGGCATGATCATCATCGCTTTTGGTCTGGTTGATTTAATCGGTAGCCATATGGAGTTCGATTTGTGGGGCAGCTATATTGGTGTTCAGCTACCTGAGCAGCTATGGCAATTCTCCTCCTACATAGAAATTGCTATTGGCTACTTAGTCATCAAACTAGCGCCTGGTAACACAGAAGAGGCCGTTGAGTCCTAAACCTACTAAAGACTGTGTTGAATGTACCAAAAACTTAGCATCATCTAGCGGCGAAAAAACAACCCTTATTGCAGAGTAACAGCCAACAGCAACGCCTGTCATTGTGTTATAAGATACTGAGACAAAACACTAAAACAGTCATTGGGTATAAAGTGAATGGATAATCGCAAGGTGATCAGCAACAGTACCCGATGGCCCCGTTTCCTGTTATGGCCGATTTTTTTGGCCGGAATCTTCCAGCTCGAAGAAGATCCACAGTCTTGGCAGACAACGGCAGCTGTGTTACTGATCTGTGCAATAGTGTATCGACTGATCTATAAGCGGCGCCGCCTGCAATATGATGATGAGGCCCTGTATCAGATCTGGGGAAAGCGAGAAGTGCCCATTGCACTTAAAAACATTCAGAGCATCAAACGCAGTACCTGGAAAATAAATGGCTGCAGATATTGGAAACTCAGTTATTTAGATAACCAAAATAGTCGAACGATACGTTTTTTTGGCTCTATATATAATAATCCAGAGAAAGAGCTTCACCGGGCGATCGAAGCGGCTAACCCCAATGTTATCATCTGGCACCACCCGTATTTCCATGACTAACTTTTGTAGCTAACAGCCCAGTAGCACTTTGACTCTTACTTACAACTAACCACTTACAACTCACTACTTTTTTATTTACGACTAGCCCTTAAAGCTTGCTGAAAATAATAATCCAATTCTTGATCGAGCATGCTACACAAAGACACTACTTTCATTCTTTTAGTTTTACCCTGCAACAGCCCATAGTCATCAGCCATCAGATAACCCTTGAGAAAGCCAATATCCACGCCCTTGGGCATAGTCCTGATATGGCACAAAGCAGAGCCGTTAAATGCATAAGTGGTTATCTTTTCTTTCTTTAACTCTTCAATGTCATCTAGTGCCAAAAGTTTTGCTCGCACAGCTAAAAACAAATCTTTATGTGGCGAGTCCATATCTTTATCAAATTGCATAGTGTCTCCTGAATATTCAACAATAGACAACATACTAACCCGCCCCTACTGACATCCCTGTCAGTAGGCTTTACCTGACGACTAACGGCTTCCTACTTCCCACTTCCTACTTCCTACTTCCCACTTCCTACTTCCCACTTCCCACTCGCTATCGCTCCTCACGCCTGCTCCACTCTTCTTCGCCGCGCCCATCTATTCAAGGGCCACATCATAAATAAATTTAAGATCAGCCCAAATACAATACCGAACCCTAACCCACTGATGGTAAAAGGTATGCCCATTTTAAAATTAGCCATTGTGCCCTTCAGGGTTTCATATCTTGTCGGCTTTAACATATACAATAATTTATCAAACAAATGGCCATTGTCAAAGATATCGACGCCTTCTTGTAGCTCTGCGAAAAATGCGAGTGTCTGCATTTTTTGCATAGCATCAGCCCTGACACTAGGCTCTGTATTGTGCAAATGGCGATCAATCATCGATTGCAAATCCGCAAATTTGAACTCTATTGCGGTACTTTCGTAGCCTTCAACCTGGGATTGGGTCGCCTGATACAAACCCGATAAATACTGCTGATAATGATCGGCAAGCTGTGGGATCTGCAAAGTCAGAATAAGTGTTAAACCAAATATAAATTTATCAACAATTCTTAAAATCAAATTATATGTTCCTCTTTAATTTTAACGTCTTATTAACAGGCTTACTTGTAAGGGTTTATCAACAATTACAAAAATCAAATTATATGTTCCTCTTTAATTTTAACGTCTTATTAACAGGCTTACTTGTAAGGGTTTATCAACAATTACACATCGTAGTAACCTGCGGATAGCGTATTAGAGTTCTCCAAGCCTATACCAATACTGGTAACTACACCGTCCTTGCTCCAAGTTAAATCATAACGATGACCATTACTGATGATTTCTAAATCAAGTTCGATCAATAAACTACCACTATTTTGTACGACTTTAACAGAACCTAGGTTCTGCGTTGCTATTAATGCAATGACTGTTTCAACAGAATTTGAATTAAATGCCACTTTACATAATAGCTGGACAGCTAAGGTAGTAAACCCCGCCCCCTTGCATCGGGGCGACGTTGTAGCCAATTTCAACTGATTTCTCGACAGGTGGATTTTTAAAACCGCAACAACCCACAACTCGATTGCCCGCAAGCATTAAATAGGCGAGCGCCCAAACAGGCTTCACACCTTGATCCAACAGTTCAGATGAGCGATCCAACACATGAACCGGTGGGACCGCCTCAGTCAGAAAATAAAAACCTTCGATTAGGTGGTGGCCGGTTTTAAGCTGTTCAAGCTCTTTTATATCTAAATGTTTGAGGTTCATTATACGCTCTGCACTTAATTCGCTGACCTGCATTGATGGCCTCTGCCACTAATGCAAGTGTAACAAGGGAGTTTTTATAAACGCTATTGTTTTGTAAGTAGCTGAGCTACTGTGCACAAAACCTTGTGCACAGTAGCTATTTTCCTATTGCTGATTGTCGCTCAAACCAAATGCCATATTTATCACCCTGCCATTTTAATAAATGAAACAAATAGCCAGTCGTTAACATCATTAAACCACCCACAAGGGCGGCCTCATTGACCAGACCTAAACAACAAAAGATAAAACCACTACTATGAGAAACAACTTCCACTCTCTGCGCAGTTTCTCTGTTTGGTCTAAATTGCAGGAAGTTAAAAATAAACCAAATTTTTAGCAGAAGCGGTAAATTTCTCCAATTTTCTGATGTTTTGTCGATCGCAAACTTCTGCTGATTTAAGGTTGAAAGATCAACCTCTAAAGTAGAAGACAGACACTTAAGTGACTCTACACTGGCATTTTTGCCACTCTCGATTCGCTGAATTGTCCTGACATTCAATCCAGACATTTGCGCCAACTGTTCCTGCGAAAGCTGGCGACTAATTCGTAACTCTTTAAGAATCATTAAATTTACCTTTTTACTTAAGCACTACAAGTATTGAATAAATTTCTGCGTGTCAGGTACGATTTTCACCCGACAGCTAGCCGACAGCTATCCGACAGCTATCCGACACTCCATGTTTTCAGGGTTTTATAGGGCAAGTAAATCTCATATTCAACAATTAAGCCTGTTGCAGACACCAGAAAACAAACCAAATCTATCTTCCCAGCTGTGCTAGCGATGAAACATTCTAGCTATCTTAATGGTTGATTCATCAAACAGACCTTTGAATTGCTCTGTGAGGTTATGCATAGAATCAATACCTTGTATCTTTGTAAGTTCGCCAGTGCTGCTATGTAGAATGATCGACTTAACTTTCCCATGTATAGGCTGTAAGACGACTTTAGATACTTCATTAACCATTAACTGACGATTTTCTAGCCCATCGGTAATGGATATTTTATCGCTTGTCACTTGCAAATATATTTTGTCATGGCGCTCTTTCCAGTATTTTAACTCTTGCGATTTTTTATAACCCATCCATAAAAACAATAATCCAATGATTGCTTTAGCATCAAAATCGTTGAAAAGTGTGTATAAAGATAAAATTCCAAGTAGAAATAGCAACCCAGATACAATTATAATTTTTGCTTTAGTCTTTCTTAAAAAACTTTTGCTTAACACATAGACCATAGATACGAATCGCCTCGGATTTAACCGCTGATATTATTCCTACTGCTTTGTTTTGATCAATGCAACTCAGGCATTATTATGTATTTTGTTAAAATCAAGTCGCTATATTAACATTAAATTTCAAGTACTAAGCCCATTATTAATTTAGACTAATGACAGTAGTGCAAAGCGTCGATTAACTTTTTTTGATCACCCCGCAATAAACTCTGCCAAGCTTGCAGATTACTCACCTATTAACTCACGACTTGCTACGTCCGACTAAGCACTTACCACTTCCAACTGAAACCTCTCTTCAAACACTTCGCCCCACACCGAAGTATCCACATATATCAGCCATTACAATACTCAGCAGTTACAACTTCTTCAGCTTTTGCAAAAAATAGGTAATCACTATGTCCAGCTCAATCATCATTTTAAGCTTCATCCCCAC
>MABF01000314.1:0-313 GCA_002163025.1 'Osedax' symbiont bacterium Rs2_46_30_T18
ATGCCGGCGACGATGCACAGTTAAAGCTATTAAACACCAAAAATAAAGTGGCGTTGCAGTCGCTATATATCTATCTGCTATCCCTTCCATCTATTGTGCTGACGACACTGGAAGCGCGCTATCTATATGACAGCTGGCAGTTCAGGGGTTTATATATCCGACAGCCGCGATTTAAAACCCAGATACTGGTTGCAGTTAGTTAAAGCTTTTTAAAATTTATAGTAAGTCCCAGAACTAAATAATTTCTGGGACTTACTTTTGCAGCCTCTTGCAAACCTTTAGCCGACAGTCATACCCACACCCCACACCTAAT
>MABF01000314.1:414-18967 GCA_002163025.1 'Osedax' symbiont bacterium Rs2_46_30_T18
TTATCTTTATTGCTTTAGTGTCAAAAATTTAATAATTTAGGGCTCCTAAACTTATTTTTGGAACCCGCGCTATGAAAGCTGCCGTTTATACACAATTCAAACAGCCTCTTAGTCTTGAGAATGTCGCAGATCCGAGCCCCAGTAATGATGGCGTGGTGATTAAGGTCGGGGCCACCGGATTGTGTCGCAGTGATTGGCATGGCTGGATGGGCCATGACCCGGATATTGTGCTGCCTCATGTGCCGGGCCATGAACTCGCTGGCACTATCGAAGCGCTGGGAAATAATGTCAGTGGCTGGCGCATTGGCGATAGAGTGACACTGCCTTTTGTCTGTGGCTGCAATAGTTGCTCGCAGTGCGCCAGTGGTAATCAGCAGGTCTGTGACAGTCAGTTTCAGCCGGGCTTTAGCGCCTGGGGTTCGTACGCAGAGTATGTGGCGATCGACTACGCGCAGAGTAATCTGGTAAAGCTGCCGGATGAGTTAAGTTTTGACACGGCTGCCAGTTTAGGTTGTCGCTTTGTTACCTCTTTTCGGGCGATTGTTGATCAGGGGCAAGTGCAGGCCGGTGAATGGGTGGTAGTACACGGCTGCGGTGGTGTCGGTTTGTCGGCTATCATGATTGCCAATGCTCTGGGGGCGAATGTGATCGCGGTAGATATCTGTGATCAGAAGCTGGCCTTTGCCAAGAGTATTGGCGCAGCCATAACAATCAATGCCCTGGCTAATGAGGATGTGGTCGCACAAGTGATAGACATCACTGGTGGCGGCGCTCATTTGTCGATTGATGCGCTCGGCAGCAGTGTCACTTGTTTTAACTCTATCGCCAATTTGCGTACCCGCGGGCGGCATGTGCAAGTGGGACTGATGGCGGCAGCTGATCAGCAGCCGGCGATCCCTATGGATCAAGTGATCGCCAAAGAGCTGCAGATTATGGGCAGTCACGGTATGCAGGCACATCGCTATCCACAGTTATTGGCAATGATCAAAAATGGCAAATTGCAGCCACAAAAACTGATAGGTAAGCGCATTAGTTTAGAAGAATCACTGTTGCAGTTGGTGCAGATGAACAGCTTTAGTGGCACAGGTGTCACTGTAATCAATCGTTTTAGCTAGGTCATTACATTGGATAATAAAACTAACCTCTGGCATCAGGCTGATACTGAGCTGAACTACCCGCAACTGACCCAGGAGCTGCATGCTGATGTGTTAGTCGTGGGGGCAGGTTTCAGTGGCCTGTCGACTGCGTTGCACTTGGCCAGAAAAGGGGTCGATGTGGTGGTGCTTGAAGCACAGCAGATAGGTTTTGGCGCCTCTGGGCGCAATGTCGGTTTAACCAATGCCGGGTTGTGGATTATGCCGCAACAGGCCGAGCAACATCTTGGCACAGACAAAGGCCGGGCGTTAAACCAACTGCTGATAGATGCGCCATTGTATGTACAACAGCTGATTGAAGAGCAGCAAATCGATTGCGACTATAGCGCCAAGGGTACTTTGCATTTAGCCCACAAAGCTTCAGCGCTGGATTATTTGGCGCAACGCGCTGAACAACTCAGCAGCTACGGCGCCCAACTGCAATTGTTAGATGCAGATGATACTTTTAACAGGACTCGTGCAAAGGGCTATTACGGAGCGCTTTTAGACAACAGAGCTGGCACATTACAGCCGCTTAAGTACTGCCGTGCACTGGCACAATTAGCGACGGCTGAGGGAGTTAGAATATTCACTGACTCTGCGGTCACTGGTTTGCAAAAAAGCGCAGACAAAGTGCAGGCAAAAACTTTGCAAGGCAAGCTAACTGCAGAAAAAATTGTTTTAGCAACAAATGCTTACGAGGATAAATTAAGCCAAAACAGAGGTTACTATACACCCTTGTACTTCTGTCAATTAGCCAGCGCACCACTCAGTGCGCAGCAGCGACAGCAGTGTCTGCCTGATAACAACGGCTGCTGGGATACCGGAGCGGTGATGCGCTCTTTTAGAACCGATGCAGCAGGTCGATTAATTGTCGGCACTGTGGGCGATATACACAGCGGCGATGCCGGTCATTTTAAGCGTTGGAGTCAACATGTAGTCGCTAATACTTTCCCGGAAATAGGCGCTTTAGAGTATCGATACGCCTGGTCGGGCCGGATTGCCAAAAGCCATAACAATATCCCGCAATTACTTGAAATTGAAGATAATATTGTTCAGATAATGGGTTATAGCGGTAGAGGCATAGCCGGTGCCACTGTCTGTGGCAGAGAGTTGGCAAAATACTTAAACGGGGAGATCAGTCAAAAACAGCTGGCAATTCCTTTCAATAAAGCACAAAAAATTAGTTTCAATCAGCTGCGTGCTGTTGCCTATGAACTAGGCAGTCAGTTGTCGCATCTGAGTGATCATATGCTTAGGTAAAATATCACTGCACTGGAGGCGCACCAGTGTTGTTGGTTATTTCCCTAAAATCCAATCGCTAGACGATAAACATTAAAGGTATAAAAATGAACATTGATGAAATTTTTTCTCAATTAGGGCTTAACGACGCCCAGATAAACAGCGGTACATTGCAAGTATGCAGTCCGATTGACGGTGCGCAGATCGCCAATGTCAAAGTAGACAGCAGTGAAACTATCGAGCAGAAAATCGATAATTCAGCGGTCGCGTTTAAAACATGGCGCAACGTTCCAGCACCGCGAAGAGGCGAGCTGGTACGTATTTTAGGCAATATCTTACGCGACAAAAAAGAGGCACTGGGATCTCTGGTGAGCCTGGAGTGCGGAAAAATTTATCAGGAGGGCTTAGGAGAAGTCCAGGAAATGATCGATATTTGTGACTTTGCTGTCGGTCAGGCCCGCCAACTGTACGGTTTAACTATTGCATCGGAACGTCCGAGCCATAAGATGCGTGAATACTGGCAGCCTATGGGACCTATCGGGGTTATTTCAGCGTTTAATTTCCCGGTGGCTGTGTGGTCCTGGAATACGGCTCTGGCCGTGATCTGTGGTAACAGTGTTATCTGGAAACCCTCAGAGAAAACCCCATTAACGGCCTTGGCTTGTCAGAAAATTTTTGACCAGGCAATGGCTGAATTTGGCGATGATGCTCCCGCTAACTTATCTCAGGTGATTATCGGTGAGCGCGATGCAGGATCACAGCTGGTTAACAGCAAAAAAGTACCAGTGATCAGTGCCACAGGCAGTAGTGCTATGGGTAAAATAGTCGGTACTCAAGTTGCCGAGCGCTTTGGTCGCTCACTGTTGGAGCTTGGCGGTAACAATGCCATTATTGTGGCTCCGACTGCGGATCTGACTATTGCATTTCAGGGCATTTTATTTGGCGCTGTGGGTACCTGCGGGCAGAGATGTACATCGACCCGACGTATCTTTGTGCACAGCGACGTCTACGATGATTTAGTGCCGAAGTTAAAGCGTGCATATGGGCAGATAAAGATCGGCGATCCACTGGATGAAAATGTCTTAGTCGGCCCGTTAATCGATCAACAGGCCTATGACAATATGCAAAGCGCGCTACAGATAGCGCGCGAGCAGGGCGGGCTGATTACTGGCGGTGAGCGCACCTTAGAGCAGCAGTATAGCAACGGTTACTATGTCAAACCGGCACTGGTAGAGATGCAGGGCAGCGTTGACAACGTACAGCATGAAACCTTTGCGCCTATTTTGTATGTGTTTAAATATACTGATTTAGACGAAGCTATTGCCCGTCAAAATGACGTTCCCCAGGGATTATCTTCAGCAATATTTACCAGGGATGTATTAGAAGCAGAGATATTCACCAGCGAAAGTGGCAGCGATTGCGGCATTGCCAATGTCAATATTGGGACTTCTGGTGCTGAAATAGGTGGCGCTTTTGGCGGCGAGAAAGAAACGGGTGGCGGTCGCGAAAGTGGCTCCGACGCCTGGAAAGTTTATATGCGCCGTATGACGTCAACCTTAAATTATTCTAAAGAACTTCCTTTGGCTCAAGGCATTAAGTTTGATTTCGGCGATTTATAAAAGCTTCCATTAGCCGCTTTCAAGCAGTAGTTGCAGCTTAGCTACAGGCCTTGGAAACCCGGTTTGAGTGGCGGATAATGACTCTTGTTGTTATCCGTCACTGTTTAAATAACTAATTGAATTAACTGCGTATTAAGAAAATAAAAATTAGCAGGCACAGACCTAAGCTTCAACTAGCGGGGCTCTTCTAAAACAGCCCGCTGTATTAAAAAACATTGCTAAACTTATTATAGCCGGGTGAAATCTCTCCGGGTATTTCTGTCACTAATTATCTAAAACAATCCCACACAAAATATAGGTTATTCGTCAACCTTAACCGTTTGAAATTTGTGCCGCCAAATAAGCTACTGATTTAACCCTCAGAAAATCTTCATAATATTTCTTCTTTTCTTTTCGTTTTTTTCAATTATCTGAACTACAGTTTATTCACATTAGCTTGTTGTTGATACGGGATGTAGCAACCACAACTCAATCAGCTGTAAGACTTGCAATCAGGGATGACCATGAACTCAGATAATATACTTTTGTTACCTAATGAGCTTTCAATTGAAAATGTCAGCGAATACAAAGATGCCTTAATAGAGCACCTGGAAACTTCATCTTCAGTGATCACCGTCGATGGCTCCGGGCTCTCTCGCGTTGATACCGCAGGGGTTCAATTACTGGTTGTTTTTGTCAGGCAAATTATCGCCAATGGTAAGAAAGTCAAGTGGCAGGGCTGCTCCGACGCTTTGCAGTCAACCGCTGCACAGCTGGGTCTGAAACAACAACTATTAGATTGCAATTAAAAAAATAGGTAATTGGGAGAGAAGAATATGGCAACTATATTAGTGGTTGACGACTCAGTATCACTGCGAAACATGGTCACTTTTACCTTGAAAAATGAAGGGTTTGATGTGGTAGAGGCAGGGGATGGCCAGGAGGCTTTGGGTAAAGCCAAAGGCGCTAAGTTCGATTTAGTGCTGACTGATGTCAACATGCCGAGAATGGATGGGATTACTTTTTGTGCGGCACTGCGTAAAGAGGCCGCTTTTAAATTTACCCCGATCTTAATCCTGACCACAGAAAATTCACCTGAGATGAAAGAAAAAGGCAAAACCGCCGGGGCGACGGGCTGGTTAGTTAAACCATTTAACCCTGAAAAATTGCTCTCTACCATTAAACGTGTCGTAAGGTAATCGCCGATATGAGTATTGATCTTTCACAATTTATAGCAACATTCCTCGAAGAGAGTTACGAAGGCATCGACGTGATGGAGAATAGCCTTTTGAGTCTCGAAGCCGATGACGATGAAGCTATCAATGTTATTTTTCGCGCCGCTCACTCGATCAAAGGAGGAGCCGGAACTTTCGGTTTTAATGAAGTGGCAGATTTCACCCACGTAGTGGAAACGCTGCTGGATGAGGTTCGAAGTGGTCAGCAGAATGTTACCCCTGATCTAATTAATTTGTTACTTGAATCAGTGGATTGCATTAAAGGTTTACTAGAAGCCACTCAGGATGGCCCGCAAGCCGACTTGCAGCAAATTGAGGATGTTAAACAGCGGTTGCAAGTTTATATCGTTGCCCATGATGGGGCAGATGACGCTTCTGAGGAAAACACTGAAGACAGTGCTGGCACAGAAGACCAGAGTTGGGAAATTCATTTTTCAGCAGAGTCAGAAATTTTAGAAAATGGCCATGAACCGGCATTGATGTTTTCGGCACTGGCTGATTTAGGGACCTTGAGCGTGACTGCCGAGCTAGACGCCTTGCCAGCACTAAGCGAGTGCGACCCGCAACTGTTGTATCTAAGTTGGAGCCTCAATTGTCAGTCGGATTGTCCTAAATCAGAGATTGCAGAAGTGTTTGAGTGGGTCGAGGATGAGTGTCGATTAGTCATCAATAAAATAGTAAGCCAAAAGGCTCACTCGCGAAACTGGCAGATATCTTTTGCGCCGCAAAGCGATGTTCTCAACACCGGTAACGATCCCGCTTTAATGTTTATTGCCCTGGCAGAACTTGGCGATTTAAAGGTTGTGGCAAATACCGACAAGTTGCTGTCACTGCATGAGCATATTGCGGATGCCCTGCATATATCATGGCAGCTGAGCTTAAATGCAGATTGTGAAAAGCAACAAATTGCCGACATTTTTGAATGGGTAGAAGACCTTTGCGAGCTGCAAATATCTGAACTTTCTGCTACTGACAAGCAGCAGAATAATGCAGTGGATGCCAAAGACACAAGTGCAGGCACAGCTGACAACAAAAAAGCGGATGGCGATAAGGCAAAGGCACGTAGTAGCAAAGCGGCAGAGAGTACTTCAATAAGGGTAGATACCGACAAAATAGATTCTCTGATTAACCGTGTCGGGGAATTAGTGATCACTCAGGCGATGCTTGGCCAAGTGGGTGATGATCTGTCTGATATTGCCGGGGTGAATACCGAACGTCTGCAGGAGGGCTTGGAGCAGTTGGAGCGCAATACCCGTGATTTGCAAGAAGATGTGATGCGGGTGCGGATGCTACCGGTGAGCTTTGTCTTCAATCGCTTCCCGCGTCTAGTGCACGATGTCAGTGGCAAGCTGTCGAAGAAAGTGGAATTAATTATCTCCGGTGAACAGACAGAGATTGACAAGACTGTGATGGAAAAAATAGGGGACCCAATGGTGCACTTAGTGCGCAACTCCCTGGATCACGGCCTGGAAGAACCGGCTCAGAGAATAGCTGCCGGTAAGCCGGAAACAGGCACACTGAAATTAGATGCCTACCATCAAGGCGGTTTTGTAGTGATCGATATCATCGATGATGGTAACGGCCTAAATACAGAAAAAATTCGTGCCAAAGCGATAGAAAAAGAACTGATCACGCAAGATCAACAACTCAGTGATGATGAAATCAACGGGCTGATCTTTAAGCCGGGATTCTCTACCGCCGATGTAGTGAGTGATCTGTCCGGTCGTGGCGTGGGCCTAGATGTAGTGATGCGCAATATTGAATCTCTGGGTGGCCAGGTGAGTGTCAAATCGGAACCTGGAAAGGGCTCGGCCTTTAGTATCAAACTGCCACTTACACTGGCGATTCTCGAAGGTCAGTTGGTGCGGGTTCACGAAGATACTTATGTAATCCCATTGGTCTCTATCGTCGAGACCATAGTGATTAATAAAGAGGGGAAAAACCCCATAGCCGGGGAAGAGAAGTTATTACACTTTCGCGATGAGTATATATCTCATCTGGATCTGAAAAAATTGTTTAACTTACCCGGGGCGGACTCAGCGGCTGGCTCAGATACAACTTTGGTGGCGATAGTGGAAAACGCCGGGAAAAAAGTCGGCTTGGTGGTTGACGAGTTATACGGTCAGCAGCAAGTTGTGATTAAAAGCCTGGAAGTCAATTTCAAACGCATAGAGGGGCTTTCTGGAGCGACAATTTTGGGCGATGGCAGTGTTGCCTTGATCCTGGATGTAGCAGGCCTGATCCAGCGAGGTTTAAATTTCGAAGTGGCCAGCGCAGTGCAAAGCCGTAATAAATTACAAAATGAACGGACTCAGGGGTACCTGTAATGAGTACAGAAAATTGGCAGAATCAAGCCGCAGAAACACAGCATAACTCAGAGGGGCAGCAGTATCTGAGCTTTGTCTTAGACGCAGAAGAATATGGCATCGATATATTGAGGGTGCAAGAACTCAGGGGCTGGACGCCAGTCACGCCAGTACCGGATATGCCGGAATATATAAAAGGAGTGCTAAACCTGCGCGGGGCGATAGTCCCAGTGGTGGATTTGCGCAAACGCTTTGGCTTACCGGAAAAAGATTACGGGCCGACCACAGTGGTGATAGTGATTAAAGTAGACAGTGGCACTAAAGAGCGAATCATGGGAATTATCGTCGATGCTGTGGCTGAAACTTACACGCTTACCCAAGACCAAATACAGCCACCGCCGCAAATTGGCGGTGGAATAAGCTCTGAATTCATAACGGGCTTAGTTGCACAAGAAGAGAAAATGATTGTACTGATGGATATCGATGAACTGATGAACTCGGATGAACTGGCGATCGATGTGCCAGCACTATCAAACGCTAAGTAGCACAGGGATGTGAGGAAATATAATGAGAATTAATGAGCCAGTGACAGACCACGAAGTAAAACTAGTAAACGGCCAGGAGTTAGTGACCAAAACCGACCTAAACGGGGTGTTAACGTTTATCAACCTCGCCTTTATTGAAATTAGTGGTTTTAGTAATGATGAGTTGATGGGGCAAAATCACAATATTGTCCGCCATCCGGATATGCCGACTCAAGCTTTCAAAGATTTATGGTCCACTTTGAAACTGGGCAGACCTTGGTCAAAACTGGTAAAAAACCGTTGTAAAAACGGCGATTACTACTGGGTCAAAGCGCATGTGACACCTGTTTTTCGCAATGGCGAGATGGTTGAATTCATGTCGGTGCGCACCCGGCCAACCGAAGCTGAGATAGAAGCGTCCTCTAAACTCTACGCGCAGTTGCGTAAAGAGGAAGTCACGCTGGCGGAACCTGAATCTGTGCCCGAGCAAAACCTCAGCAAAGGTCAGGCAAAAAATGCAGCAACAGCTCTCGTATCAGCAGTGGTGATTAATGCGGCGCTGTATTTACTGGGCTTGCCGGATATTGCCTTAATGGCGGGGCCGATAGCGGCCTGTGCGATACTGTTCATTGGTGCGCAGAGTTTTATAAAGAACAATGTGATCAGTCAGCTAAAACAGATTCGTGATCATTTACAAGAAGTGTCGTCGGGTAAGTACTTAGCCGATATTCCGGTGGATGAACCCGGCGAATTAGGCGGCATTAAACGTGAGATAAAAATGCTCGGGATTAAACTCGGCTTTGAGATTAATGACACTAAACAAGAGATGGTACGTTCGCAGCGGATCAAGGTGGCCTTGGATAAAGTCTCCTCTAACATTATGCTGGCGGATGCCCGCGGCGAAATAATCTATGCCAACGATGCGGTTGTGCAGATGATGCGTAACGCTCAGGAAGATGTTCGCGAACAGCTACCTAACTTTGATGCCGAGGCTCTGGTCGGCTCGAACTATGATATTTTCCATAAGAACCCGGCCCATCAGCAAAATATGTTGGAGAGCCTGAAGACTCAATTTAACGGCAGTATTAAAGTCGGCATCCGTACCTTTAAGTTGATCGCCAACCCTGTTGTCGATGATGCGAACGTCAGACTCGGTACTGTAGTCGAGTGGGCAGATACCACGGATCAGTTAAATGCCGAGCAGGCTGTCGAAGACTTAATTGTCGGAGCCACCCGCGGAGAGCTTGAAAAACGTCTAGATACAGAGCTTTACACGGGCTTCATGAAGAGCATCGCCACTGGTGTCAACCAGATGCTAGATGCGGTGGTTGGGCCCTTGCAGGAAGTTAAGCGAGTACTAGAATCAGTGGCAGAAGGGGATATGACCGAGAGCATGGAAGGCGAGTTCCATGGCGAATTCCAGGAGCTTAACAATGCCCTGAACTTGTCCATCGGCAACTTATCCAACATGATTAACGAGATTCGCACTACCGGCTCCAGTATCACAACCGGTGCCTCGGAAATTTCCACCGGTAACGCCACTTTGAGCCAGCGCACAGAGAGTCAAGCGGCGAGCCTGGAAGAAACTGCTGCCAGCATGGAAGAGATGACAAGCACCGTCAAACAAAATGCCGAGAATGCCGAAGAGGCCCGTAACCTGGCCGCGAATGCGCAAGTCATGGCTGAAAAAGGTGGTGAAATTTCAACCCGGGTTGTCACCTCTATGGGCGACATCAGTGACAGTTCAAGTAAAATTGCCGAGATCATCGGAGTCATCGATGAGATTGCCTTCCAGACTAACTTACTGGCACTTAACGCCGCAGTCGAGGCTGCCAGAGCCGGAGAGCAGGGAAGAGGGTTTGCGGTGGTCGCATCTGAAGTTCGCAGCTTAGCGCAGCGCAGTGCCGGTGCCGCTAAAGAGATTAAAGAGCTGATCAATGACAGCGTCAAGAAAGTTGAAGAGGGCAGCGGTTACGTTAAAGAGTCCGGACAGGCGCTATCAGAAATTATGGATTCGATCAGTAATGTGACAAACATTGTCAGCGAGATTGCATCAGCCAGCAGAGAGCAGGCCAGCGGCATAGAACAAGTCAATGTTGCAGTAACGCAGATGGACGAAGGGACTCAACAGAACGCGGCACTGGTAGAAGAAGTTGCGGCAGCGTCCTCGTCACTGGATGAGCAGGCGGCGCAATTGCAGCGTCTGGTTAGTGTCTTTAATGTCAACGAGGACGAGGTTCAAGTAGCCCCCGCGAGTACGGCTAAAGCGACGCCGGATGTGCAAAAGATCCGCAAAATAGCCGCCCAGCAAAGTACTAAGCCCAAAAAAGCCGGCAAAAAGAAAAATGCAACGAAAGCAAGAGCTGCACAAGAGGCTCCGATAGTAGGAGCAGACAGTAGCGCAGAAGAGTGGAATGAGTTTTAGCGTAGCAAAACCCAGCGGTAGCAACAGCTGCCGCTGATCCCCATATCCAAACTATTTTTTGCAGTGTAAATGTTGTCAATTTATTGTCTGTTCTGCTGTTAATCAGTGCTTCTCGGAGAAGTTCTCGATGCAATCAAATGCCATTAAACAACGCGAGTTCTGCTTTACCGACGCGCATTTTAAGAGAGTTAAAACAGTGCTTTATGCGCATGCCGGAATTGTGCTGGCAAATAATAAACAAGATATGGCCTACAACCGATTAGTCAGGCGAATAAGAGACTTGAATTTACAGAATTTTGACCAGTATTTAGAAGATATAGAGAGTGACGTTAATGAGTTCTCTCTGTTCATCAATGCGATGACGACAAATCTGACCGCCTTTTTTCGCGAGAGTCATCATTTCGATTTCATCGCTAAGACTATCATTCCTCAGGTGGCACTATCAGGTAATCGACGTTTACGTATTTGGTCAGCTGGCTGTTCATTAGGAGAGGAGCCTTATAGCCTGGCGATGGCATTACTCAGTAGTGGCCAAGATATGCGTAATTGGGATGTGCGTATATTGGCAACAGACATCGACTCTGATGTTTTAAACAAAGCCAGGTTGGGTGTATATGCTGAGGAAAGAGTAGCGGGGCTTCCCAGAGGGTATTTACCGAAATTTTTTCTCAAAGGCAAGGGCAGCAGTGCCGGTGATGTTCAAGCACGGGCTGAATTGCGCGAAATGATCACCTTTAAGTATTTGAACTTGATGGAGCAGTGGCCGTTAAAAGGGCCATTAGATTTTATTTTTTGCCGCAACGTAATGATTTATTTTGATAAAAAGACCCAGGCGAAATTGCTTGAGAGAATGGCTGCACTGTTAAAACCGGATGGGTATTTATTTGTTGGTCACTCAGAGGCGTTAGCGCGACACGATAGTCACTTTAGATTGATAGGAAAAACTATTTATCAAAAGGAAAGTCGCCGTGGTTGATCAGCAACCAGCACCTGCAGATTTTGAAAATTTTACAGCGGAACAAAGTTACTGGAACAATAAATGGCATTGCCATGCGTTGAAGATAAAACCCGGTGAGTTTTATGTCTCCGATCAAGAAATAGTCATAACAACAGTTTTAGGCTCTTGTATCTCAGTATGTGCCTATGATACCAAGACCGGGTTTGGTGGCATGAATCACTTTATGCTACCCGATAATAGCCATCATAGTAATCCTGTGCGCTGTACCAGATATGGAATGTTTGCCATGGAGCAGTTGATCAATGAGTTGATGAAACATGGCAGTAGCTGTAAAGATTTAAAACTTAAAGTGACCGGTGGCGGCGAAATGTTACCGGGAGCTTCAAGCATTGGGAAAGAGAATATTAACTTTATAGAGACCTTCATTGCGGATGAGCATCTGCACTTAGTCTCCTCTGATACAGGCGGAGATCAAGGAAGAAGGGTGGCATTTTTCCCCTGCAGCGGGAAAATGTTAGTGAATAAGATAAGCCATCGTCAAGATCAGCGTCTGATTAAAGAAGAGTCAGACTACCGCCATAAAACGGATCACCAGCTCGATACTCAGGAAGTGGAGCTGTTTTAATAAGGAATGGTACAGTGAATAAAATTCGAGTGTTAATTGTTGATGATTCAGCTGTAATTCGCGATGTACTGTCGGAAATTTTGGCTGCGGACGGCGCTTTTGATGTAGTGGGGACAGCAGTCGACCCTATAGATGCCCGAGCCAAAATCAAACAGCTCAAACCCGATGTGCTGACGCTGGATATTGAGATGCCTAAAATGGACGGCATATCGTTTTTACGTAATTTAATGAAACTTAATCCACTGCCAGTGGTAATGATTTCTACCTTGACCCACGCGGGGGCGGAGGAGACGTTAACAGCTTTGGAAATCGGCGCCGTAGATTTTATGGCAAAACCTAAAGTGACTGCTTCAGACAGTAGCTTGTTACATTTTCAACATGAGTTAGTCAACAAAGTTAAAGCGGCTGCCATGTCACAACACACTCTGAAATTTAAGCGAGTTATTAAGAAACCTTTGCCATCGGGATCTGCCAGTAAGATAGTACCAAGTCACAAATTATCTGGCTATAACGTCATCGCCATAGGTGCATCTACAGGTGGCACTGAAGCAATCCGTGATCTGCTGCAAGACTTACCGGAAAATTTACCGCCAATCGTTATTACTCAACACATACCTGCAAGCTTTAGTGCTAGATTTGCCGCCAGATTAAATGAGCAGTCACAGCTAACAGTTGTAGAGGGAAAAAACGGCGATATCTTAAAGCCCGGACATGTCTATATAGCCCCCGGGTCACATCACATTGTGGTCAAAAAGCACGGCAATCAGCTTAAATGTCGCCTGGACGACAGGGGGCCTGTCAACCGTCACCAGCCATCAGTGGAAGTAATGTTCAATTCACTATTAAAGATTGATCCCATCAAGGTTGTGGCCATTATGCTAACCGGCATGGGGGAGGACGGCGCAAAATCAATGCGAAAATTGTTTGATGCCGGGGCGCATACAATTGTCCAGGATGAAGCCAGCTCTCTGGTATGGGGCATGCCAAAAGCGGCAGTTAATCATGGAGCGGCAAAGTTGGTGGTAGACCTGCACAAAATTGCCCCTAAGTTAATGCAACACTTGGCCAGCACGGGTTAGAGGAGATAATTATGAAATATAACAATATGCTGTTAGCGATGTTGCTGGCTCTGACGTTAGTCTTGGGCCTAGCTCAGTTTATGAATATTAACCAGAACCTAATTTGGGGCATTTTAGCAGTATTGCTGCTTGCCGAAGTGGCACTGGCTGCCTGTCTTAATCAAGCACTGTGGTCAAAGTGGCAAGGTGAAGACCTGCAAGAAAACAATAGTACACTTGCTACGGATGTAACTAATCATGGGCTTCGCGACGCCATGAACGAGGTCTCGGGTACACTGGAGTATGAATCGACTATCATCAACCAGGAAATCACCCGGGTTGATGTATTAATCAGCGAAGCCAGCAGTTTAATGAGCGCCAGTTTTCAGCAGATTCATCAACTGTCCGATCAACAGTCGGCGTTAACCGCAGAGATAATGGCGCAGGAAAATGACGAAGAGAGTGATACTCAGCACCAGAGCAAAATGCACCAGTTTATTGACGAAACGGGATCGGTTTTGGATCATTTTGTACAAGTGATGGTAACTGGCAGTAAAAGTAGCATGGAGATAGTGCACTATATTGACGACATGGTAGATAAACTCGATGGCATTTTTACCTTGATTGAAAGTGTTGAGGGGCTGGCGAACCAGACTAATTTGCTGGCGCTTAATGCCAGTATTGAGGCGGCCAGAGCCGGTGAGGCGGGTCGGGGATTTTCAGTGGTTGCCGATGAAGTGCGCACTTTGTCTAAGGCGTCGACGAGTTTTAATGAACAGATCAAAGAAAATATATCGACTGCTAAACAAACCATAGATGTATTGCGTGAAAAAGTAGGTAAGACGGCCTCCCAGGATTTGAGTGACACTATCAGGGCAAAAGAGCGGATGTCGACCATGCTGGAGAACATGGCTCAAAGCAGTGATATTGTCAGTGCAAAAATGCAGCAGATTTCAGAGGTGGGCGATGAGCTCAACGGCGCCGTTGGTGACGCTGTGCGCTCATTGCAGTTCGAAGATATTGCCTCTCAGGCACTGGGGTCTATGCACCACAATGTAGATTCACTGCAGCAAATCGCTTCATTACTGAATGCAATCTACACCTCTCAGGGAAGTATAGATAATCAGGCACTAGTCACTTGTATACAAGAGTGCCAGAACATTCACGCTAAGGCAAAAGATAGAAATACCGGCAGAACAGTGGCACAACACGACATGGATGAGGGCGAGGTAGAGTTGTTCTGATCAGTGAGAGTGAATTATTATCAAATTGATTTGTAAAGACTTTGTCGTTTCTATTATCATAGCTCAGCTTTTACAGATTAAGATAAACTTCACCTTCTGGGATGTTAGCGATGAAGCAGTTTTATCCGGCAATAGAGCCGTACAACAGTTTTTTACTCGATGTAGAGTCTGGTCATCAAATTTATGTAGAAGAATGTGGTAACCCCGAGGGTCAGCCAGTGGTTTTTTTGCATGGCGGACCAGGCGGTGGTTGCACGCCTAAAGACAGGCGTTTTTTCGACCCACAGCAGTACCGTATTATCTTATTCGACCAGCGAGGCTGCGGTCGCTCTCTTCCCTTTGGCAGTTTAGTTAACAACAATACCCAAGCTTTGGTTGCAGATATTGAGGCCGTTCGAAATCATCTGGTCATCCCAAAATGGCATGTATTTGGTGGCTCTTGGGGTTCTACGCTGGCATTGGTTTACGCCCAAAGTTACCCTGAAAAAGTGCATAGTTTAGTACTGCGCGGTATTTTTTTAGCCCGCGAGCAAGATACCCATTGGACGTTTGCAGGCGGTGGTGCCTCGCGGCTGTATCCGGATTACTGGCATGAATATATTAGTGCGCTACCCACTGGGCAGACGCAGTCATCGCTGCAACTGGCCTACCAGATTTTAACCTCAGCAGATAAAGCAGCCGCATTAAAGTTGGCTAAAGCTTGGGGTCTATGGGAAATTCGCTGCTGCACTTTAGAGCCAGATGATGATTTCGTGGCGGCGGCAACTGACGATGACCAGTGCTGGACACTGGCGCGGCACGAGGCCCATTTTATGGTTAACGATTGTTTTTTAAGCGACAATCAAATTCTTGAGGATTGCCACAAGATTCAACATATACCGACCCTGATCGTGCATGGCCGCTACGATATTGTCTGCCCCTTTGACAATGCATGGCTGTTAAAGCAGCAATTAACCAATGCCCAGTTAATTGTCAGCGAAGCTTCAGGGCATGCCTCTTCAGAGGTGAATACTAAACACCACCTGATCTGTGCCACAGAGCAAATGTTAACTCTCAACTGTTAGTGAGATTACTGTTTGCAGTAAGAAGCAGTGCTTGGCTAAGGGTAGAGTACTAACTTAGCATAGAGCGGTTGCCTGGATCTGTCACTGGCATTGCCAGTAAGATGATCGCCTCATCAGCACCACAATTATTCAGTATTTTCTCACTCATATTCGCAGGTAACAGACAGGCTTGCTCGGCGCTTAATAGCTGGCGATTAAGCTCCACAGTGCCAGTAATACTGATAAATAAGCTGTAATCCTCACTGGGTTCTAGCTGCCTTTGTGCGCCCGCTTGTAATTTGTATCTGTGGACCTTGAACTGCGGGTAGTTGACAACGACATCGATACTCACTTGCTCTGTTTTTAATAAACATAGGTTGTCCTCAGGATCTTGCACATCACAATTAACCAGCTGCATTGCCTCAGCGGTATCCCAGTGATCCTGGGTGAGGACTTTTTGCCCGAAACTGAGAATTTTTCGCTCGTATACCGGCGTTTGAAACTCAATAGTTCGCACCCCGTGCAGCAGAGAGTGCGGAGTAAAGCAGGGGATTTTCAGCACATCGCCAACACGCAGTGACTTAGTCGCGCTGAAACTATTTAGCCCGGTGCGTTGTCGTTGTTCAGTTTTCGACAATTGAGTGGGAATTTCCAACAGCCACTGTTTCATTAGCGCCACTTCTACTGGTTGGTCTTTGTCTATGTTCAGTCGCTGCTTTTTCAGATCCAGTAACTTATCAATGCTTGCTCGGGTTTTCTCGTACTCGGCAGCTGCTTGAATGTATGCGCTCTTGAATGCCTCCAGGTCAGGGTACTTGGCTATCTTGTCCTGGCAAAAGCCAAAGCGTATCTGCCCAACTCCCTCGGGCCAAGCCTCTGGATCTATATGCGTGACTACATACACTTCTTGTTTGCGCTGATGCATTTCAAAATACAGATCACCAAACACATCATCAGCCAGCGGATCTAGTATCTTTAATAAGATTAATTGACGATTTAAGTTGGCACTGAGTGTTTGTGGTAATAAATCTACCAACCAGGGCAGCGGTGTATTAGATAGGCCACTTGGTTGTAAACCCAGCTTAGATTGGCCGCGGCGCTCAATCCCCGTGTACCAGATTTCCTGTCCCCAGGGTTTTGCTATACTGACGGGCTCTAACGGTATAGCTTGTTGCAAGTTCAAAAGCGGGCAGTTGTAGCGATCCCCAAGCTGCTGTAGCTGCGAAAGTGATGCATCCAGTTGTCTGATCTCAAGTGCTAATCCCGGATTATCCTGGATGATAGTGCAGTAACTGTGGATGCCACCCCTGTGATGCTGTAGATGAAAGATAGCGTACAAAGTCAGCTCACAAGGTTGCTCCAGGTAATATTGTTGATAAGAGTAATGCAGTGCAAATTGTAGCGTCTGAGCATGATCAGGATCGGCTGCAGTGAAACTTTCCAATTGCTGTCGATAGGTTGTTTCCCCGCACTGTTCGGGGGTGATAAAATAAATCGGTAACATGTAACTCAAATTAGCCCTAAGGTTTTGTCGAAATATGTATCGCATAGAATGCAGGTAAATATTATGGCTGATTTGCCTGCCAATGCAATCACTAAAAAAATGCTTTACGCTATAAAGTTAACGGCAGATCGATTACACTGACAGTGCTGCATGTAACATTAGCTATACAGTATAAATATTTGTTAAATAAATAAAAATAGAATACTAAATCACGCTATTTTAGCCCTAATGATGGCGTAACAGACGTTATCCTATACGCTTCTTAGCGGTATCAGCAAGAGGATTTTATGATTTATCTCGACCACATAGTGTTAAATGTCACAGAGGTTAAAGCATCTGTAGATTTCTATCAAAAACTACTCAGCGCCAGCGTTGAAAACTGGCAAGCTTATATCAAGGGTGAAGTTAAATTTCCAAGTATCAGAGTTTCGGATACATTTATTATTGATATGTTTCCACCTGCAATGTGGCAGGAGCAAACCTCTGACAGCTGTGCTAAAAACAATATCAACCACTTCTGTTTCGCTGTTGCTATCGATCAATGGCAGACTATATATGATTCACTGCAACAACAGGGGATCGAGATCATACGCGGTCCTGGTGTCTACTGGGGCGCTCAGGGGAATGCTACTTCTATATACATCAAGGATCCGGATGGCAATGAAGTTGAGATAAGAAAGTACGATCAATAATTATCTCAGGTTTTATTGGCAGCATGATCGACGGCTTGACACTAGACTATAAAAACAGATCAGCCATGAGCTCCTTCCCTGCAACGACTGCATACTGATCAAAATCGCTGACCCCTGCGTGTCGCAGCACTTCCTCGTCAATAAAGAAATTACCGCTACAGTCGCCGGCGTCTCTGGTTAAGATACAGTACGCACTGTCGGCGACTATCTGCACTGTCCGGCAATTGTCTTTGTCGACCAAGCTGCCAAGGGCAGCCAGCGCGGCAGTGTATATGACGGTCTTGGGCCAGAGCGCATTCACGGCTACGCCACGATCGGCATATTCAGCGGCCATCCCCAATACACATAAACTCATGCCGTATTTAGCGATACTGTATGCCCCGTGGTTTTTAAACCATTTAGGCTGCATGTTTAACGGCGGAGATAGGTTAAGAATATGTGGATTATCCGCTTTTAGCAGATGCGGCAGGCACGCTTGAGATACGGCGTAAGTGCCTCGGGTGTTGACCTGATGCATCAAATCGAAGCGTTTCATCGTTGTATCAGCAGTGTCCGTTAAACTTATTGCGGAGGCATTGTTAATACAAATATCAATACCGCCAAAGGTTTTCACCGCCTCGGTTACTGCTGCTGTAATCTGCTGCTCGTCTCTGATGTCTACTTGCAGCGCCAACGCTTTACCACCCAAGGCTTGTATCTCATTGGCGGCGCTATAAATAGTACCTGGCAGTGTCGCATGGGCAGTTATCGACTTAGCGGCTATGACAATATTGGCTCCGTCTAATGCAGCTTTTTTAGCAATAGCTAAACCAATACCACGACTGGCGCCGGTGATGAACAACGTTTTGCCCTGCAGTGACTTCATTTAATTCCTCGATAATAATTTAGCATCTAGAGCTGCGCTTTATCTATAGTTCCAGGTAATGCTGCTTGGGCAGTAATCGACTTTGCCGCTATGACAATATT
>MABF01000314.1:19009-26867 GCA_002163025.1 'Osedax' symbiont bacterium Rs2_46_30_T18
CCCTGCAGTGACTTCATCTCATTCCTCGAAAATAATTTAGCATCTAGAACTGTTCTTCATCTAAGGCCATTAAAACCTCGCCACCAGCCATAATAGAGGCAAACAGCGCGCTGCTTTGGGGTAAGATTTTTTGCATATAGAAGCGGCCGGTGGTTATTTTTGCCGCGTAGAAGCCGCTGCTGTCATCATCGACCTTAGTGAGTGCAATTTGCGTCATTTTGCACCACATAAACGCCAGTGCCACTAAGCCAAATAAACGCAAATATTCACTGGCCACTGCCGCCGCCTGCTCTGGGTTTGACAGCCCAGCTTGCGCTATCTTTGCACTGGCACGCTGCAATCTGCTGAAAGCTTTGGCCAGGGGTTGGATAAATTCTGCCTGCTGGGGATCTTTTATATTGGCTTCAATATACTCTTGTAGCGGGTGGAAAAACTGTCGTAAATAGCGTCCCGCCTTATAGGGCAGTTTACGGCCAATAAGATCCAGAGCCTGAATGCCATTAGTACCTTCATAGATTTGTGTGATCCGGCAATCCCTGACGTACTGCTCCAGACCCGACTCGCGAATGAAGCCGTGCCCACCGAGTACTTGCATGCCTAAATTGGTAGATTCAAAACCTAAATCAGTAAAGAGGGATTTAACAATAGGCGTGCTCAGTTGCACGAAATCATCGGCCCCCTGGCGACGTTTTTGATCGGGATGATGATTAGAATAATCGTACTCTTGTGATACCCAGGCACCGAAGGCGCGACACCCTTGGGTATAGGCGCGCATGGTCAGCAGCATACGTCGTACATCTGGATGCACGATAATAGGGTCTGCAGCTTGGTCCGGGTATTTAGCACCTGCCAGAGAGCGCCCTTGCAATCGCTCTTTCGCGTATGCTGTTGCCGCCTGATAAGCGGCTTCGCTGAGCCCCAGTCCCTGCATACCTACGGCCAAACGGGCGCGATTCATCATGCTAAACATGCCCTGCATGCCCTTGTGCAGTTCGCCGACTAGCCAGCCTTTGGATTGGCCGAAGCTCATAGAGCAAGTTGCCGATGCTTTAATGCCCATCTTATGCTCAATCGAGGTGCAAACCACATTGTTTGCAATGCACGTTTCCCCGTGCTCGTCGTCGAGTAGTTTAGGCACCACAAACAGGCTTATGCCTTTTATTCCGGCAACGGCATCTGGAGTACGCGCCAGCACTAAGTGAATAATATTTTCACTCAGATCGTGATCGCCCGCAGAGATAAAAATTTTATTTCCTGTAATTTGATAGCTGCCGTCATCGCAGTGAACTGCTAGCGTGCGACACAAACCCAAATCGGTACCGCACTGCGGCTCGGTCAGGCACATAGTTCCACAAAAACTGCCGTCTACCAGCTTCGCCAGGTACTTATCTTTTATCTGTTGCGATGCAAAGCAATGTAGAGCGTGGTAGGCACCTAAAGAGAGTCCGGGGTACATGCCAAAAGAGAGATTGGCAGAACAGAGCATTTCTTCCACCATAGAATGAATGCTTTTTGGCATGCCCATACCGCCATACTGCGGGTCACAGCAAAACGCCGTCCAGCCCCCCTCGCAAAATTGTTGGTAGGCCTGCTTAAAGCCCTCTGCAGTATTGACACCTGAGGTTGTAAAGTTACAGCCTTGCTGATCACCACTGAGATTTAGCGGTAGCAGCACTTGGGTACTAAACTGTGCGGCAGCAGCCAATACCGGATCGACCAGGTCGCGGCTGACTTCACAGAAGCTGTCGAGTGCTGTCAGTCCAGTTGCATCGTGTAACTCGTAGAGGACAAATTGCATATCGCGAATCGGCGCACTGTAGATCTGCATAGTTAATTCCTCAGAGGTTTGCCGGTTAAGAGCATGTGCTCGACCCGGTCTAAACTGTCGGGATGACGAATAATCTTCATAAAAGTTTCGCGCTCCAACGTAAGAATATCCTCCTCAGATTGCTCAATATTGGGGTCACCCTGAGCTCCACCACTGAGAATTTCGGCGGCAGCGAGAGCCACCACTGCGTCGTGAGCGGTGGCTTTGCCGCTGCGTACAAAGCCTTCAACCGCCATGCTGAAAGCGGCTTTGCCGCTGGGGCCTGGCAAGTTAAATACTGGTGCTGTTGGCGCTTTATAGTCACTGGCCATGGACAATGCCTTTTGCTTGGCATCACAGAGTAAGCGGTAACGATTCATGGTAATGCCATCAGTGCTGCGTAAGACTAAATTGCTTTTAGCCTCCTCGGCGGACTTGGAAACAGCGGCAGTAGAGATTAACTCAAAGGCTTTACTGGGACCGGGCATGGGCCCGCGAGCATACTTAGGGTTGTTGCTCCAACGGTTTAGCATCTCTTTGCAACCGCCCCAGGCAGGGACTAAGCCAACGGCGACTTCTACCAGCCCGGTGTAGGTTTCAATGTGTGCCTGGATTGCATCGCTGTGCAGTAATATTTCACAGCCGCCTCCAAGGGCCATTCCACTGGGTGCGCTGACCACGGGGAAGGGGGCATATTTTAAAGCTTGATAGGTCTGCTGGCCCGCTTCAACCAGCTTTGCTATCTCTTCCCAGGCGGCGATGTTGGCGGCAAACATCGCCAGTCCCAGATTGGCGCCTACTGAAAAATTATCAGCATCACTGTAGATAACCATGGCCCGATAGCTTTTGGCTACTATTACAATAGTTTGTTGTAATAGCTGCATGACCTGAGCATCTAATGAGTTCATCTTGGAAGTGAATTCGAAACATACAACGCCATCACCAATATCCCAGAGTGCCGCTGAAGCATTTTTAATGATTGGCTTACTGTTAAGTTTGATGTCCGACAACATCAGCATACCTGTTGACCTGTTCAGCGGCAGGTATTCACCTTGTTGACTAAGGTATTGTTGTACACCGCTGTTTTCACGGTAGAAACTGCGACCGGCTGTGGCTGTTAATAGGGCGGGAATAGGCTGCTGCTGCGCTTTGAGTTTGTCAATAAACCAGTCGACCCCCAGCTTGTCGATTAGCTCAAAAGGGCCGAATTTCCAGTTGTACCCCAGACGCATCGCCTCATCAATAGTACTGATTTGATCGGCAGCTTGCGGAACCAATTGTGCCGCGTAGGCTAGCGTTTTGGACATTACCCGCCAGCTGTATTCTCCGCCTTTATCATTAAATTCAAATAGTTGCCTGATATTGTTAACGTTTGTTTTAGCACTGGGTAAAGCGACTTTGGCAACAGGTCGGTACTCGCCAGTGCTTAAGTCTATGGCTTCTTTAACTTTGTCGCCATGCTGGCGATTGAGCCGGTAAAATCCGCCTTTGCCTTTGCGACCGGTGTAACCTGTTGCAATCATTTTATCCAGCAGCGGCAACTCACGTTTTAATTGCACCAGCGGGTCGTCGGCATCTAACAGCTGCAGCAGGGAGCCTAGTATATTCGGCATCAGATCCAGACCCACTAAATCAATCAGACCGAACACGCCTGTCTTAGGTACACCGCAGGGCTTGGAGAGAATAGCATCGGCTTCTTCTACACTTAGGCCACAATCCATAGCTTCAACTAAGGCGCAGTAGATCCAGTAAATCCCCAATCGATTGGCGATAAAGCCGGGGCGGTCTTTGCACTGTACTATAGACTTACCCAGCTGGTGATCAGCAAAATTACAGAGTGTATCTATGGCGTTTTGCCGGGTAAAATCACCTTTTACTACCTCCAAAAGACGCATATACCTGGGTGGGTTGAAAAAGTGACTGATGCAGAAATCAGCAACAAACTCATCGCTCATGCCTGTGACTAGAGTCGCCAGTGGAATAGTAGAAGTATTCGAAGAGACGATAGAGCCCGGTTTGCGCACTTTCTCAATCTTTTTATACAGCTGTTGTTTGGTCTCTAATCGCTCGACGATCGCTTCAATGATCCAATCGCAATCGGCAATTTTAGCTAAGTGATCTTCGGTATTAAGTGGTGTAATTAACCTGGCGTTACGTTTGTGGGTGAGGGCGGCGGGGTTTGATTTTAATAATTTCTGCAGTGCTTGTTCAGCGATTATATTACGGTTTTTAGCGCCTTCTGGAATTCTGTCTAACAGCAGCACTTTGTGTCCGGCGTTAGCAATATGAGCGGCGATACTGGCACCCATCACCCCGGCACCTATAACACAGACTTTATCAATGTTCATCAGATAGCCTCCAGGATAGTTGCTATACCTTGCCCACCTCCAATACATTGAGTGGCCAGTGCGTATCTTTTTCCTTCACGTTGTAGCAGCGAGGCCGCTTTACCTAAAATACGTGCACCACTGGCTCCCAGCGGGTGACCGAGCGCCAGCGCACCGCCATCCAGGTTGACTTTGTCTTGCTCGATCCCTAATTCGCCAATGCAGGCGAGTGCCTGTGCGGCAAAGGCTTCGTTGAGTTCAATGATATCTATGTCGGCAATAGATAAGCCGGCCCGCTGCAGTGCTTTGTTAGTTGCAGCCACCGGACCCATGCCCATGATCTGTGGGTCACAACCTGAAACGGCCACAGCGATAATCCTCGCCAGTGGCTTAATGTTGTTGCTATTGGCGTATGCCTCTGAACAGACTAACAGGGCAGCGGCGCCATCGGTTAACGCAGAGCTAGTGCCAGCAGTAACGGTGCCATTAACGTCGAAAGCGGGTTTGAGCGTCGCTAGTTGGTCTAAAGTGGTATCCGCTCGGATGCAGCCGTCCGCTGTGATGCCATTGATGGCAATGATCTCTCGGTCAAAAGAGCCAAGTTGACGGGCATTTGCAGCTTTGCGTTGTGATGCCATAGCGAACGCTTCTTGTGCGCTGCGGGAAATGTGGTATTTTTTTGCCACTACTTCAGCCGTGTCACCCATGCTCATCAATGCCTTAGGGTATTTTGCAAACAGGGCCGGGTTGGGCATAGGGTTAAAGCCCATCATCGGAATGCGCGACATGCTCTCGATCCCGGCGCAGATAAAAGCATCCCCAGCACCCAGTGCGATACTACCCGCTGCCATATGCACCCCCTGCATTGAAGAGCCGCACCAGCGATTTATGGTTGCGCCGGCGACGCTGTTAGGTAAGCCGCTCATAAAGACAATAAGACGGGCGATATTAAACCCTTGTTCACCCTCTGGAAATGCACAGCCACAGATTAAATCCTCGATGTCTTCGCCTTTGATTTTGCTCTGCTGCAGTAAGCCGCGCACTGTATTGGCCAGTAAATCATCCGGGCGGATTTTGGCCAGTTCACCTCTGTTGGCTAAATGAAAAGGGGAGCGAGTGTAAGCTGCTATAACCGCATTGTTCATGCCAGATCTCCGTTATCTTGGTCTATGTGAAGTGTAGTACTTAAAAAATATTCTAGCCTCAATTGCAGTGATAGATTGTTGGGCTCTTCATCCTTGAACGCGGCCATATAAACATTTACTGGGCAGTGCTGTTGTTACAGTCAAGAAGCGCCAATAACATATTGATATTGTTTAGATTCAATATAGTTGAATAATCGGGATATAGCGAGTTTCTGGCTATTGTCGGGGTTTTATTTTCAGCGTGGTTGGGCTGATAATACACCTACAGTCTGCGCTGCGGGCTATAGTTTGTGCAGATGATGATCAGCTCGGCGAAGTAACCAGGCCTGGTGAAATTATCGGACAAAGTTAGCGTGCTTCTGTCTACCCCTGAGAGCGCAGAAGTGACTAGCTGTTTAAAGCTGAGGCCAAGGTAATATCTGATTTATTCACATATTTCCTGGCGATAGGAAAACTTCGGTTGTTAAAATTGATAGTCCAGACCGAGGCTAACAATGCTTACTTTAGGTTTAAATGAGCCCTCATATTTACTTCCTAGCCCACTGACGGGAGAATTGAGCTTGCTATCCTCTGAAATTTTAGCCGTCTGAGTCTGAATGTGTGAGTAGCCAATATTGAGCTGAGTATTTTTGTTTAATTTGTAGCTGGCACCGAGTGAAGCCCAGTAGCGTGAGGCATCTGGAATGCCCGCGGTGCGGTCTTCATCATTGGCAGCACCCTGATCGTAAGCCACACCAAATTTTAATTGTAAGTTATCGCTATACTGATAATTTGCCCCAAGAGCAACAAACAGAGTGTCGTCCCAATTATACTGAGTAGGGTTAGCCACATCGGTATTAGTATCGGTGTTAACTACTTGTAGCTCCTTAAACACCGACCAATCGGTCCAGGCCACATCACCTAATAGTGTCCACTGCTCTGAAACCTGATGATAGATACCCAGAGAGGCAACAGCGGGCATAGTGACTGCGGCTTTAGCGTTAAAGTTCAAATTGACAGCTGCGGGAACAGTGGGAGTAGATACGTCTCCTTTTAAGGTATGCTTAATTTGCGACCGGTAATTAAAGCCAATTCGTCCCTTGTCACTGTATTGGTAGAGAAAGCCAAGCGCATAGCCAAAACCTGTATCATCGGCCTTAAGCGTGGTCAGGGCGTCAGCGCCTACGCCAACGACATTTTTATTGGTTAGTTTTCCCTCGATTTTTTGAAACTGCAGGTTGCCACCCACAGAGAGCTTTTCATTGACTCTATAGGCAGCCGAAGGGGCAATGTTGATGGTTTTAATCTCACTGAATACATTGTACTGAGCGCCAATCCAATCCTCATCGAATTTAGTCGAGAGCCCAAAAGGAGCGTTGACACTGATACCTAATTTAATTTGCTGATTATAGTCCCAAAGAGCATAGGCAGCAGGCACTAACGCTGACACACCTCCATCTATGCCCGAGTTTTTGGAGAACAGCGGTGAGATTGCAGTAGAGCTTTTATGACTGTATTTAGCACCAGGGGCGATATGAGATAAGTTAGTCTGAAGGTGATTACCTTCTATCAGGATCATGCCCGCAGGATTATAGAAGATGGTGCTGGCATCAACAGCCTTTGCCGTCTGCCCGGCAAAAGAGTTTCCCTGTCCCTCTGCACTTTGCTCTTTTAACTGGAAGCCTGCGCCTTGGGCTGTCCCTGTCGCAATCAGCAAGGCTACAGAGCCAAGAACAACGCTCCCTTTGTTCTTTGCATTGATTTTTATCATCACGTTTCCCTTATTAAATAACTCAAATAATTAGAATCTGTCTCTAATCGACTTCAGTAAATATAATAGTGACGACCAGTATTAATCAAATATGAACAAAAAGCGACCAAAGTCAGTTGTTTGCACCTTTTAAATTTAAATGCAACTTGCAGAGCAAGAGAGGGGAGGGCTGAGCTGAGCTGCTCACTGATACTGCGCTGATGATAAATAAAGACTATTGAAGAGCATACAGTGGTTGTTAGGCAGAGGTTATGGCTAGCTAGCATGCCTGTAGTTAGCATGTCGTTTAGGTGCGAAGTCTGGATCTCACAATGCTCTAAATGCCAGAGTCGCTTCGAATGTAATCGAATGTACTGAACTCACCTTTAGCGGTTAATTAGCTCGGGTAGCAAAGGGGTATGACCTGGATATTCTCAGAGGCATTTAGCATTTAAAGATAAGTGATGTTGAAAAGTACATCGCTTTTGATTGTCGTGTTCGTTAAAAGAGCAGGCATAAGAGCAATGAAATTCTCAGCATGATACTGAGCTGCATTAATCGTTAGTCGCGGCTAGTGCGGGCCGTTGTGAATGTCTTTTTTTTGCGTAAAAGACTCGTCAGTCAGGGCAAAAGCAGCTTTAAGAAGTAAGCGCTGGCTGTGCTTGAAACTTCAAAATAGAACCGAATCACACAAAAATACAAGTTCGTATAATTATTATTATGTTAAATAAGCTGAAAATTTGAATGTTCATCTGTGTCGTAGATCTTGGGTGGATAGAGCGATAGCAGGCTGCTAATACACTCTTGAAATGCCGAATAAACAGCGCTGGAAGTAGCTTTAACGGTAGTT
>MABF01000122.1 GCA_002163025.1 'Osedax' symbiont bacterium Rs2_46_30_T18
TTGGGGGCGGGTGGGATAATGGCGTGAAAATGCAGGCCAGCAGCCATGGCAATATTTGTGCCCCACACATGCGGCACCAAACGCACATGATGTATATCGGCGAGGGTGATTATCTTTCTCGCTTCGGTTAAGCCGCCGACACCGCAGACATCCGGTTGAATAATGTCTACGCACTGTTGCTTGAGTGCTTCGTTGATGCCCCAGCGGCTGTGCCAGGTCTCACCGCCGGCAACGGGGATAGGTTGGCGATTACGCATTTCTCTGTAGCAGTTGAGCGCCTCGGGGATAACCGGCTCTTCAAACCAGTCGATATCGTATTGCGCCGCCAACTGACCCACTTTAATGGCATCAGACAAATCATAACCGTGATTGGCGTCGATCATTAAACTGATTTTGGGGCCTATTGCCTGCCGCACTGCTACGATAGCGGCAATATCTAATTCTATGCCGAAACCAATCTTGATTTTTAAGGCTTTAAATCCCTGCGCCACATAGGCGCTAGTCTCTGCAACTAAGCTCTCTATCCGGTCTTTGCCTAGCATGCGAAAACCGCCGGTGGCGTAGGCGGGGATCTCTTTACGATAGGCACCGCCAAGTAATTGATAGATAGGTTTGTCGTAATATTTACCCGATAAATCCCAGAGGGCAATATCGATACCGCTGATAGCGGTAAGAGTAGCGCCGCGTTGTCCCTGATCACGAAACTGGCTGTAAAGCTCATTCCAAATTGGCTCAATGTCTAATGCCTGCTTGCCTATTAACAGAGGTGTCATCATCTTAACGATGGCAACATTGATATCGGCGGGCCCCAGGCACTCACCCCAGCCCACTAAGCCGTTATCGCAGACAATTTCAACCAGCATGTGGCGCCTGCTGTAGAAGGTAGAAAATGCCGATTGAAAGGGCTGGTCTAAGTCGTGGTGCAGAATGTGCGTATGGACCGCGGTAATTATCATTGATTGCTTCTCATAATAGAAAGTTGATGGGCGTTTGATTGGGGTCAAACGCCAGTGCTTTTCGGTAGACGTTAACTGTACTTACGAACAACAGCTTTTAGCATGTCCATTTCTTCACCGGTTAAATCAGTTAGCGGTGAGCGAACCGGACCCGGATCACGGCCAATGGCTGCTAGTCCCGCTTTAACAATAGAGACTGGGTAGCCGTTGGCGCGATCTCTGATCTTGGCAAAAGGGTAAAAGAAATCTTGCAGTACAGTTTCCATATAGTCATTGTCTTTATTGCGCATAGCCTGGAAAAATTGCAGTGCCATTTCAGGGACAAAGTTAAAAACAGCAGATGAATAAGTAGTAACCCCCATAGCATCGTAGGCTTGTGCAAACATTTCATGTGTCGGCATGCCGCCGATATAGACCAATCTGTCGCCGAGTAATGATGTGATCTCACGTACAGTGTTGATGTCGCCAGTGCCGTCTTTAAAGCCTATCAAATTAGGGCAGGCCTCAGTCAGGCGCTGTACCGTTGCTGCTTTTACCACTGAGTTGGCACGGTTGTAAATAATCACACCGATATCGATGCTATCACAGACTGCTTTAATGTGATTGAACAACCCCTCTTGTGTCGCGCCAATCAAGTAGTGGGGAAGTAGTAGCAGGCCGTCGGCACCTTTTTCCTGGGTCGCTTGGGCAATATCAATCGCCATGCGCGTGCCGTATCCGCATCCGCTAAGGATAGGCACATCACCTGCTACTTCTTTGGCAGCTTCTACAATGATGGGAATTTCCTTGGGGGAAAGCGAAAACAGCTCACCGGTGCCGCCTGCGGCAAATAAGCCTGCAGCATCGAACTGAGTCTGCCAGGAGATATGATCTTGATAGGCGCGCTTGTCAAAATCAAAAGTATTTTTGTCAAAATGAGTCACAGGGAAAGATAACAACCCAGCGCTGATTTTTTGTTTGAGTTCTAAATAATGCATTCTAAAGTCCATAGCAAAGAGTGGAATGTAAGTGTTATTACCAACAATGCTATAGTTATAATATATCTTCACCGATTGTGTCAATAGTCATATGATGACTTGGAATTTTTTGTTAGCTCTGTTTTCTTTGAACTAGCCTTGCAAGTGCCCGGTAGCGTTTGGATCCACCGTTTAAATGTGCTTGCATAGCTTTTCGTGCACGTTCTGGATCTCTGTCTGCGATAGCGTCAATGATTTCTTTGTGTTCGTCATCTAGCCTTAAATCTATGTCAGATACAGGCTCTATTCCCGCTTCCTCCTGCAGTCTGGCGCGGGGTATGGTCTTCTTTCCCAGCAAGGTCAAAAAATCTACAAAATGTTGATTGTTAGTGGCTTTTGCAATAGCGACATGCAGTTCGAAATCTTCTTGCTCGGTGTTCTGTTGCAGCTCTTTCTTGTCTTTAAAGGCATAATAACACTCAAATATTTCCATCTCCTGGGCAGGGGAACAGCGTGTCGCAGCCAGTCCTGCTGCCTCTATTTCAACAGCTGCTCGCAGTTCAAGTGCCTCTATAGTGTCTGATATTTTATGGGAGTTTTGCAGCAGTAAATTGAGTTTTCCGTTGTTTTGCTGTGGTTCTGTGATGAATACCCCGACGCCGTGTCTGGGTTCTACCAGGCCTGCTGCTTTAAGACTGGCAATAGCTTCGCGAATCACCGTGCGGCTGACGCCCAGCTGAGCGATGAGCTGTTTCTCGGTGCCAAGTTTGTCGCCGCTCTTTAATTCCCCGGACTCAATCTGCAGTTTAATTTGAGAAAATAGCTTTTGAGTTAGGTTTTCTCTAGGTTTTTTTGTATTCTTTTTGGTCATTAGCATCTTCCATGGTCAGAAATCGTTAATTTACGGTTGAAATGTAGAATAAAATATTAAGAGATATTATGACTTGTCTATTGATCATATGATTTCTATGTGTAATCCTATCTGTCTTCCGATCATCACTTTACGTAGTCGGATCACACAAAGCAACTCGAGGAGTTATAAAAATGATAAAAGTACTATCGAAGAAAATTGTGGTAA
>MABF01000012.1 GCA_002163025.1 'Osedax' symbiont bacterium Rs2_46_30_T18
CGTAGTTATCGTCGTTTGCAACTATAACTTTGTAGTAAGGGATTAACGTGATTCACTACACTCACGACATGCACCTAAGGGTTCGTAATCAGCGTCGAATCCAAGTCACCCCCTAAGTACCGGCTATTATAGAGCCTCGCTTTAAGATAGGAAGCACTAATTTGCGGTTCGTATGTTATTTGACCGGTTTTTGGAAAAAAAGTTGTAAGTCGTAAGTAGAAAGTCGTATGTAAGACTAAAAAAGTCAGAATGAGCTCTGTGGTGAGCCCATTCTGGGGTGTGGCTGTTATCTAATAACCATGAGTAGCATTTGTTTGCCGCGTTTGATTTCTAACAATAGGGCTTTGTCACTGCGTTTTAGGGCGCGTTTGAAGTCGTTGAGATTGTTGACTTTAATTTTGTTGGCGCGGGTAATCAGGTCGCCGCTCTCCAAGCCGTTAAAAGCAGCTACTGAATTATTGGTAACAGTAGTGACCTCAACCCCTCTGGCACTGCGGCTGTTTTTGAAGCCGGCACCGACCAGTAAATTATGCAACTCTTGGGTGCTGTTACTGTTGTTTTTGCTGCTAAATTGTTGCGGGTTGCCGACGTCCATGTTGAAGGTTTTGTTGCGACCCTCACGTAAGACTAGCAGTTTGACTTTATCACCGATGTTTTTGATGCCGATCTGGCTGCGCAGGCGATTCACTGAGTTAGTGTTGGCGCCATCTACCGCAGTAATGATGTCACCGGATCTTAATCCGGCGCGCTTGGCCGGGGTGTTATCGCCAACACCTGTGATCAATACTCCCTGCTGACCGTTTTTCAGGTTGAAGGCTTGGCGCAAGTCGTCGGTTATGTTCTGGATGCTAACCCCTATCTGGCCGCGTCTGACTTCTCCGTGCTGCAGTATTTGTTTAAGACTGGCTTTGGCCATGTTGATCGGGATGGCAAAGCCGATGCCGACGTTGCCGCCAGCTGGGGCGATGATTGCCGAGTTAATGCCGATTAGTCTGCCGGCCAGGTCGACCAGTGCGCCGCCTGAGTTGCCGGGATTAATCGAGGCATCGGTTTGTATGTAATTCTCGTAGCCTTTAAGTCCCAGGCCGGATCGGCCCAGCGCGCTAACAATACCGGTAGTCACAGTCTGACCCAAACCGAAAGGGTTGCCGATAGCGACGGCAAAATCACCGACCTGGACTCTGGAGGAGTCGGCCAGTTTGAGTTCGGTCAGGTCTTTAGCGGCTATTTTTAATACTGCGATATCCAAATCAGGGTCAGAGCCCATTAACTTGGCGCTGAAGTTTCGGCCGTCGATCAGTGATACACGAATTTCATCGGCGTTCTCAATGACATGGTAGTTAGTCATCACTATGCCTCTTCCAGCATCTACGATAACCCCGGAACCGGCACTGCTGCTGCGCTGTTGCGGCCGCTGGCGACTGTTGGGGCTATCGAAGAATCGGCGGAAGAACGGATCGTTCATCAGTGGGTTTTGGGCTACCTGAGCATTGGAAAAGGTGGCAATATTGACTACTGCAGAGTTAACTTTTTGCAGCATTGGGGCCAGTGAGGGCAACACTTTCCCCTGGGCATCGGTTGCCGGGAGTGCCGCTGTAGTGTGCATGCTGGTGAAACTGAAGAGTATTAAAAACAGACAGTATAATTTTGCTCTCATGGTCGCCTCTTGATTATTGATCTGTTGCTTGGATGGTAAAGGGGCGGAAAGGTTCGATAACTAAGGGAATTTAAATAAGTAGCGAGGGGAAAGTCGGAAGTAGAAAGTAACGAGTAGGAAGTTGTTAGGGGGACAAGTAGCGCTCCATAGTGGTTATGGGGCGCTGGTGTAGTGTTTAACGGGTGCTGAGTACGCGTTGTTTCTGGCGGTTCCAGTCTTTCTCTTTTTCAGTGGCGCGTTTGTCGTGTTGCTGTTTACCACGTACCAGGGCTATTTCGCATTTGACCCGTTCGTCTTTCCAGTATAAGGCTAAGGGAACGCAGGAGAAGCCTTTAGCTTCAACCGCAAAGGCCAGGTTAGAGATCTGCCGGCTGTGCATTAGCAGTTTTCTCGGGCGTTTGGGTTCAGTTACATAGTGGGTGCTGGCTTGCTTTAGCGGGGTCATGTTGGCGTTAGACAACCACGCTTCACCATCTTTAAAGGTGACGTAGCCCTCTGTTAATTGGGCACGACCATCCCGCAGGCTCTTAACTTCCCAGCCTACAAGTACTACTCCAGCTTCTAATGTTTCGACGATATGATACTCGTGTCTGGCGCGTTTGTTCAGACAGATGGTATTACCGGTATTTTTCGCTTTTTTCTTTTTTGCCATGCGCGCAAGTATAACCATGAGCAGCTTCTTTCGATAGTTAACAGCTGAGAAAAAATCGCAAAATTACAAAAATAACTGAAATAGGCTTTATTAAATCGCTATTAAGCTCAGTCTAATTGCCGAATCAGATTATGATTGGTTGATATTTATACACTTTGCTGGCAATTTAGCTTGGCTTAAGAATCGATTCGCAGCCCTGTTCGGGTTTTGTACAGTGCTGCTTACTGTCATAATAAAGAAATAAATCTTGTCAATTGATAGCTAACAATAAACAATTGGCGCAAATTTATAACAGTTTCCAGGTGGTGATCAATGAGCAGTACCACAATTATCCAGCCAGTATGGTCCAGCCGCTGGCTGTTCTTTATAGCCGCAACAGCGGGAACTGTTGGGCTCGGAAATATATGGAAGTTTCCCTTTGTAATGGCCGAAAATGGCGGCAGTGCCTTTGTGCTGCTGTATCTTGGGTGCATCGCGCTGATGGGGGTGCCGATGATGCTCTGTGAAGTTGTCATCGGGCATATAGGTAAAGGCAATCCGGTTTTATCTATTCAGCGTACAGCCGAGCGCTCTGGTGCTAGCAGCCGTTGGTCTCTGATCGGCTATATGGGGTTGCTCTCAGGTCTGTCTATTTTTGTATTGCTATCAGTGGTGGCTGGCTGGGCGGTTAGTTATCTGCTGGAGATGTATCAGGGGAGTTTTGTCGATATAGGTCGCTCTGCAGCGACAGCTACATTTGCGCAGATTAAAACAGACCAGCAATCAC
>MABF01000132.1 GCA_002163025.1 'Osedax' symbiont bacterium Rs2_46_30_T18
CATCCTTGTTAATCAGCTGCGCTCCATCCGCTAATAATTGCTCTGATCGGCAATAATCAACCACAGCTTCAAGTTGTCCGGGGCTTAACTGCGGGGCCATAAGAAAAAGTACAAAAGCTTGTGCTGCAGGTTTGTCGGTACTGTTCAAGGTAGATCCTTAATGTTAGCGGCTTAAAGTGCTTATATTATAGGGTCTGTAGTAAAACCGACAATTGATAATCGAGAAATCACCTAGTTAACAACATCACACCAGTCTGATCTAACGGTTTAGCCACTAAATTTAGTAACTTTACATTCAGTACTTAGGTACAATTAGCGTCTCTATGCCTAAACTAATTCTGTCGATGACAATGGATGAACGATGACTCAATTTACTGTTAAAAAAGCGGTTATACCTGTAGCGGGCCTGGGAACAAGAATGCTCCCCGCCACTAAAGCTATCCCCAAAGAGATGTTACCAATAGTAGACAAACCGCTGATTCAATATATTGTCAACGAATGTGTTGCCGCTGGCATCACTGAGATAGTATTAGTTACCCATTCTTCTAAAAACGCTATAGAAAACCACTTCGACAAGTCCTTTGAGTTAGAGGCCACCTTGGAAACTCGGGTTAAACGGCAGCTGTTGGATGAAGTTCAAAGTATTATTCCCAAGGGCACTACCATAATGCACGTGCGCCAGGGCGAGGCAAAAGGCCTAGGTCACGCAGTCCTTAAGGCCAAACCTCTGATCGGTGATGAACCTTTCGTAGTAATACTGCCGGATGTAATTCTAGATGACACTTACTCAGATCTGAGTCGTGACAACCTGGCACAGATGATTACTGCTTATGACCAGAACCAGCATAGCCAGATCATGGTAGAGCCTGTCGCCACAGAACAGGTCAGTAACTACGGGATCGCAGATTGCAACGGCCAGAAATTACTGCCAGGTGATTCAGTAAAAATGACCGCCGTGGTTGAAAAGCCAAGCGTAGAAGAAGCTCCCTCTAATATGGCGGTTGTTGGCAGATATGTACTTTCTCAGAATATTTGGGGCCTGCTAGAAAAAACTATGCCAGGTGCCGGTGATGAAATTCAACTCACAGATGCGATCGCCGCGCTGATGCAACAGGAGACCGTTGAGGCTTATTGCATGAAAGGCAAAGCGCATGACTGCGGCAACAAATTGGGTTACATGAACGCTTTTGTTGAGTACGGATTACGTGATCCGAGCAACGGTGCTGAATTCAAAAAGACTATTATTGATCTGCTAGAACAGTATAAAGATTAATTCTAGCCGCTGCTGCGGCTGACCGGCGAAAAAATGCAGCTGTATCAGCTGCACTTTTTTCTTAAGACTGTTGTTTCTTAACAGACTTCTTCAGTACTTTCTTTGCTTTGCGCTTTTTCGCCCGGTTAGATTTGCCTTTGCTGGCTTTATTTAACTTAGCGACTTCCTGTTCGGCGCTACTCAAATGCGCTTTAACTTTATCACCGACCGCCTTCACTTTAACTTTCTTTGGCTTGCGCTTAGTTTTGTGTACAGCCTCAGGTGCCTGATCAACGTTTAACACGGCCTTGCGAGAGCTGCTATAATCTTCCGCCCGCTCTGGCACTGTTACAGCAGCAGGCTGCAATTCTTGATCTTCAGTGTTCAGTTTTTCTGACGCTTTAGCTTTAGCCGGCTTAGATTTAGATGACTTCTTAGCACCGCGGACTTTTTTAGCACTGGCGATGGTTGATACCAGTTCAAAGTCTATCTTGCGGTCATCCAGGTTAACTTGCACAACTTTAACACTCAACTGATCGCCAAGGCGGAACACTTTGCGAGTGCGCTCACCGATCATCCGTTGTTTTGCCGCTTCAAAATGGTAGTAATCTTTAGGCAGTGCAGTGATGTGGATCAAGCCTTCAATGTAGACGTCTTTGAGCTCTACAAATAAACCAAACCCTGTCACTGCAGTGACTATGCCCTCGAACTCATTGCCGACTTCAGATTGCATGTACTCGCATTTAAGCCAGGCCATCACGTCTCTGGTGGCATCATCAGCACGTCGCTCTGTCATTGAACAGTGCTCACCCAACTGTAGTACCTGCTCAATGCTGTAGTTGTAGGCAAACTCCGGTTTAGCCACGAACTTATCCGGACGCACTATCGCGCTAAGCTCGCTTTGCGAGTGAATCAGCGAGCGAATCGCGCGGTGCACTAACAGATCCGGGTAGCGACGAATTGGCGATGTAAAGTGGGTATAAGCCGAGTAAGCCAGACCAAAATGGCCCTTTTCTTCAGGACTGTAGACCGCCTGAGACATTGAGCGCAACATCATCACTTGTATTACATGCCTGTCGGCTCGCTCACTGATAGAGGCCGCCAGCTGTTGATAATCACCAGGTTCAGGATCGTCCTGACCGCCAAGCTCAAGGCCCAATTCGGCCAGATAACTGCGCAGACTCTGAAGCCGCTCAGTTTTTGGCGCATCGTGTACCCGGTACAAACTTGGCATTTTGGCGCTCATAATAAAACGAGCGGTGGCGACGTTGGCACAGAGCATACATTCTTCAATCAGCTTGTGTGCATCGTTGCGCTTGATCGGTACTATTTTGTCGATCTTGCGATCTTCTGCGAAAACAACCCGGGTCTCGACTGTGTCGAAATCCATCGCGCCGCGCTTTTCTCGGGAAGCACGCAGCGCTGTGTACAGACTTTTTAAGCTGCGCAAGTGCGGCATTACCTGTTGGTATTGTGCTCTTAGCTCGTCCCCTGCCGAATCGTCATCCAACATCGTACCCACTTTATTGTAGGTAAGTCGGGCGTGGGATTGAATCACCGCCTCGTAAAACTTATAACCGGATAAGCGACCCGCCGCACTGATAGTCATCTCGCAGACCATGGCTAACCTGTCCACCAGCGGCTTCAGCGAGCAGAGACCATTGGAGAGAATTTCCGGCAGCATAGGGACGACAAAGTCCGGGAAATATACCGAATTTCCACGCTTGTGTGCCTCTATGTCTAATTCTGTATTGGGCA
>MABF01000227.1 GCA_002163025.1 'Osedax' symbiont bacterium Rs2_46_30_T18
ATTCCGGCGCGTGAAAAATGGAAAAATAGTAACGGTAAATTCTAATTAAAAATAACAATGGATTCTGGCCGGACTTACAGTTTCATTGATCTGTAAGTCACAGAGGATAAACCTAGTTGTCCAGGTACTTATTTGCTCCCATAACCTCTTTCAGCAATCCTTTGATATGTCATTCTTGTATCGGATCCAGTTGATTCCAGCTCAGGTTTACTTGGGCATGTTATGTGACAGGCAGTCGACAAAATCGTCTAATAGTAGTCGTTTTGTTAGACTGGCAACTTTACTTTTTTTGCTCACCTAAAAATCGGACATAAGCAGCAATCAATGCTGAGCTTGCGCCATTATCTATGTGACTGCTGGTAATAGTAAAACGCGATAGCTAGTTGTGCAATTAAGGCAAGATGGGATTATCTGTCTTGATCATATGGGTAAAATCTTCGAAGGGTCGAACTTTGAATGATTTTTCCATTACCATTGGTTTTAATATTCGATCACATCTAAAGGTACGAAACCCAGTTCTTAAATGATCCCAAGCTAAAATGTACCAAACAGGATAATTAAGATAGAGATAGTGGGGTTCTATTGTGCGTTTGGTTATTTTATTACTCTCATCGCTGTAACATATCGATAGTTGTCTTTGACATAAAAATGCAGCACTCAATTCGCTGGCCTGCTGGCGGGGAGAGAGCTCATATGATGAGAGGACTATAGGTGAAGCTGAACTACCAATCAAAATTCGTCCGCGTAAATTTTCTACATTAGATTTTTGATCAGGCGATAGTAGTGCCATCAGTTTGTAGCGAATGGGTTTAAGGTTATCCATAAAGAGTGGCGAATTCATTTTTTCAGATATCGCTAGGCTTATTAGGAGATCAATGGTTTCCTGATCAGTTAAACTTAACCTCCCAAGTCCCCAGCTCCTATGTAACTTTACACCACCACCTCTACCTTTATCTGCATCTATTGGTAACCCTCGATCCCTGAGAATATTAATGTCTCGGAAAATAGTGCGCGTGGAAGTGCCTAAACTGATTGCTAGATCTTTTACCGTTAAAAAATCATCTGATTTCAACATACCTGCAAGTGTATCAAGCCTTTGCATGTGCTTATTTGTGTTTGTTCTTTGCATAATCAAATATGACATAAAGTGTCAGTTGTGTCGATATACTATCTACTCTGAGTGGCATATAGGATCTATATTCTTATGTTTTCAATAATAATTTTTGGTGAGATTTAAGTGCAATGAGCGATGATAAGAAGACAGTAGGACAAGATCTATGTGGATTGGTGCGCAGTGCGTCAAGTGATTTTGATTTTATCATTGGCAGCTGGGATATTAAACATAGGCGTTTGAAGAGCATTTTAAATGGCTGTGATGAGTGGGTCGAGTTTTCGGGCGTTTCATCTGCCATCAAAACTCTTGGAGGTAATGGAAATATTGAAGATCATACCCTAGAATCTCCAGAGTCTACCTTTAATGCCATGGCTATTCGCTCTTATAATGAGAAATCAAATAAGTGGGCAATTTGGTGGCTGGACGGGCGCATGCCTGATGTAATTGATAAGCCAGTTATTGGCGAGTTTGTTGATGGGAAAGGCCTTTTCTATGCTGATGAAATATATAAGGGAATCCCAGTAAAGTTGAGGTTCACTTGGATTTTGCAGAACTTGGAGTCTCCTGTATGGGAGCAAGCGTTTTCTAAAGATGATGGTGATAGTTGGGAAACCAATTGGATAATGGAGCTTACAAAACAAAATAATTAGTGTGAAGGGAATGGAGGGCATTAATCGTTTTTTCTAAACAGCGTGTTTTTGCAGAGAAACGCAAGAACACGCACCAAGGTACAGTGTTAGCTGGGCCGTCGAAAATTCCCATTTTCAGGGCGGTCGTTATGTGTTCAATAGTCTAGTCTGGCTCTGATATCATCTAACAATCGTCTCCTGCTAGAGTGTGGATAATCCGCTGGAGAGAAGGGCATAGCTACTTGATCAAATCTTTCTGCTGCCCTTAAAAACTCGGTTTGCTGTTGATCACTGAATTTTTGTTTATTGCCGTTTTCCGTAACACTTGTTAATCGACGCACGGCAATTTGTTTTTCAATAATAGCGGACACTGAATTGGGATTAACAACACACACGCCATAAGCTCCGCTGAGATGCTCACTGCAGGTTTGTGCTGCTTTCTTTTTCAATAGGGACTCTATAAAGATTCCTTTATCATCAAAGAGTTCTGGGAATAGCTGTTTAAATTGCAACAGTTGTTTTATGTGCTGGGAATATTCGAGCTGGAATTCATTTTGCAGTTGCTCGCCTATCTGATCAGTGGGATATAGCTCGATTACTTTTAGTGCCTTAGTAAACCAATGCTGCACGGACTTAGAATAATATTTCCCGGGTATTCCCTGGTCGATTTTTAGCTTGCCAAAAACTGTTGTTTCAACCAAGTTGCAGTTGATTATGTGATAACTGTAGTTGGGAATTGCGCCTGTTTCGATATATCTGAGCAATTGCGAACGACTAATTTTAAAGGTAAGCGCTAATCTATTTTCTTCGATAAAAAATTCGTTCATATACGACATGAATGACATTTCTTTTTCCCATCAATTTAATTTAACTGTTTATAGTGAAGGGAATTAAATCACAAGATAATTTGCGACACTTCGCTGTCCAGCGAACTATCAATTAGATATTTTCGCAATGTGTATGAGGAACATGTTTGAGTAGTTTGTTGAAGCAGGAGGGCAACGAACAGAGTGCTGTAGCAAAAACAACACTCGCATTATGTTAATAGCCGGGAATACCTGCGCAACCTTGTAAAACGACAATGGCGGTAAATATTGCTAATCGAATCATAGTGATATCCTTGAAAGTAGTGCAGTGGTCATTTCTAAAAGTTTAAATTCCAGGTATGCCAAAAAAACCGTCTGAATCCGGAATGCCAACACAAGCGGTCAGCGTTAAGCACAATAGTGCCAGTACAATTAAGCGCATCATAAATCCTAGTAAAAAACAGTGATTATAACGTCTGGATATCCCTATTAGCTACTGTCATGGTCAAGAAAGACAGGATCTATGGATCGGCTGAAATCATGGTGCTCATTAAACGATTATCCGCAGAGCATATAATGGGGCTGATTGCGATAATCAATGTTAGTCAAAACTTAATACGGCTGTTGCTCAATAAATAAAACTCTCTTAATGACGATTAACCAGCCAGTGGCATAATAATTGCTTTTAAAACCTCCAATACGTTATTTGTAATTTTGTTGCACTTAGATTTATAGAGGGAGATTAGTCACTATGCAGTCGATGCAAAATATAAGCGCCGTAGAGAGTGGATTCGCTTTGAGTCCAACAATGAGAAAGGACATCAACGCCCACAGCGAAACTTATGCGCAAATGCAGCAACTGATTAGCGATAAAAGGATGGGAGAAGATTCTTATCAACAAGTGAATTTTGCCAAGGAAGTTCAATTTGGTGCCTATCAACGCAGTGACAGCTATAGTAATCAATGGCAACAACTTAATGGCGCTGGTGAACATGGAGAACAAGCGGCCAAATATTTAGAGCAAATGGTCGCTGAACGCCGAGGTTTAGTTGATTCATATTTGCGTGATTTTTTTGATATGTCCCAGAAGCTGGCTGGGAAGCTCGACCTGGAAAACTTAAATTCGGTTGACCTGGATATGTTGATCACTAATGTCAGCGAAGGGCGGCAGGCCAGTGAAAACGCTGACGGCAGTTTATTGCCTCAATCGGAGATGTTAAATCAGTTTTGGATCGATAATAAACAACAACTTAACGTCATAAAACAAAATCATGCTGACATCTATAATTTGCCGACACATTTGTCTCAATGGTTGGATCAGAATAATATAGACAGGCCCCTAGAGGTGGATGTACTGGCTGAAAAATACAGGTACAGTGCTTTTAATGGCCGGGCAGAACAACCAGAGGCCCTCGCCAGTATCAGTGACGCTTTAATCGGTTCTTCCGCAGGTGGTCTATTTGAGCTGACAGAGTTAAATGTGGAAATGATTAGTTTCTTGGGTGATGCCAAGCAAGCGGCAAACCAAGTGGCTACGATGATGGTCAGAGGTGAAGAGAGACAAGCGTTAAGCAATTATTTGCAAGTGTATGAGCCGATTGCTGAACGTTTTAACCAAGATGTAGCAACAGTGCTTGAACCGCGCTTTACCCTGCAAGACTTGATGGATAATATGATTGCCGGCCGAGACTTAGCGACGACTTACAACGGTGATCCCCACCCTCAGAAACAATTGATTGATGATTTTGCCAATGCCAATGCCAATAAAGATGCATTGCTGAGCATCAGCGACATGCAAAGTGGTTTGAGCGAAAGAACCAAAACCAGCGACTGGATGAAGGACGAAACCAATGCGCAGCGAGCCTACGCTAAAGTTAAAGATTTATACGGTTTCGAGCGCTGGGAAACCGGGGATCTAGCAAGATCGAGCCGTGGCTACAGAAAATTTTCCCAAGATACTATGAATGTTGATATGAGTTACCACGTCGGTGGCAAAGTGTTAACCAGCCAGCAATGGCAACAGAAGCTGGGGCAGGAGGCCATCTCCCTAGAAAATCGGCTAATAAAAATGCTGGGTGACATCAAGGGTTTGGGCGCTGATGTCCCTTTAAATTTTGAACAGCTGATTGCCAACTTTAAAGATAATAAGCCTCTGGGATTGAAAGCAGATGGTAAACCACATCCCTTTGCCGAGCAGATCGCAATCATCTTTAAAACGCAAATGTCTGATCTTGCCGATTACGTCGATAGTCTGTGGCTGCAAGATAAGTTACCTCCACAGGAAGTACCTGAAGAGCAAAGTGCCGCAAAATTCATCACCGATATGGTCGATATGATTGCTGAATCGAAGAAGGTTTGGAGCTTTGAAGAGCTACTGGCCATTGGAGACGAGGAATCTTCAGTGGTAAGTAGTAAGTAGTCAGAGATGGGCCTTGCTTGATCGAGTTTTGCAAGGCCTTGTTTGCTGGAATATACCGAGGGTACTTGGCTTATGTCCGATGCTTTGACTTAATAGATTAAACAACTGAGCGATGATCGGCAGCACTGATTATTGCGATCCAAGGTTCTGCTTCTCCCGCCAAGCCTGTCGCTTCTCCCAACGCAATATTATCTACAATAAAACCGGCATTATGCAGGTAGCTGCATAACTCGGCTTGTGAATAATAGCTGTAGTAACGACCCAGTTTATCGCGTCTCGATCCCTTGCCAATTTTCATGCATAGATGAAAAATACCACCGGCTTTTATTGCTGTGTGCAGCTTTTGCAAAATATTGGCAAAGTCATCGGCTTTAGCGTGCAGCAGACTGAAATTTGCCCAAATTGCGTCATAAGTATTTTCGCTATTTATATCAGTAAACAGCGCCTGCCTAGCGCCGATGTCAAAAGTACTGTTTGCAAGAGTTACCATTTCCTCGGATGCATCTGTAGGGTCAACCCGCAATCCTCGTTGACGCATTGTCACTGAGCAATGAGCAGGGCCACAGCCTAGATCAAGCACGTAGTCATTGGTTTTTAGCCGCGCAATAAAGTTTACCAAGGTTGCATCGGGAGATTGTGTATCAACCATGTTCAGATAGTTATCGACTTGCGAATCATAGGCAGAGATAGTTTTATAATCTGTCATTTTGTTGATTTACCTCAATCGACTGGTGGCTTATGGCTAATGATGCAGTATATGGCTGCTATATAGGGATGTAAATCAGGAGTGTAGAATAATTTAAGCTGTTGTTGTGGCCCTATTATCTTAAGCTAATTGCATAGAAATCGGTGTTTTCTATTTTTTGGTTTAAGCTCAGTTGGCTTCCAACTTCCAACTTCCAACTTCCAACTTCCAACTTCCAACTTCCAACTTCCAACTTCCAACTCACGGTTCACGGTTCACTACTATCATTCACCTGCAAACCATATTTAGCTAATATTTGCCGATACTGCAGGGTTGTTTTAAACATACTCAGTGCAGCAGCAAACTTGAGGCCGATCTTTTGATGGTTCAGTACTTTTGAAAAGGCTATATATTGCTCTACTCCCGGCATGTAAGGTTTCAGGAAAATTATTTTATCCCTGACTTTATTTTTATTGGCGATAAAATATATTCGGTCAATCTTTGATATGGCTATAGGAAAGCGACCGCGAATTAACTTGCTGAGTAAAACTTCTTCTGTATCAGTTCCAGTGTCCCGGTTTAAGTACTCTGCACTGTCAAATGCAATGCCGTAACTGTAGCCATTAATCGTCCCTATGGTGTTGTCTGTAAGCTGCTGCAGTTCACCTGTATAATTAAAATCAGCCGCATTCTCTTTTAAGATGAAAAAACCGTTGCGAGTTGTACTCAGAGTATTGCCTTCATAAAAGAGCGCGAATTTCTCTCTCTCTGGAGTTTTACCTATATGGGTAATAGCGTCTGCTTCCCCTTTTTCCATCAAGTGTAGAGCGCGATTCCAGGGCAGGCTTTTTATTTCTATGGGCATATTAAGCAATTTGGCGACAGCGCGGACAATATCAATATGCACCCCGCTCAACTGCTGATCAGCATCCATCATTTCATTAGGTGGATAATATCCATTACCTCTGACTATTACTATTGTCTCAGTGCTTCTGGCCTGCAAAGGTGAATTGATTAACAGGCTGAATAAAATCAAGTATATGAGCTTGTTTAACATTTTACTCTCCACTACAGGGCTGTATCTGCTTAGGGGGTACGGATGTATTCAAATATGAAAGGGCTGAATTATTTAGGGCCGCTAAAACATAAGTATAAACCTGTTTTGTGCATCAAAAGTCGATAGCCGATATTTTCCTATTGGAGTGGGTGGTAGATCATCCTGTGATGTATTTAGCTGTTGAGGGATGAAGCTGAACCAATTTCAGCCTAGCTTCATCTGTATCATTCACTTTTATGCGCAGACTAAACGCCGTGACCACCAGTGTATTTACTCAGTTCTGAACTGCTCCAGTTTGCTAAGTTCTCTTCAGCAGTTTTAAATATCTCTACTTTTAGCGGGAAGCAGGGGGTGTTGTCATCTGAGTGGCTGCTACCGCAATCGCCACCCGGGCAGGCGCTGAGGACTCCCAGTAAATCGATCTCAGCAAAAAATTCTAGGAAATCACCGGGGCGTACCGGGCTGGCCTTCATAAAGTATTGGTGTGTATCTTTGCTAAAGCCGGTGCACATGAAAACGTTCATTACATCGTGTACTAAGTGTTCGATTTCACGGGTAGTAACGTTTAAATGCTGTGCCAGCGCTCTGGTTAAGTTGGAGTGGCAGCAATAGTGATAGTCGGTCTGTTTCAGCAACTGGTTAGTGTAAGGGTCGCAACGGGTGCCGATTACATCGTGCACGCCGGCGCCATCCTGATCCCAGCCGTACCAGTCCAGAGTATCGTGGGTAATAGTGGCGATTGCACGCAAGCTTGGTAGGTTAGACCAGAGCCGATCACCAACGCTTAAGTGACTGGCGTGGAGTTGGCGGGTTTTACCACTATAGAAATGCTCTTTTAAGTTGTTGGCGTTGAATAAGTTTAAATCGCCGACTTGTGAGCCTTCAACGCTGCTGATTCTGAAGAAATGGCCGGCAGGTACGATAAAGCTTGCGGCGTCTCGCGGTGGGACTATTACTTCATCGACTTTCGTCAGAGCAGATCTGGCACGTTGATAAAACGGGTGATCGTAGCGCGGCAGTTGCTCGACACTGTAACAAATAACGGGTTTGGCGTTACGCCTTTGCTGTGCATCAGCCGGCGCTGGATGTTGGCTATATTCTGACATTAATATACCTTATGTTTTAACTTTTTCCCGATAGTAGCAAAGTTTAGTGCGTGGGCGAATACTTGTGCGAAGCCAATGCAAAAATGTTGCTATTAATGTGCCAATAAGTCAACTTTTATAGGTTGTTTGGCTTGTGGGAAGTACAGGTTTACAGCTATTTTCATTAGCGGGGTAGGTTTGAGAAATCAACGGCTGACTGAGTTTTGAACTTTCATTTGTTGTCATCAAGTTGCAATATATTTAGGTTATTTTGCATCACTAATTGAGGAACATAATGCCAGTCATTTAATAGGAGTATCGCAAATGCAAGGTATACGCGAAGAATTAATTAAAGCCGAACTGAATCAGTACATTGAGAAAATGTTGGATAAGCAGCTAACCCGTAGACCCAGACATAAAACGAAGTCACAAGGCATTGTGGCTCAGGGGCAAGAAAGAAACATCAGTAGAATAATGCATAGTTGAAAAGCTGCATAGTTCTAGTCTATTTCGCTGCAAAAACTTTGCCTTCAAGGGTTAAAAGCAGCGCAGTAAGTTATTCAACATACTGCTGTGCCAAAAGCTGTTGCATTAACAGGGCGTCGTGAATGTCTTGCATGCCAGGGCCCGAGATAGCTCCATCTATGGCTCTACCATCCCCGTACAGATACCATTTGGCGCTCTCGTCAGGGGGTAAGTACTCATCTAAACTGTCCTCTTTGTAGAGCACATCTTCGAGTTTCAAAATAGTATTGTGAACCGATCCAGAAAATAACAGTGAGTCATCCTTGGGCTCAGGGGCGCTGTGGGTGATATTGGCCTCTATCAGCGCATTGATGTCTTGGGGATCAAGTAACAGTGCCAGGAAGTCATCGTTATCTAGCTTGGCAGGGTCAATGTTGCCTACGCTTAGTTCGCTGGGCTTACTTTGTAAGTGTTGTCCAGGAGATAAACTGATACTGCCATCGGTATCTAAAATCGCATTCAAGGTGAAGCCTTGCTGTGCGTCAACATGCACCACCGAAGCTTGTTTAGAGCTGTTGATTGTCTGCTGCAATGCCTGCTGGGAAATTTCACTCGTGTTAGCTTTATTCATAGCCACTAGTATAGCACTTGATTAATGTTCATCTGCGAATGAGTCAATTTAATCTGCCAAGCGCTTGAACTCAAGTGTGAAAATGGCCCAGATCACCACAAAATCGGGTGTTAGAGCTATTCTTTGCTGTGACTGTAGTTAGCCAATAACGACATCTTAAGCGTTGAAATCGATCATAATTTTTACAACTATTAGCGTTGCGACTAGAAGCCATATATATTGCTTGTAACTCGTTGGGCCAATGGTAATATTGTGGCTTAATTAAAGGTGCCGCAACTTTGTTGTGGATAATCGGGAAGTATGGTTTTTATATCCCATCGCTGCCCCCGCAACGGTAAAGAGCTTAATTCACGTTTAACTCTAGCCCGGAGACCGGCCTTAAATTTGCTAATTCTAAAAGCACGGTGGGTGCTTCAAATGGATACTTTATGTCTCAATTACACAGTGACTTTCCCTTCAGTGCGGTTCAGGGGCAGGTACTATTTAAGAAAGCCCTAATTCTCGCTGCCATATATCCGGCTATTGGCGGGGTGCTGGTCAGTGGTCCACGCGGCAGTGCTAAGTCTACACTGGCCAGAGCACTGGCGAATATACTGCCACCTGTCAATTATACCCCTTGTCCCTTTGTCACTTTGCCCCTGGGCACTAGTTTGGAAATGCTCACCGGCACTCTGGACATTGAGAGGGTGCTTAATAACAAGCAATTACATTTCTCTCCCGGTCTGTTAAGTAAAGTTGATGGCGGCATTTTGTATGTTGATGAAGTCAATTTACTGGCTGATCACTTGGTTGACCAATTGCTGGATGTGGCCGCCAGTGGTGTCAATCGGGTGGAGCGCGACGGCATAAGCCACTCCCACAACAGTAAGTTTTCACTTATTGGCACTATGAACCCGGACGAGGGTGAACTGCGTGGCCAGTTAAAAGATCGATTTGGCTTAATGGTTGAACTAGACACACAGCTGAGCCTTGAGCAACGGGTGGCAATTGTAAAATGCCGCGAAGCATTCGAAGCTGATCCAGAGCAGTTTGCAGATCAATATCAGCAGCAACAGCGCCAGTTAAGTGAACAAATTGCCGCGGCCAGAGGGTTGTTACCAAAAATTAGCTGCTCTGATGAGCTGCGCATTAATATCGCTCAGCGCTGTCATGATGCAGGGGTAGAAGGGGTGCGAGCAGATATAGTGATGTATCGCGCGGCGCTAGCTCAGGCTGCCTGGCGAGCCGATAGCCAAGTGACGCTTGCGGATATTGATACTGTTGAAAAGTTAGTATTGGCCCACAGAAGAACTACAATGTCATCTTCATCTGGTGACAGCGATAATGACAACAACCAAAGTGCTGATGACGACAGTCAAAAAGCGCCACCAAACCCGGGGAACTTCTCACGCCCGGCAGCAAAACCACAACTTCCTTCAGCTGATCAAGCGCAAACTGGGCAGAGCTTAACCGAACGCGGTTCCAATTCAACAGATACAAAGCAGGGAGCAGACAGTGACTGGGGCAGTATGCAGGCGCCGCAGTCAGTTGAGGCGACTCTGGATGAGTCTGTTAGCAGCGCTGCGCTGTTGAGCCAATTTTTTAGCGCAGATAAAAACGCCAAGGCTCAGTCAAATGATACGCTCAGTGCGGCGAAAACTGTGGGCAAGGCGCTGCGAGGCCATAGCGACAGCGATATAGTATCTGCAGATAAAAGCAGCATTAACTGGTTTTCCACCTTACTTAATAGCACCGCCCAATGGCCCGCTCTGACGCTTAAATACCGCGAAAAGCAACCCAAAGCAAAAATTCTGCATTTAGTACTGTTGGATACTTCTGCCTCGACTTTAGTTCAGCAGCTGTCAGCCAGGGCTAAGGCTTGTGTATTAGATATTTCCAGACAAGCTTACCTGCAGCGCGAAAAGCTGCAGATCTTAGGTTTTGGCAACGCTAATGTGCAACAGATTCAAGCGGCAGTCAAAGCACCCAAAGAATTACGGACGCTGTTAAATAAAGTCGATGTCGCCGGCGGAACGCCGCTGCGTAAAGTATTAGAGCAAGCGCAGGCCATAGTGGCAAAGTTAAGTACAGCTAACGCCACTACAGTGCGCTGTTATCTCATTACCGATGGACGCAGCCGAGCTCAAGTTTCAGATCTAAGACTCGGGGCTACTACAGTACTGATCGATACCGAAAACACGGCGGTCAAACGCGGTCGCGGTGAAGCCATTGCCCGCCAGTTAGGCGCCCACTATCACTTGCTGCACAGCTAAAATTAAGGAGAATAATAATGAAAACACATCAACAGAAGATGGCGGCAAAAAAAGCGGTAATCGACAAACGCATTGCCAGGGCCGATCAAGAGCGCGGCGTGTTAATTTTACTCAAGGGGCCGGGCAAAGGTAAGAGCAGTTCGGCGTTGGGGACTATGGCGCGCAGTGTCGGCCACGGCAAACGCTGTGCGGTGATTCAGTTTATCAAAGGGCGCATGGAGACCGGCGAGTTCAAGTTTTTTAAAGATCACCCGCAAATTGACTGGCACGTAATGGGTCACGGCTTTACCTGGGAGACACAGGACAAAACACAAGATATAGCCGCGGCTGAACAGGCATGGGCACTGGCCAGTAAACTGCTGGCAGATGATAGCTACGATTTACTGGTGTTCGATGAAATGAGCTATATGTTCAAATATGACTACTTAGCACTGGCGCCGGTGATTGAGGCGCTGAGCAATCGCCCACAAATGCAAAATGTTATGATTACCGGGCGCATGATGCCCAGTGAACTAGAGGAAATCGCCGATACAATCAGCCTGATAAAAGATGAAAAACACGCTTTTCGTCAAGGGGTCAAAGCTCAGGCCGGGATAGAGTTTTAGTATGTTAGTAACCGATATTGAAGAAGCTAGCAGTAGATGCAGCAGCCAGAACTTGAGAGAAACCACTTGTGCGGCACTGTTTATTGCCGCACCCGCTTCGGGGCAGGGAAAGACCACAGTGACTGCGGCTCTGGCGAGATATTTTAGCCATCAGGGCAAGCGCGTCAGAGTGTTTAAAACCGGCCCGGACTATTTAGATCCGCAAATTCTAGCGCAGGCATCCGGCTATGCTACGCAACAGTTGGATCTGTGGATGGCGGGCGAGCAGAGCTGTCGGCAAATGTTATTTGAAGCCGCTTGCGATGCCGATCTGATATTGATTGAAGGGGCGATGGGGCTGTTTGACGGAGAGCCGTCCAGTGCCGATTTAGCGGCTACCTTTGGTATTCCTATCGCTATCGTCATGGATGTAAAAGGTATGGCACAGACCGCAGCGGCAGTGGCATTGGGGTTAGCTAACTATCGGGATGATTATCAATGTGCCGGATTAATAGCCAACAATTGCAGTAGTGAGCGGCATGCGCAGTTAATTCGCGATGCTCTGGGTAATGATTTACCACTACTGGCCGCCCTGGCAAAAGAGTCTGAAGTCGCCTTACCTGAAAGACACTTAGGTTTAGTGCAAGCAAGCGAAGTAACTGCAGAGCTGGAACAGCGCTTTGAAGCAGGCTGTCAGTGGCTAGAGCAGGGGGTGGCGCGCGCCGCTACCGGTGCTGCGCTGCTGCAACTGGCAGAGCCAGTGGTTTTTAAAGCCGCTAACATTGAAGCTGTGGCTATTGAGCCGCTACAGGGAAAAACCATCGCTATCGCCAGAGATAGCGCATTTAGCTTTATTTATCAGGCAAATATCGAGATGTTGCAAAAGCTCGGTGCTCAGGTGCGTTTTTTCTCACCCTTGCAAGATCAACAAATGCCAGCTGCCGATGCCTTATGGCTACCGGGGGGCTACCCGGAATTACATACCAATGGCTTGTCGGGCAACCTTTCTATGCTCAGCTCAATCCGTGATTTTCATCAACAGCAGAAGCCAATACTGGCCGAGTGTGGGGGCTTTTTGTATTGTCTGAGCGGCCTGACTGATTTGCAGGGCGAGTACTTCCCACTGCTGGCGATTATGCCAGGAGAGGGGGGAATGCGCGGCAAACGCGGCTGTCAGGGCATGCAAACAGCGATGCTCCCAGAGGGGGAGGTTCGCGGTCACGCACACCACAGGTCACGCAGCAGTGGTACTAATCCGGCGATAGGTTATGGCCGTCGTCAGCGCCATCCTGCACCGGGAGAGGCGATTTTCCGCGAGGGAAATTTAACCGCCAGTTATCTACATTTGTTTTTCCCTTCAAACCCAGAGGTGATCGGCAAGTTGTTTAATGGCCAGTTAGCCGAGCCGGATACTGATTTTTTGCAGCGCTGGGTTGGTGGGGCGTAGCGCCTAATAGAGTAAATAATATTGGGCTGGGTTTGCACCCGGCCTTTAAAACAGAGAACAGCAATAATGTGGCAGGAGAGCAGTGAAACAGTAAGCCCACTGCGCAGCGGTTTAACCACCGGTAGCTGTGCTACAGCTTGCTGCGTGGCAGCTTGTCGCTCGCTGTTTGCCAAAGATAACCCGGTATTAGTAGAAATTAGCTTGCCCAGAGGGAAGTTGGTAGAACTACCGATTAGTGATTATCAGCCGCTGACAGACAGTAGAAATGGAGTACGGGTCAGTACCGTTAAAGATGCCGGGGATGATCCGGATGCGACCCATGGGGCCACTGTCTTTGTTGAACTCGCGCTGATCACAGAGCCTGGCGTAGTGTTTAAGGCCGCCAAAGGGGTCGGGACAGTGACAAAAACCGGTCTGCTGCTGGAGGTGGGTGAGCCGGCAATTAATCCGGTGCCACGAAAAATGATGAGCCAGCACCTGCAGAACTACGCTGCAGTCTATCAATATCAAGGCGGGTTCGAGGTCTCAGTCGGGGTGGTGGATGGTGAGCAGATAGCGCTAAAAACGATGAATGGCCGTCTGGGGATCTTAGGGGGCCTGTCAATTTTAGGAACCACCGGCATAGTGCGGCCTTTTTCCTGTGCCGCTTACATTGCATCGATCCGACAGGGAGTCGATGTCGCCTCCAGTAATGGTGTTACTCATATTGCTGCGGCCACAGGTAGCAGTAGTGAGGCGGCGATAGCCGAACACTACCAGTTAGCGGACATGGCGCTGATTGAAATGGGCGATTTTGTCGGTGCACTGCTTAAACATTTAAAGAAAGGACAAGTCAGAAAACTGAGTATTTGTGGTGGTTTTGGCAAAATGACCAAGCTGGCACAAGGGGCGTTAGATCTCAACAGCCGTAAATGCAGTATTGATTTTGTTTTTTTACAACGCTGTGTGACTCAGTTACTTGAGCAGCAAACAACAGCGGCAGAAATTAGCACTGCCCAGCAACAGCAATTGCTGGACAGTGTCGGCAAGGCCAACACCAGCATAGAAGTACTGAATTTGTGTATGGCGCAGCAATTGCCGCTGGCGCAGCTGGTTTGTCAGTTGGCGCAGCAGCAAGCCGCGCTGATAGTGGCAGCGACTGTGACTGTTGAAGTGTTTGCGATCAACCGCAAAGGCGAAATTATCGCCAGCACTGTGACGGTGGATCAACAGTGAAGCTGTTGTTGTTAGGGGGGACAGCAGATGCCAGGAAGATCGCCGCGCCGCTTATAGAGGCCGGAATCGAAGTGATTTACTCGGTCGCCGGGTTAGTGCGAAAACCTAAGCTGGATTGCACTGTAATCAGTGGTGGCTTTAGTCAGTTAGGGGGCATGCACAAATATTTAACCGAGCAGCGGATAAGTGCGGTGCTAGATGCAACCCACCCCTATGCAATGCGTATCAGCGCCAGTGCTCAGCAACACTGCCAGCAACTGAATATGTCTTACTGGCGTTTTGCCCGCAAGCCCTGGGTGGCACAGCCGGACGATAATTGGCTGATGGTTGATAGTTGGGATGAGTTGATAGCGCAGTGTAGCAATTACAGGCGGCCCTTTTTGACCACAGGTCAATTGAGCCAGTTACAGCTAGATCAGCTGGCGCAGAACAGCCAGCAATTGCTGTATCGCACCGCCGCCGCACCAGTGGCGAAGCTGGCTGATAATGTTCAATGGCTAAAAGCGATAGGCCCGTTTGCGTTAGTAGATGAGCTAGCGATAATGAAGGATTTCAAAACAGATCTGTTAGTCTGTAAAAACGCTGGTGGCGCTGCGACTTTTGCCAAGCTGGAAGCGGCCAGGGCGCTACAGATTACTGTGTTGATGTTAACGAGACCAGTGGGCTGCGCACAGAACAGCGCAACGCAATACACGAGTATCGAAGCGCTGGTTGAGGTAGTGATGCGCAAGGCGCAAGGCGCAAGTAGGAAGTAGGAAGTTGGCAGCCTTGAGCGAGTAGAAGGTAAAGAGTTGGCAGCCTTGAGCGAGTAGAAGGTAAAGAGTAGGCAGCCTTGAGCGTGTAAAAGGTAACGAGTTGTGAGTAATAAATAATAGTGAGAAGTTGCAGTGAGTTATAACTACATAAAAGATCCGCGTGAGATTGAAAAACAGAGCTTTCAACAGATAAGAGCATTAACTGACTTATCGGGGTTGTCGCTGGAGCAGCAGCAAGTGGTGATGCGGGTTGTACACAGTGTTGGTATACCGCAGATAGCCGGACAAGTGCGCTTTTCTGAAAACGCCTGCAGTGCCGCAATGGCGGCACTGCAACGTCAGTGCCCAATCCTCTGTGATGTGGAAATGGTCAAGCAGGGGCTGACTAAGCGGATGTTAGAAAATGAACCGCTGTGTTTTCTCAATCAACCTCAAGTGGCTGATCTGGCGAAAAGCAGCGGTGAAACTCGCACCATGGCGGCGCTCAGTCAGTGGCAGCAGCACTTAGAGGGCAGTGTTATAGTGATTGGTAACGCACCGACAGCGCTGTTCAGGTTGTTGGAAATGCTGGCTGAGGGTAGCGCAAAACCTGCACTTATTATCGGCATGCCGGTGGGGTTTGTCGGCGCTGCGGAGTCTAAGCAGGCCCTGTGGGACATGCACAGTGAATTGGGCATTGAATGTATTACACTCTTGGGGCGTGAGGGTGGCAGTGCAGTGACAGCGGCTACTTGTAATGCCCTGTTGCGCTGCATCAATGGCGAATATTATTAAAAGCTGTTAAATAAAAATAATCTGGATCAGTTGTGGATTTAACCTGAAATGCAAGAGATTAAAATTTCAATTATTGGCTTAGGTGCCTGCGAAGCAGCGCAGCTCAGTGACGGCGCTATGTCTACCTTGCTGGGCGCCGAAATGATACTGGGCTCAAAGCGCCAGCTCAAAGTAGTGGGGCACTTGCTTAAAGAGCACCAGATCACCCCTTTGCTACCTAAACTGGATGTATTAGAGACAGTGTTGCAGCAGTACTATAATCAGGGGGTGCGCTCTGTGGTGGTGTTGGCATCGGGAGATCCACTCTACTACGGTATTGGCAGTTGGTTCAGCCGCAATTTTACTCCAGAGAAAATCGCCTTTTATCCAGCGGTCTCCAGCGTTCAGGAAGTCTGTCATCGACTCGGGCTCAGCTTGCAGAATATTGATGTACTGAGCTTACACGGGCGACCTGTCGGTAAATTGCGCAGTAAATTACGCGACCAGCAGACCTTGTTGATTTTGACCGATGCCCAGAGTACTCCGCAGATACTGGCCAATGAGCTGATCGAAGCGGGCTTTTACGAGGCGAAAATAACGGTCTGTGAGGCAATAGGTTATCGCTACGAAGAAATAAGCAGCTATCCGGTTAAAGCACTGTTACGCAATCCAAAATCCTTTGACCCATTGCATATAACAGTGATAGATACCGGACGTTCGGTTAAACCACTGCCGCAGTTTCCCGGGTTTGCCAACCATCATTTTATTACCGATGGAGAGGCCGGGCGCAATATGATTACCAAGGCGGAAGTGCGATTAAAAGTGCTGTCGCTACTAGAGCCCAGGGCCGGCGATATTATTTACGATATAGGCGCCGGTTGTGGCAGTGTCAGTATTGAACTCAATTACTGGTGTGCAGATGCCAAAGTCTTCGCCATAGAAAAAAACCAGCAGCGCTATGACTGCCTGAAACAGAATCAGAAGAAGTTTGGATTAGTGACCAATTTGCACGCAGTACACGGCAGTGCGCCGGGCATTCTGGCGAAGTTGCCGGTGCCAAATAAAATATTCATCGGCGGTAGTGACGGTATGTTGCCGCAACTGCTAGAGCGGCTTTGGTCGCAGTTGGCGGTAGGTGGACAAATTGTCGCCACGGCGGTATTAGAAAATACCAAACACGACTTAGTTGCCTTTCTCAATACCCGCAATGTGCGCGGTGATGCCAAAGTCATGACCCAACAGATAGCCATCAGTCACGGCGATACGCTGGGAGGGCAGTTGGTTTATCGTCAGGCGCTACCAGTGAGCATTTTTAACTTTATCAAACGCAGTGATGAGCCGGTGATTAAATTGCGTGATCCGCAGGCGGCAGACAAATAATGGCGACTCTATATGGTGTGGGTGTAGGCCCTGGCGATCCGTTGTTAATTACCTTAAAGGCCTGTCAGCTGATAGCCAATACTCAGGTAGTCAGTTATCTGGCTAACGATAAAGGTGAGTCACAGGCCGCTTTCATCGCCCGTGAAGCTTTTGCTCAGGTCAGCCACAAACAGCTTCATCTGCCGATTCCCATGCCGATGAGCACTGATCGCACTCTGGCGAATAAAGCCTACGACCAAGGTGCTCAAGAAATTGCTGAGCAGCTCAAGTCGGGTGAAGATGTCGTGTTTTTGTGTGAGGGAGATCCGCTGTTTTTTGGCTCTTTTAGTTACTTGCTGGAGCGCTTACAAGGGCTGTACCAGATACAAGTAGTCCCTGGCGTTTCATCTGTACACGCGGCCGCGGCTGCCCTACAGTTGCCGCTAACCTTGCAGCGAGAGTCTTTTGCGGTGATCAGTGGGCGTCACAGTGATCAGCAAATTCGCCGCGCTTTAGTTGAACACGACTCGCTGGTCATTATGAAGGCGGGACTTGCCAGAGAGCGGATTCTGGCGCTGTTGGCAGAAACCGGGCGCAGTCAACAGGCGAACTATCTTGAGTATATCTCCAGGGATAATCAATTGATCAATACGGATGTCAGCTCTTTAACCCTCGAAGCCGGTCCATACTTCTCACTTTTTGTAGTCACTAAAAAGCGTCAACAGGTGAGTCAAAGTGCTTAGGATTATCAGTTTGACTGACGCGGGGTTAGCCCTGGCAGAGCGCTTAGCATCGTTGCTGGAAGCACAAGTGATGCACCAGCCTAAGCCGTTTAGCCAGTGTGTGCAGCAGGCTTTTAACCTAGGTGATCAACTGATCTTTATCTGTGCCACGGGCATAGTCGTGCGCACACTGGCACCAGTGCTCAACAGTAAAAAGACTGACCCGGCGGTACTGGTTTTAGATGAGCGGGGAGAATTTGTAATACCACTGCTCTCCGGGCACGAGGGGGGAGCAAACCAGTTAGCTGCTCAAGTGGCACAGCTATTGGATTCGCAGTTGGTGAGTACTACCGCCAATGCTTATCAGCAGCCTCTGTACACAGCGGGAATGGGCTGCGAGCGCCACTGCTCTAAAGCGGATTTATTGCTGTTACTTGAGCAGAGTGTCGCGCGTGCGGGCATTTCGTTGCAGCATATTAGCGCCCTGGCGAGTATTGATATTAAAAACGACGAAACAGGCTTGATTGAACTGGCCGCGCAGCTGAAAATTCCTTTTCTCTGCTACAGTGTCGCCCAGTTGCAAGAGGTAGCCGCACAGCTGCAAACCCCCTCTGATTATGTGTTTCAGACGGTCGGGGTTTATGGGGTGGCGGAGTCGGCGGCGCTGGTATCGGCGCGTAATCAACAATCAGGGGAAACTGCAACCAGCGAGTTAATGTTGGCGAAGCAGAAATCTAAAGTTGCCACTTGCGCTATCGGCCGCAGCTATAAACTATAGTCACAATAATAAGGAACAACTGTGAAAAAACTAGTTATCATATTTTTAATTATAACCGGGCTCTGGCAGATCAGTAAAAGTACTGAATTCCAATTTTTTGGAGAGTTAATTAGTCACGGTAACCGTTTTGAAAAAGTTGTCGCCCTGACATTTGATGACGGCCCTATGCCGCAGTACACCGAGAAAGTGCTAAGTATGTTGGCAGAGCGGCGCATTAAAGCCACTTTTTTTGTTGTCGGCGAAGAGCTGGCACGTAGCCCGTATCTCACTGCAGAGATATTGCGCGGTGGTCATCAGCTGGGCAACCACTCGTACACTCACAAAAGAATGTTACTCAAGAGTCCGAGTTTTGTTGCAGATGAGATAGAAAAAACCAATAAGTTGATTAAAAAGGCGGGTTTTGAAGAGCAGATTTACTTCCGACCTCCCTATGGCAAAAAGCTCTTTACCCTCCCTTACTACTTAGATCAGCAAAATATGACCAGTGTCACTTGGGATGTTGATCCAGGCTCGGCGCTACCAGAGGAAGCCAGCGCCCGGCAAATTGCCGACTATGTGATTAAGGAAGCCCAGAACGGGTCGATTATTTTATTGCATGTGATGTTTGTCACCCGTAAAAATGAGTTGGCTGCGGTTCCAATGATTATTGAAGGATTGAAAGAACTTGATTTTGAGTTTGTCACTGTTGACGAGCTTTTGGCTGCAGAGCGATAGCTCTGTAATTATTTACCTAACGACGATATAACAACATGAAAAAACTTTTTATTTTAGGCACAGGTCCCGGTGATCTGCAGCTACTTACGCCAAAAGCTGAACAGGCGATAGCCGCCAGTACCGAACTGGTCGCCTACGGTCTCTATCTGGATCTACTCGGCGATATTTGCACCGGTAAAAATCGCCACGACCTACCCTTGGGCGAAGAGATCAATCGCGCCCGATTGGCCTTAGATTTGGCCGCTCAAGGCAAAGATACAGCCTTGGTCTCCAGTGGTGATATAGGTATTTATGCCATGGCAACTTTAGTCTTTGAGCTGCTTGACCGGCAGTTGCAGGGATTGGAGAAGAGCCCGCAGTGGCTGGATGTTGATATCCAGGTGATACCCGGGATCTCAGCGATGCAGGCGGGAGCCAGCGCTGTCGGTGCACTGCTTGGACATGATTTTTGTACCATTAGTTTGTCCGATCTGCTAACACCCTGGGAAACCATTAAAAAGCGCATTGAGTGCGCCGCGGCCGGTGATTTTGTAGTGTCATTTTACAACCCAGTATCGAAAAAGCGCGACTGGCAGTTAAATACCGCCAGGGATATTTTACTCACTGGCAGACCGGCAACGACGCCAGTGTTAATCGGACGCCAGCTGACCCGGCCCGAGCAGAGTATCAAAATTATCCAGCTGCAGGACTTAGACGCTAAAGATGTCGATATGTTTACCATGGTCAGCGTTGGCAACAGTGAATCGCGGCATATAGTCAATGGCGATAAACAGTGGCTGTATACCCCGCGTGGATATGCGAAGAAATTGGCGTAGCTTATGCTTGTTTACTTTGAAGTGTGTTGAAACGGCAATTTTTCAGGCAGATTATTTTATAGATTAGGTGATAAATATGACGGTATATTTCATTGGTGCGGGTCCGGGAGACCCTGAGTTAATGACCTTAAAAGGGCTGCGTATTCTTAAAAGCTGCCCTATTGTACTCTACGCCGGGTCACTGATTCCCCGCGAAGTGCTGCGCGAGGTGGAAGGCAGTGCCGAACAAATTATTGATACGGCCACTATTAACTTAGATGAAATGCAACAGTACTTTTTGCAGGCGCAGCGCGAGGGTAAAGATGTCGCCAGATTACAGTGTGGTGACCCCTCACTGTATGGTGCTATTGGTGAGCAGATCAGGCGGCTGCAGCAACTGGGTATCGATTATGAAATTATTCCCGGCGTCAGTGCCGTGGCTGCCTCGGCTGCTTATCTGGGTAAAGAGCTGACCTTGTCGAAAGTTTCTCAGACTTTGATAATGACCCGCTACGAGGGCAAAACTCCGTTTCCGGAACGCGAGCGATTACCACAGCTGGCGCAATCGGGGGCCACTCTGGCGATTCATCTCGGGGTGACGTATATGAAGAAAATTGTCGCCGAACTTATTCCGCACTACGGGGCTGATTGCCCGGTCGCGGTTTGTTATCGCAGCTCCTGGCCGGATCAGGACAAAGTGACAGGCACGCTGGCGGACATCGCCGAAAAAGTCGCTGCTAAGGGCTACAAGCTGACCGCGTTGATTCTCGTCGGCCGGGTATTAGACACCGAGAACTTTTCCGATTCGCATCTTTACAGCCAAGATAAACCTAATATCTTTCGCAAGCGAAAAGGCGTAATAGATGATTTACAGCTGCTTGAGGAAAAAACTCAAGTTGGCAGCAATGCAAGAAATACAGATTGATAAAGCTCAATAGAATAATTAGCGCATAATTTACAGATTGTCTGGCAGTAAGCATTCCAACAGGCATCACTTTAAGGAATACAGATAAATGAAACTCAATAAAATACCGACCACTATAGTCACAGGTTTTCTTGGCAGCGGCAAAACGACCTTGCTGTCCAATGTTTTAAAGCAGGCGGCGGGCAAGCGCATTGCGGTGATCGTCAATGAATTTGGCGAGCTGGATATCGACTCTGAACTACTGCGCAGCTGTCCACTGGAGTGTGAAGATGAAAGCGCCACTCTGGTCGAAGGTAAAAACGGTATTTACGAGCTGGCCAATGGCTGTATTTGCTGCACAGTAGAAGAAGAGTTTTTACCTGTGATGCAAGAGCTGGTTGCCAGACGCGACGATATAGACCACATCTTAATTGAGACTTCTGGACTAGCGCTACCTAAGCCACTAGTACAGGCCTTTAACTGGCCGGGTATCAAAGAGCACTGCACAGTAGATGCGGTAATTACTGTGGTCGATGGGCCAGCGATAGCGGCGGGTCGATTCGCTACCGACGAAGATAAAGTGCAGGCGCAACGTTTAGCGGATGAGAGCTTAGACCACGATCCGAGTTTACGAGAATTACTGGATGATCAGCTCAGCGCTGCAGACTTAGTTGTGATCAGCAAAAACGATCTGCTGGATCAGGCGCAGCGCGAATCGGTCAGTGCCGCGATCGATAATCGACTGCCAGCCAGTGTTAAAACCTTGTATCTGGATAACGCAGATGCATCTCTGGATAAGATATTTGGCATAGGGGCAGCCACAGAAGAGCACATAGATACTATCCACAACCATCACGATGCGCATCACGAGCACGGCCACGAGCACGCCCACGCTGAAGATCATTTTGACTCTTTTGTTATCAGCATGGGGTTGGTTGACTCGACAAAGCTGCAGCAGATCTTGCAACAGCTAATCGATAGCCACAACATCTACCGCGCCAAAGGTTTTGCGGCTATCCCCAATAAGCCGATGCGCCAGGTAGTGCAAGCGGTAGGTAAACGCTTAAATCTGCACTTTGACCGTCTTTGGGAAGCAGACGAAACACCGAGAACCCAACTTGTTTTTATCGGCAAGGACATTGTTAAATCTGATATTGAACAGGCGCTACAGCCTGCACTGGTCAGCGCTTAGGATAAATACAGATGCATCTATTGGCAGCAAAGCCCGGTGGCTTTGTCGATGAAGAGGGGATAATTGATCTCGATCAATCCCCGGCGGATATCGTTATATTGACGGCGGCGGATAGCCAGCTGGCGGCGCTGTCCGCTGGGCTGGCGCACTCTAAATTGCTGCAGCAGGGTTTGGGGCAAATGCCCAGTGTGCGTATCGCCAACTGGTTGCAATTGTTAAAACCCGCTGCCTTTGATCTGTATGAAGAAAAAGTACTGAAACACGCCAAAGTGCTGTTGGTGTCGATGTTGGGCGGGCGCAATTACTGGCCCTACGGTTTTGAGCGGATGTGCGAGTGGGCACAGTCCAGTGGCCGGGTATTGATCTTAGTCCCCGGCGATGACAGCCCCGACCCGCAACTGTGTAGTGCCAGTAGTGTCAGTAGTGAGGTGCATACCTTGTTATGGCGTTACTTGCGTGAAAGTGGCAGCGCCAACAGCACCGAGTTATTACACTTTTTGGGGGCTGAGTACTTTTCACTGCCCTGGCAGTGGCGCGAACCGCAAATATTACCGCGTGCGCAGCTATACAAGCCTGCCAGCAAGTACTCGCAAGCGACTTTTGAACAGTGGCAGCAACAGTGGTCAGAAGACGCCGTTAACTACCCGCAACCCGGTAGTTCATCCGCAGCGACTGTGGCGCTACTGTTTTATCGCAGCCATTTACAGTCGGCCAATACCGCAATGTTTGATCAGTTGATTGCGCAGATGCGGGTCGCGGGGTTAAAGCCGTTGCCGATTGCCATCGCCTCGCTGAAAGATGCAGAATCTATTGCGCTGGTGGACTTGTTGATAGAGCGCGCCGGGGTAAAGCTGATTCTCAATAGTACTGGTTTTGCCAGTAACCGCTCGCAGGCCCCGGAACTCTCCTCGCAACCCAGTGAATTTATCTCCCCGTTTGCCGCCCAGATACCAGTGCTGCAATTAATACTTAGCAGCAGCACAGTAGAGGACTGGCAAGACTTCTCTCAGGGGTTACGCAGTCGCGATGTGGCGATGCAAGTGGCCCTGCCTGAATTGGACGGACGCATCACTACCCGGGCGATCAGTTTTAAAGGGGCCAGTCACAGAGACAGCGCCGCTCAGGTAGAGGTTGTGCGCTACCAATTGCACAATGAGCGGGCCGATTTTGTAATCGAACTGGCGAAAAAGTACCTGGCACTGAGTGAAGTCGCCAACCGCGATAAATATATCGGCCTGATCTTAGCCAACTATCCGACTAAAGACGGGCGCATTGGCAACGGGGTGGGCCTGGATACGCCAAATTCTTGTGTCAATATCTTGAATGCATTAGCGGGGGATGGCTACGCTTTGGGCCATGAGCTACCTGAAAACGGCAATGCACTGATAGAGCAGCTGTTGCAAAGCGTGACTAACAACCCCAATACGCTGCACTATTTAGGCTGCTGGCAGAGCTTAGATGTGGATGTCTACAGATCGCACTTTGACAAGTTACCTAAAGCCAGCCGTGAAGCGGTTACCGCGCGCTGGGGAGAGGTCAATCAAGATCATAAATTCCGCGATGGACGCATTATGATCGCCGGGATTCGACTGGGTAAAATATTTGTTGGTATCCAGCCCGCACGCGGCTTTAATATTGATTTACTGGCAAACTACCACGATCCCGATTTGGTCCCCCCGCACAGCTATTTAGCTTTCTACTTCTGGCTGCGTCACGTCTATAAAGTCGATGCGCTAGTGCACGTTGGCAAACACGGAAATTTGGAGTGGCTACCCGGTAAAGGACTGGGACTCTCTGAGCAGTGTTGGCCAGATATAGCCATGGGACCAGTGCCGCATTTCTATCCCTTTATCGTCAATGACCCAGGGGAGGGAGCGCAGGCTAAACGTCGCACTCAGGCCGTGATTATTGATCATTTAATGCCGCCGATGGGACGGGCCGAAATCTATGGCGAGATGGCCGAGCTGGAAGGCCTAGTAGATGAGTATTATCAGGCACTGGGCATGGACAGCCGCCGGGAAGACTGGCTGCGCGAGCAGATTTTGCAGCAAGTGCAAAGTACTAATCTAATCGATGAACTGAATATAGCGCAGTGCAGTGATGCT
>MABF01000017.1 GCA_002163025.1 'Osedax' symbiont bacterium Rs2_46_30_T18
CGCAGATAAAATAGCCTCCGGCCCACATTGGAATCTGCTGCAAAAAGGACTGGATGTTGAAGTTGAAGGACAAAACTTGAGAAGCAGCGATTATACCTTTGTAGCGCATGCACCCAGAAAAGTAATTATTGGCGGCGATAACGACAGCCCGCAGTTACTGGCGCCCTTTTGTGAAGGCTTAGATGTGTTAGTCCATGAAGCCACCTACAGCCAGCAGATGTCCGACAAGATTGGCCCTGCACCACAACACTGTAGTGCAAAAGCCCTGGCAGAATTTGCCCAGCAGCAACAACTTGGCAACCTGATAATGACCCACTTCAGCCCGCGCTATCAGTACCCACCCAGTAAAGGGCTACTGATCACTGAATTGGAAGATGAAGCAAAAAGCTACTACAGCGGCCAGTTACACTTAGCCAATGATTTCGATAACTTTAGACTAACCAGCAACGGCGAGCTAAAACTATTAATTCCAAGCTCATAACTTCCAACTTCCTACTTCCTACTTCCGACTTAATAATTCCAACTAGTCAGTTAAAGGCAAATGCCCTGTCTTCACTAAGATAATGGTCTCCTCTTCAACAAAAGGATGATGCTGGCTCATGTGTGGGCTGCGTATCCATGTGTGCTTGGGATAATGCCCGTGTTCATCACAAAAGGTGCCACTGAGGACAAAGATCTCTTCACCGCCAAAATGTTTGTGTGGCAAAAACCTTTCACCTGCTGGCCATTTCACTAACGCGACATTTTCCCCGGAAAAATTATGCAGAGGCATCACTTGTAAGCCGCCTTGTCCCTGTAGCCAGGGCTGACTATGGGTGTCTACACGTACCTCATCAAGATCTTCTGCAGAGAACTGGTTAAGCTTGACCAAAATTTCACAGCCCTCTTTACTGAAAGGCACATGTGCACTGCCCGGTGGATTACGCAAATAAGTACCGGCTGGATAGTCGCCGTTTTCATCACTGAACACGCCACTAAGTACAAAGATCTCTTCACCAGCGGGGTGATTATGGCCTTTAAAGCGGGCATCTTTACTGTATTTAACCACGCTAGTGGTGTGCCCGTGCTCTACCCCTTCACGTTCTAAGGGTTTCCTGAAGACAGAGGCTGAAGGGCTATCCAGCCAGGGCTGGTCTGTTGTCTGTATCACTAGTTTTTCACTAAAATTCATATTGTACATAGTGCTACACCTCTACTGCGGTTTATGGGTAATGTTTAATTTTCAGTATAGAGAACTGGTAAACTTTGCCTAGTAGGTACCGATTTGTAACTGTGCTTTTTAGCAGTTGAAATCAATTAAATATATTTACTGCTCAAGCACTTATAGATTAAAATTTTATTTATCAGCTATAATTGGACAGTCACTAGACCCGAATTGAATTTAGCTGCGGAAATTTGCATGTCCATTACCATTATAGAAACACAGCGGATCAATTTAGCGCTGCTGGTACCCGATGATCAACCGTTGTTAGCCCAGTATTACGCGATCAACAAAGAACATCTAGCTCCCTGGGAGCCACTACGCGAGCCCGAGTATTTCTCTGAGGCAGAAACCCTGCTGCGGATAAAATCTGCACTACTGGCCTTTAAGCAGCAGAGCGCTTTTCATTTTACACTACTCAATAAAAACAATGACGAAGTGCTGGGGGTGTGTAATTTTTCCAATGTGGCACGTGGTCCACTGCAAGCTTGCCATTTAGGTTACGCTATCTCAATAAAGCATCAGGGCAAAGGGCTGATGCAAGAAGCACTACTGGCAGCCACCGACTACACTTTTAATACCTTAAAGTTGCACCGGATCATGGCTAACTATATCCCAGAGAATATTCGCAGTGCCAAAGTGTTGGAAAAGATTGGCTTTAAAAAAGAAGGTTATTCACCCAGCTATTTAAAAATAGCCGGGAAGTGGCAAGATCACGTATTGACCGCGCTGATCAATCCTGCAGATATTAAGGGTGATTAATCAACTCATGGCTGAACAGCGAGCAAAACTCAGTTGTCTTACTAGAGTTACAATGCCGCTGAAAGGGTTTTCAAAACTGCTCTATAGTCATTGGCACTGGACTCTTCTAATGCGTGCTGCCCGTCTCTGATCACCCAGTTTCCAGCCACCATCACATCCGCGACCGGGTTTTTATGGCTGGCAAAGATTAGGCTATCCAGCAGGTGTTGATCGCTGTGGGCGAACAGTGACAACTGTGATTCATCCAATACCAACAAATCCGCTTTTTTACCTATCACCAGTTCACCGCAATCTCTGCCGATGCTTTGCGCACCGCCACTGGCTGCGCGCTGCCACAAGTTCCCGCCAACAGAGGGCTGCTCAGCAGTTGCCAGAATCGCCCGCTGCTGTTTAACCAGCCGCTGCACGTACTCCAACCAACGCAGCTCTTCGATTGGGTTTACTGAAATATGGCTGTCCGAGCCAATCGCTATCGCCCCCCCCTCTGCCAGATATTCTGTGGTTGGAAATACCCCGTCCCCCAAGTTGGCTTCCGTAGTCGGGCAGATACCCGCCACCGCTCCCGAGCTGGCCAGAGCCTTGCGCTCAGCTTGTGTCAGATGAGTTGCATGGATCAGACACCAGTGTTTATCCACGTGCTGGTTTTCAAACAACCACTGCACCGGGCGCTTGTTTTGCCAGGCCATGCAGTCATCAACTTCCTGTTGTTGCTCGGCAATATGAATATGTATAGGCGACAGCGGGTCTAACTGTTTAACATGACTGATAGTCTCGTTTAGCAGTTGCTGGTCAGTGGCGCGCAGCGAGTGTGGCGCTATGCCCACCCGTGACTGCGGGTATTTCTTGGAAAGCTCTACACAGTCACTGACTAATCGATTAAATTGCTCTGCATCGTTGAGAAAACGCCGCTGCCCCTGATTCGCCGCTAAAGATCCAAAACCGCTGTAGCGATACAGCACCGGCAGGTGAGTCAGTGCAATACCCGAAGCATTGGCCGCCATAAAAATGCGTTCACTCATTTCGGCAAGGTTTGCGTAACTGCTGCCGTCACTTTGATGATGCAAGTAGTGAAACTCAGCCACGCAGGTATAGCCCGCTTTAAGCATTTCAATGTATAACTGGGTCGCTATCACTTGCGCCTGCTCTGGGGTGACCTGCTGCAAAAAACCGTACATTACTTTGCGCCAGGTCCAGAAACTGTCTTTTCCCTCACTGCCCTGCTCACTCATTCCGGCAAAAGCGCGCTGAAATGCGTGTGAATGACAATTGACCATGCCCGGTATCACTGGTCCGTTTGCCACTTGTGCCTGGCTATCGCGCCCTGAATTGATAGCGACTATCATCCCGTCTTCTATCACTAAGGTCTTGTCTTGCAGCCAACCACTGGGGCTGTAGAGCCTTCTGGCATATAACTTCATGAGGGATCACCAGGCTTTGTCACAGCAGCAAAATCCAGTAAGTGCTGCACTAAGCGGCGCAGTACAAGTTTAACCTGATCCGCATTGCCCTGATGATATTGTTGCTGCGCGCAATCCATATATGTACGCTGCGAAAGCTCAAGCTGAACTGCGTGAATATTCTGCTGTGGCTGTCCATAAGCGCGAGTAATGTAGCCGCCTTTAAAGCGCCCATTGGTTATTTGGCTGTAGGGCGCGGCGTCAAAACTTTGCAGATGCTGTTGCATTTGCTCAGAGCAACTGGCGCCATCTGCGGTGCCTAAATTAAAATCTGGCAAGCTGCCATCAAAAAAACGTGCTACTTCAGAGCGAATTGAGTGGGCATCTAACAAAATTGCCACCCCAAAGCGCTGTCGCATCTGCGTTAAAGTATCGGACAATTGTTGATGGTAGGGCTGCCAGTACTGGCTGATACGCCGCTGTATTTCAGTGTCGTCCGGCTGCTTACCCTGTATATAAATGGCTGAATAATCAAAACACGTAGTAGGGCAAAGTTCAGTGCTCTGTGCACCCGGGTATAAGTTAACCCCCTGTGGATCACGATTGAGGTCGATAACAAATCTGCTGTAGCGAGGTTTGATAGTATAGGCCCCGATCTCATCGGCAAAGTCATATAAAAGATCAATGCACCAATCTGTATCCGGCACACTCAATCCGATCTCGGTCATTGATGCTTGAATCTCTTTGGCTATCACCTCCCCGTTGTGCGGCATACTGATCAATAAAGGTAACCGCCCCTCACTTACCTGACAAACTTGTGTCGACATTCATCCACCTGCTAGGTTGTATATACAATCAAAATAGAATGCAATTCTACAACAATAGACACTGAATTTGTGCATTATTTTGCAACTTTAATTAACTCTGTATAACTTGATAACAATCGCCAGCTCTGTCTCGGTTAATCTGCTATCTGTAGCAGCCAGAGAAACTTGCGACTCAGTAGAGTGATTAATTTTTAGTAACTGCCCCGCCTGCAGTCGCTGAGAATGCCCTGCTACTTGCACTGTTAAACCCGCTTGTAAGGCATAGACAAAAAGTAGATCTGCAGCTGAGCTATCATCAGCCAAAGGCCCGCAATCACTGACAATTTCTACGCTATGTTGTAGGTAATCGCGGGCAGTCATCAGATTAAACATTGTAGCAGGGCGCTTAGAAGCCAGAGCACAGCTAACAGCTTCATCGCCACCAAAAGAAGCCTGAGACATTTTATGCAGTTGTATCTGTTTAGCGGATGCAAAATCTAATTGCACGCTATCTCCCTCTAGCATCACTTGAGTGCGCTGGAAGCCACAAAAGTTAGAGTAGCTACCGTTTTCAGTCAACGTCGCAATGCTCAATCGCCAGCTATGTTTATCCGCAGGTGCATAATCACTGCCTTTAGCTAACTCTATAGTGCTGCCGCGTCCATTTTTCCAGCGCTGTTCAGTAAAATCAGCCGCTGTATATAATCGCACCTTTTGCTTAATATCGTTTTCCATTACAGTCTATTTATTCTCTTATTGATTTTTTAATCTAAGTGTTAAAAATATGAGAAAGTTGCATCCTTTTTCCCGCACAAACGTTATTTGAGGATTGACCATTTTTTCCTCGAGGGAGTTGTATGAAACACCAGTCATCCGAGCTATTTGTACAGTATCAGCGTAAGCTGCTGGCCTTTATTCGCCAAAAAGTAGCCACGCAACAAGATGCAGAAGATATCTTAAGCCAGATATTTGTCAAACTGTTAGAGCAAAAAATAAGCCCGGACAACCCCGTCGCCTGGCTCTATCAAGTGGCAAGAAACGCCATTATCGATCACTATCGCCGCCGTCGGCCAAACGCAGAGCTGCCCGCTGAACTGATTGTAGAAGAACAAGATCGCGACCAATTTCAACAATTTAGTGCCTGCTTGAAACCTATGTTGCAAGCCCTTGATGCCCCCTACAGTGAAGCGTTGTTACTGGCTGATATTCAGGGACTGAAACAGGCACAAGTGGCCGCTCATTTAGGCATCAGCTTGAGCGCTATGAAATCTCGACTGTTGCGGGGGCGCCTGCAGCTACAAAAACTATTGCAACAGTGTTGCCCTGCACAGCGAGATGCACTCAATCAACTGCAGTTTTCTGCATCGAATCTCTCTTGCAAAAATTGTTAAAGGTAAAATCACCAGCATCCATTGCTGCCCCACTGCGTCTGTTTATAAACAAAAACCGACTGGAGAGCACTATGTTAGTCAAGATTTAATCGAGATATTACAGAACAGCCCCGATGCAGCCCTTAATTTTGTTATCGGGATGCCCGGATTAACTCATAAAATTCCAGCCCACCTGCATATTACCGAGATAAAACAATATGCCATTGCGTCTGTAGACTGCGGCGGTAAAGCGCATAACTGGAGTGATACAGTGATACAGATTTGGGCCAAAAGCGCGACGGATGATAGCCACAGAGTCACCACCAGTAAGCTTTAGACATTATCAATAAAGTAGATAAAGTCAGCGCGCTGGACAAATCCAATCCAGTTTCTATCGAATATAAGCATAGCGACGCTTTGGTGTGTCAATACGGCATTAAAGCCTTGCCTGCAGAAACTAAGCGATCAGCTATCTGCTTAAAATTGGTGGACGGCAATACACAATGCAAAGCATCGCGTCATTCTCTAAATACACAAGCTGTCAGTGCAGCCGAAATGAATAGTGTGATCCATTAAACCCGTTCAGCGAGCGATTGCACACTCGCCGAACCTATCCACATCAACTAAAGCTGCTAAGGCTCATCGGGAATTGGCCCCGGTGGCAATTGTTGCTCAACTGTATTCTGCGCTGCCCCAGCCACAGCCTGTTTAGTCGGCTCGTCCAGTGTCTCTAAATTAAGCACTTGAACTTTGACATTTCTCTCGGCCAGACCAATACCATTGGCTTCAAAAGTATCGCGTATCTTGTGGTAGGCCTCGCGTCTGATCACCCACTGCTCGCCCGGGCGGGTCATGAACTTCACCCCCAGCACCATATTAAACTCTTCCATGCGCCGCACCCCCTGGGATTTCAGCGGCTGGATGAAGCAGTGACCAAAATCTTCATTGGTCAGTAACTCTTTACCGATCTTTTTGATCAATTTTTTCACAAGCTTCATGTTGGTATCAAACGGAATGCGAAACTCGAGTTTCATGATCACCCAATCACGGGAGTGATTAGTGATGGCCGATAACTCACCAAAGGGAATCGTATGTACCGCCCCGCGGTGATGGCGAACCCGTAACGAGCGCACCGACATTGACTCTACAGTGCCGCGCAGGTCTCCCACTTCTATATATTCACCTATTCGAAAAGCGTCATCGATCAGATAAAAAATACCTGATACCACATCTTTCACTAAGGTTTGTGCGCCAAAGCCTATGGCTAAACCTATAACACCGGCACCGGCTAGCAGTGGCCCAATATTAAAGCCCAGCGATGCCAGCACACTAAACACAACCATTGAGATCAGTGTCACTATTAACATGCTGCGCAACAGCGGCAACAGTGTCGCCATTCGCGCCTCCGGGCCCGGAGCGTGCCCCTCCTCTGGTGGCTCATAATCTGCCAGGCGTTTGTCTATATAGGTTTTTGCCCAGACCCAGATCAGGTCGGCAATTAACAGCGCCGCGATGATATCTATCGATACAGAAAAGAATTTAGCAGTCATAGAGCTGGAAGAAGACAGCGCAAATAAATTGTGCCCCCAGACAATTGCCAGGGAAAATATGGCGATGACCACCAGCACAAAACGCATTAGTCGACGGGCAATAGGACGATAGTTTTGGTAGGGATGTACTGCGGATTCTTCGTCTTCATCTTCATCTTGTTCAGAATTGGCCTCTTGATCAGCTGAAGGCTTTCCATCCGCTGAGGGCTTTGCATCCGCTGAGGGCTCTGCGTTGGCGGCGGACCTCTGCTCAATGAGATGTTGTCTGACATGCTGATATTTGTGTTCCGCCTGATCAAACAAGTAGTTGATCCAGTTTCTGAACAAATGCGTTAACGGAATTAACAGGCCAATTATAATCAGCGATTTCATTAATACAGGGGTATCTATGGTCCATAGCACATAGATAACAGTGAACATAAATGAGAAATACAGCGTCCAGAATTTACAAATTGCCCTGTTGCCGCTGCCATCGGCATGGGTATTAAACAGCAAATAGATCCGCCACAGGGCAAACTGTGCCACTAGCATTAAGACTAAATTATTGATCAAGTTAATCGACAGCGCAGAGTGACTCAATACTCCACCGGGAACATCTTTAATTAACTGATCAAAGACCGTGGCGACTGCCATATTTAATGCCATTATAAAGATCATAACACCGGCCCAAAAATGTACCCTTTTTGCCTGAGCCCCCGACAGCGGCACTAAACGCAGCTCTTTAAGTTTAGGCGCAAGAAAGAAGCGTGTCACAGTAGTACCTAGGCGCACAGTTAATATTACAATCAATATTTCCAGTACTAAATACTCTACCAGCGAGGGCCAGTTAAATGACAAAAACACCCCAATACTGCCCAGGGCAAAAAAGAACAGACCGGCGAAAGTCAACAGCGCTCTATAAAAAGCAGTCTGAACCCGACTCTTTAGCGATTGCGGTTTTCTCAGTTCCAGTTGCAATAATTTGTAACCACTATACTGAGCGTACAGCCACTCAAGCCCCGCTCCGACAAACAGGAAGATTAAGATGTAGATAATCGCTCTTAAAGTCTCAGTGGTAGACATTTGCGACTGCCACTTTTGCACTATCATCGCCGGTGCCTGAGCAGCTTGATCCCAGGCGACGATTAAGGCTAATTTGCGCTCCCGAATCTGTTGCAATAGCAGGCCAAAACTCTCCCTAAACCCCTGCTGCTGATCAAAATTTTGCTCAGCGTCAGTCGCTGGCATAGATTGCTGCAACCAATCCTGCACTTTGGGATCAGCCAGTAGCCGTTTAAAGTCTTCAATTTCAGTGCTCGGTAGCGACGCCACTTGCGGATCAAGAATACTTTGCTGCGCTGCATAGCTATTATTTATCGATAGTAAACTGACAAAAACAACACTGATGATGACAAACCATTGGCGAAAAATAGTTTTATAAATCATACTGCTTCCCCCTTTTTATCGACGGAGGTTACTTCATTTGTTTCTGGACATTCCGGGCCCTCCTGATCAGCGCAGGGGTGCAGACAATCAGGTTGCACGTCGGCGCTAAGCAAGCGGTGCAGGTGTACTACGCCTGGCCCTGGTCCCGCCTGACAGGCGAGTCTGGTATCTGCTGGACTGCCCAGGCGATCCAGCATTGCCTGCTCCAATTTAGTCGGCACTGTAAGGGTGCTGCTGGATTTAATAATCTGTACCCTACAAGTGCCACAACGACCTTTGCCGTGACACAGGTTAGCGTGCGGCACATCGTTTTGGATGGCTATTTCCAACAGTGTGGGCCCCACCTCTGAGCTGATGATTAAACCGTTGGCGTAGTGGATTTCAACCTTTTCCCGATATTTTCGCAGCCGTATAAAGCGCGCCAAAAACACCCCGATGACCAGTAAAAAATAGCCGAGTATCACCCTCCATTTAACTTCATCTATCGCTTTAGCACTTGCAGCAAACTGCTGCGGGCTCAGTTCAACAGAAGAATCCTCACCGCTGTCCAATTCAGATGTGTCCTGGTAGAGATTTTGGTATTTGTTTTCTATTTGCGCACTGACGCCATATTGATATTGACCGCCCGCTTGCGCTTGTTCATAGCGGGTCACGGCATCGCGGCCCGCCTCGACAAACCCTAGCAGCGCCAAGGTCGGGATAGCCACCGCCAGCGGGTAGATATAAGGCGCCACTGCAGACCACCAAGCTTTAAGTCGCAGCCAGGTAAACAAGCCAATACAGCCGTGGATCCAGACCACGATCAGCAACAATACTTGTCGCAACCCCTCCAGTGGTAAATCTATCCACATTATGGCGAGAAAGCCTGTGAACGTGGGTGCTATGCCTAAAATTTGCTCCCCTGCCTTAATCGCAAACAAGTGCGGTATTAACAGCGGAATAATCATCAGCGATGAGATAAGTTGCACTTTGTCCTGACCGGACATGCGTAAGGTATTTCTAAAATACAGTGAGCGCAACCCCAGCAGCGGATGGATTAACAGCGCTAATACTAAAAGAAGTTCAACCGGAAAACTGGTCCAGAGTACAAAAAAGTAAGGGCGCGAGCTCTCCAAGAGCTCAATCGAGAAGATCCCCAAAGTGAGGTTTAATAAATGAGTAGTGATGAATGCAAATAAGATTAACCCAGAAACAATGCTCAGACTTCTTATCATAGTAACTCCTGTGGCTGGGGAAGTTGGATGGTTCCCGGGCTGTGGCAGTGAATTATTAAATTTATGCTGCCTTTTTGAATAACCAGATTATATGTCATTAGCACTACAGATAGGATTTTAAATAAGTTAAATCGCGATTTCATAGCGGCTGGGGGGTGAAATACAGTTTGAGTTGGAAGCTGGAAATCATGAGCTGCCAGTCGGCAGTTATCCGTTCCAATGGGGAATTATTGAGTTGCAAAGTGTATAGGCAATAAAAATCCCGGGTTGATGGAAATATTCAGAACTGGACTACACTGTAACCATTAATATTGTGTTTATAAATGTAACAATTATGAGGTGGCTATGCTATTTCAAAATATAGATATTCTATGGATTACCTTCTGTGCTGGCATAGTATTTATGATGCAGGCTGGCTTTATGTGCCTCGAGTCCGGTTTGACTCGCAACATGAACTCTATCAACGTGGCAATGAAAAACGTTGCGGATATCTCTCTGGCGTTTTTAGTTTTTTGGCTCTTTGGCTTTGGTCTGATGTTTGGTGAAAGCTATCAGGGAGTTATTGGGGTTTCACTGTTCTTGATAGAACAGCGAGAAATATCTGCAAATGTGCTGACTATGTTTTTGTTCCAGGCCATGTTTTGCGGCGCTGCTGTTACCATCATTTCAGGGGCAATAGCGGAACGCATCAAGTTCTCCTCCTATCTGGTGATTACTCTGGTGATAGCCAGCGTCATTTATCCTGTAGTTGGCCACTGGGTATGGGGAGGGTTGCTAGGGGGGACCTCCGGTTGGCTGGCGGAAAAAGGCTTCATTGATTTTGCAGGTTCTTCCGTCGTACACAGTTTAGGGGGTTGGTCAGCACTGGCTTTACTAATAATTATCGGCCCGCGAAAAAACCGTTTCTTTGCAGATGGTAGGCCCAGAAAAGTTGAACCTAGCAACCTGCCTATGGCAATGCTGGGGGTTCTAATACTCTGGTTTGGTTGGATTGGTTTTAATGGCGGCAGTGTGCTGGCCTTTAATGACTCAGTAGCCAATGTGATTGTCAACACTATGTTGGCGGGGTCCGCAGGTTTGAGCACCGGGCTATTTTTAGAGCGTTGGATCTATAGACATTATTCACCCAAGTCTTGTATCAACGGTGCCTTAGCGGGCTTAGTCGCTGTAACGGCTTCTGCTAACATCGTTTCAGGCACCGACGCCCTTATTATAGGAGCAGTCGGTGCTATTGTCGCACTGGCTTTAGATGTGCTGTTGCTGCGCTTTAAAATAGACGATGCTGTATCCGCGGTGCCGGTACACTTGGGTGCGGGGGTCTGGGGCACCTTTGCCGTGGCGCTATTCGCTAATGATCAGCTTAACAACGGTTTAAATACCTTAGAACAATTGACAATACAAGGCCTGGGAGTCTTGGTCTGTGGTCTCTGGGCATTTGCACTAACCTATATAATCTGCAGCACTATCAACTACTTTCATCCGTTACGCATCAGCGATGCTGTAGAAAATGAAGGACTAGATCTTGCTGAGCATCGTGTCGGTAATGGTGTCTGTGATTTAATTAAAGTGATGTATGCCAATACGCCTAAACAAGCCCACGGCCAAGCGGCGAACACCGGCGAGTATTCGTCAACAAGTCCGGCGTCGAGCCTATACACTCCAGACCTGGATTTAACGGAATTTACCCAGAGGGAAATACAGAGCAATAAAACCCGCTACGAAACCATCGCCAACTTTTCTCCGGTGGGTATCTTTAACTTAGACGCAGAGGGAAAGTGTCTGTTTGTAAATGATATTTGGGAGGGGATATTCGATCTCAGCTATGATGAATGCGTTGGCCAAAATTGGCTCAATTACTCGGGTGACAATAAAGTAATGACCCAGTGGCAAAAGTGGGCCTTAGATATAGTTAGGCAAAAGGAAGTAGGAAGAGAGGAAATTGTCTTTCGCAATGATGGCGAGCAACTGGAAATATATGTGCAAATTCTGCCGGAAATCAGTGACACAGGTACTTTAAAAGGATATGTGGGCACAGTGAGTGATATCACTGAGCGAGTCAGAGAGCTGCTAGAGTTCGAGCGCGGTAATAAGATGGAATCAGCTGATTTTATCAGTGCAGGAATTTCTCATGATCCAGGCGCACCGCTGACAACAGGATCGAATAACAAACAACCCCAAGACACAGTCAGAGACTTTTTATCGCTGCAAAAATTATACACACAATTGATTAATCAAGTGTTATCCGGAAGAAACCCGAACGCCTTGATCAATGAAATTGAAAAACGCTCCAGCGAAAATAACATCGAATTTTTCATGGAACAAATACCCACCTCGATTGAGGAAATTCTGCAGGGAGTAAACAAACCCGCAGAACCTGCCTGAGCTATGCGGCGCTTTCGCCGCATTATTTTTACACTGCTCAGTAAAATAAGATTCCCTAGGCTAAAATAAAGAGCTAGCTGGTTAATCCATCAAGCTACAGAGATTAAAAGAAGCGTCGTCTACGCAGGGGAAGAGCATCACCGCTTCATCGGTCTGTTTGATAATCACTGCACTGTTTGCTCAATAGGGTTCTAATCAGAGCCTCCTAGTATTAGCTTAAGAGCTAAGTGCTAATTTTCCACCTAAACCTATCAGGCAGACACCTACTCCTCTCTCGATCCAGGTTTTGCATCGATCAAACTTAGCTTTAAAGCGCGCATGGGTAAGTAATAGTGCAACAATTGCAAACCAGATCAAGTGTGCTGCTGCGATAAAGAGACCTAGGCAAATTTGCACTATAGCGGGGGTAGCAGGATCGACGACTTGGGTGAAAAGCGCGATGAAAAACAGCGCTGTTTTTGGGTTTAATGCATTGCAGACGAAACCGGTTCTGAACGCTCGCCAATGTGAAGCGCCCTGATCACAGGGCTGCTGTGTTGTTGTTTCAGCATTTTGCACTTGTGTGCGAAAAGAGCAGACGCCCAGCCAAATCAGGTAGGCAGCGCCGCAATATTTCATTGCTTCTAGCAGCCACAGTGCCTCTGCTAACACATAGCCTAAGCCTAATAAGGTATAGACAATGTGCACACTGACGCCCGCGGCGATGCCTGCGGCTGTTGCCAGACCGCTCTGGCGACCATGCATTAAACTGTTCTTAGTAGTAACAGCAAAGTCGGGACCTGGGCTGATTACCGCCAAAACTGTGATTATGCCGATCATTGCCAGCTGCGTTTCCCATTGCATCATGTGTTTAACCTTTTAAGTGAAATTAGTGGAGCTATTATCTATTGATTTAGCCTGGAAAAAAACGCAATATAATTACTCTTTATTGTGAGGTTTATTCACAGATATGAAAAACACTAACCTGCCACCGATGGGCCCCTTAATCAATTTCAGTAAAGCGGCAGAGCACCAAAGCTTTACTAAAGCCGCGCAGGAGTTAAATTTAACACATGGTGCTATAAGCCGTTCAGTTCAGCAATTGGAACAGTATTTTGGATTTCCGTTATTTCAACGTCGAAACAGACGTATTTATCTCACAGATAAAGGTCAATTCTTTGCCGCCAAAGTGGCCACGCTTCTAGCGGAATTAGAACTGACCTGCGAGCAAATGAGCATACAGAGCAACGGCTCAAGCCTGGCGGTCTCATGCGAACCCTCACTGGCGATGCGCTGGCTAATGCCAAGACTTAAGCATTTTAATGATCAATTCGCCGCTATAGATGTGCACTTATCAACTGCAGGAGGCCCGGTTGATCTGGCGGCGCAAAATTTGCATCTGGCTATTCGCCGCTCTGATTTTCAAAGCCCTGCAGATTACTGGGTCACTCCCTTGGGACGAGAGCGCATTGGCTTGGTATGTCACCCCAATTATTGGGCCCGCAATTGTGATAAATCAATGACCTTACTGCATACACGCACCCGCCCTGCTGCCTGGTCAGATTGGCTGCGCCTATCTGATCAGGCTATCGATAGGTCTAAAGAGCAATATTTTGATCACTTTTATTTCAGTTTACAGGCGGCTGTCGCAGGCCTGGGTTTAGCCATTGGCCCTGAACATTTAGTGGCCGATGATATTGACAATGGCCATTTGCTGGCGCCTTTTGGTTTTGTCGAAACCCGTACAGAATATGTAGCTTTGTCGCTGCAGAACCCGCAGCGGGTCGGCTATTTGCATGACTTTGTCAGTTGGCTGCAGAGAGAGTTCGGTTAAAAGTTAAAAGTCGGAAGTTGGAAGTTGGAAGTCGGCAGCCAGATCAGAAAAAGGCGTGAGGTGTGAGGTGTGAGGTGTGAGGTGTGAGGTGTGAGGTGTGAGCGGCTAGTATTAGATCTAAGATGCTGTTAGCAACGGCGCATATACTAATAAGTATAATTATCGGACGGCTTTTTCTTTTGTATCATAGTCAGACAGTGTACATCAGCCGGCAATTTGGGAAATATCAACTAAAGAGATGCTGGCTTGAAGAGCTCAGCGGTGTCATTTAGCCCAGTGATCAAGCTATCACTGCGCTAATTTGTTTGCCCTGCAGTGCTATAGAAGGTTAACAATGAACGCATTTGAGAGATACCTCCCTCAGATAATTAAGAGTTTAAAAGCAACTTACGGTACCGATTTTTTCAATAGTTTAACTTTACAGTTAAATCAGGTCATTGGTGCTGATTACACTTTTATCGCCAAATTAGACGCAAAGAGGAACACTTCCAGAACCATTAGTCTGGTTGCTAAAGGGGAAGTATTAGACAATTTTGAATACTCTCTGCACAACACCCCTTGCGCCGATGTCAGTGGCGATGCTGTTTGTATTCACCCGCAAAATATCTCACTTTTGTACCCTGATGATCTACTGCTGGTAGAGATGGGTATTGAAGGCTACATAGGCACCCCCCTACAGGACTCCGAGGGCTGTGTAACTGGTATTGTAGTAGCGCTGTATAAAAATAAAATTGAAGACGCGGATTTTATTGCCTCACTGTTTGAGCTGTTTTCCGGGAGAATTTCGGCGGAGATAGAGCGCGAGGAAAAACAACAGCAACTGACTAAATTAAATGCAACCCTAGAAGAAAAAGTGCAACACAGAACCGCTGAATTATCAGACTCAATCGAGAATCTATTATTTACCCAAGATCAGCTTATCGAGCAGGAAAAAATGGCCTCACTCGGTGGCCTGGTCGCCGGGGTCGCCCATGAGATCAATACCCCCCTTGGGGTCGCTGTTTTAAGCAGTTCAATTATTAAAGAGACACTCTTTAAACTCTCAGCCCAGTTGAATAAAAACACACTGTCTAAATCGGAGCTGGAGAATGGCTTACATAAAATCAAAGAAATAGAGCGCTCTATGTCTCAGAATCTTTCTAAGGCCGCAACACTGGTCAGGAGTTTTAAACAAGTTGCCGTTGACTCAAACAACGATGACTTAGCAACGTTAGACCTCACACTCTGGCTATCTGGATTAGTGGCAAGTTTAAAGCCGACGCTGAGCAACCAGAACATAACTATAGCCACAAAACTGCCTAATAAAAAACTGCGCTTTATTACTTACCCTGCGCACTTATCTCAAGTCATTACCAACATCGTCTCCAACTGCGCAATGCACGCTTTTGATCAGTGCCAGGCGTCACACATCCACCAGATACAGATAACATTAAAGACGCAAAAAAGCGGCGTTTTACTGTCAATCGGTGATAACGGTATGGGGATAACAGAAGATATTAAGCGGCATATGTTTGAGCCATTTTATACCACTAAGAGAGGCAAAGGTGGAACAGGTCTGGGATTGAGCATTGTTAATAATATTGTAAAAAGCGCTTTAAATGGCGAACTAATAGTTCACTCATCTGCAGCGCAAGGCACTACATTTGAGCTATATTTGCCCTCTAGGGTGTGATTTCCTATTACTTGAGCAGTAAAGTTAAGTCATTGCAGTGCATCGCTAATACTTGCAGGCACTGCTGGCTATTTTTAATAGTGAACCACCTTAAAGCCTTATTGCGCGGCGGCCAGTACATTGGTTTTACTGTCATCGATAAAACAGCTTCACTGGCCTTACAGCCGACCATTTGCGGTGCAGCAGCAAAAATCTCTCGATCAGGTTTGGCACTGTCCAGTTTTGATGAGTTGGCGATATGATCATAATGAGCACTTAATCCGGCGGCAGCCAAATCAGCATCCAGGCGATCTGTGGCATTAGTGATCAATAGTTACCGCTCTTCCTCGCGTAAAGTAAGCACTTCATAGCCGCTATCAGTGACTAAAATGGTATGCTCCCACTGTGCTGAGAGTTTTTTATCTTTAGTGACGACTGTCCAGCCATCTTTTTTGGTTTTAATCTTGGCCTTGCCCTGATTTATCATGGGCTCGATTGTGAAAGTCATTCCCGGTGTTAGTATCATGCCGGTGCCCGCCTGGCCATAGTGCAATATATTTGGCTCCTCGTGCATATCCCGGCCGATGCCATGGCCACAGTACTCCCGAACTATAGTGTAACCCGCCGCTTGCGCGTGGCGCTGTATCGCTGCACCTATATCGCCGATTGTCGCTCCCGGCTTAACCACTTTAATGCCCTGCCACATCGCTTCATAAGTGCTCTTTACTAACAGTTTCGCCGCACTGCTGACGCCGTCAAGCTGATACATTTTACTGGAATCAGCGATAAATCCATTTTTCTCCAGGGTGATATCAACATTGATAATGTCAGTATTTTTTAGAAATTTATTGGCGTGAGGTACACCGTGACAGACCACTTCATTGATCGAAGTATTCAGTGAATACTGATAATCGTACTGACCTTTACTGGCAGGTCGTGCCTGCAGCTCGTTGACGATAAACTCTTCCACTTTATCGTTGATCGCCATGGTTGAAATACCCACCTGGATATAATCATCTAACATGGCAAACACTTGCGCCAGCAACTTCCCACTGTGGCGCATCAGGGCTATTTCAGCCTCGGTCTTGATAATGACAGTAGGGTAGCTACTCAAGGATCACATCCTCAAGCGCCACTTTTTCTTTACGCAATTGCTGCTGCATTATCTCGGTGAAAGTTAAATGCGGATTTATCTCCGCTAACATGCCCGTTTTAATCCAAAATTCCGCCTGAGAATTTATAGACCTGGACATTACACTGCTGGATTTTCTGATTTCATCGTGCAGTGAATCAGAAATTTTGACGATCCCCATTGATACTACCTTTATACGCTTTATATATAATTTGTAACGGACTATATATAAAACGTATATAGATGGCAATCTATAATTTGGTTAAGCTTGCTTATGTCTGTAATTACAAATTGAGACTGAGACTGGGTCTCATGACCATTTTAAACGCTCTACGCCACACCTTACCTGGGCTGCGGGGGATTTTCTGGTTTGTCAGAAATGCCAAATTAAAATTTTCGTGAGATTTTGCGTTGAAATTGTATGCTTCCTAACCTTCTTGTCTGGATAAATATGCACAACATTATGTAGTAGTATTTGAAATTAGCCTACAAGAATTCGGTAGTTGGCTGTTTGTAATAATTTATGTTCGATCCTCCCCCTTTAATCTGACATGAAGCAATGTTCGATATGGCTGGGTTGACACAAAACTGCCGTTTCAAAATTCCTACTGGTAGGCTTTGAGAACTAAATATTGGTGTAGCAAACTAGGGGATTACCAGTTGTACGATCCATTAAGACTTGGATCTCAGAATATATAAGTAAATTGAAATATATTCAGTTCCAATTTACTGAAGCCTAATTACCTGTAAATAACTCAAACACATCAATTTATAGCTATGATTGAACGACTATTACACTTTTGTGACAGCGATTTCTAAGTTTCAATCTGCCCGAGTTCTCAAGGCAGTGTGTTGGTTTTAGTTTCAGTGGAATTTTTTCCAGTGGCGTGAAACTCTACAGCCCTTATGTTATTTAGGGTTTGATATTCAGTAAGTATTATTATCGACAGGAGTGCGTAGCTAACAGCCAATAGCTCATGGACACAAGTACCTCCATAGCGCCCTTGTTTCGCGACGATCAAGGGGCAGCGGGAATCTTCGGAGTTAAAAAATTCATCTATTATCTCTTTGGTTCCTTCAAGCCTTAACCAATCAGCAGGTTGGGCGGCTTCTAATTTAAACTCTAGAGTGTAAGTTGGTCTTGTACGCTTTGTCATATTGTCACCTAAAGAACTAGGAGGTGCATAATAACACCTCTATTTAGATGGCCAAATTCAATGTACCACTACAGGGTCATGAATCTTTCCTTTCAGACGAGATTACTGAAAACCCATATCAGATCAATATTTACTATTTTCCCAAACGCAAAAATAGCGCTAAATCCTTAACTTACTATTTTGAACAGCAAGGTTATCTTGTAAAAATGCTTAAGGCCTCAGAACTAAAGAATTCACATGCAACCAAATACTCACCATCACACTTTTTTTTCAATAGAGAGGATTTCGGCCTGGCAATGGATATAAAGTCTGAGATGGGACAAGTACTGGGTTATCCTATTAGCGCATATAAATTTAGTGTTTCACAAAGTATTCCTTCAATGATAATTATTTTTACAGAGGCAGAGGTCGACGGAGTGGGAGTGGGAGTGGGAGTGGGAGAATATGCTCTTAACGCTCATGAACATAAATAAAGTACTAACTAAATTGTGGTATTGCTGTGTTATCGCCAAGTAGCTAGCGTCTGCTATGTGTCAGGTTTTGCCGTTATCCAGGCTGAGTTACGAACGCTGAATCTTTGGTTAGCGATGACGGCTGTCGGCCAATAGCGGCCATTCTTCTACTGATAGAATCACACGCTTTAGATTGAAAGCGTGCGGTTTTGATGCTTTAACTTATGTATTACAGGTA
>MABF01000328.1 GCA_002163025.1 'Osedax' symbiont bacterium Rs2_46_30_T18
TCTTTAAGAGTATCAGTGAGTAGTTGATGAATATGCCAAAAAAACAGTTAATGCCCAAATGGTTCTATCAAATGGCATCGCCAAAATGGTGTTATAAAATTACCGGTCAGTTATTGCCTATATTCAGTTGTACAGCCTTAGGCCTACTGTTGCTAGGTACTGTCTGGGCGCTGCTGTATGCGCCGCCAGATTATCAGCAGGGCAATAGTTTTCGCATTATCTATATCCATGTTCCCAGTGCAATCCTGGCTCAGTCTATCTATGTGACTATGGCACTGGCGGGTGCCGTAGGTATTATCTGGAAGATGAAGATAGCCGATATGGTGGCTTATGCCTGCGCCCCTATAGGTGCTTCCATGGCTTTCTTAGCCCTGATTACCGGTGCCATATGGGGCAAGCCAACCTGGGGTTCATGGTGGGTTTGGGATGCGCGCTTAACCTCTATGTTAATACTGCTATTTTTGTACTTTGGGGTGATGGCTTTGTATGCGGCGATGGGCAAGCCCTCGAAGGCTGCAAAGGCCACAGCAATCTTGTCTCTGGTGGGGTTGGTCAATATCCCTATTATTAAATACTCGGTCGAATGGTGGAACACGCTACACCAGCCAGCGACTTTTACCTTGACTGAAAAACCGGCCATGCCTGTGGAAATGTGGTTACCATTACTGATAATGGTATTAGGCTTTTACTGTTTTTTTGCCACTTCAATGATGCTCAGATTACGTACCGAGATACTAAGCCGTGAGAAACGTACAGCTTGGGTAAAAGAGTTAGTGACTAAAAGTTGATAGTGCTGAAAAATTAATCATCCAACAGTGTTTTTATAGAGGGTTAATTTATGGCCATTTGCCAACAGCTGAACTCGATGAGTCGAGATAGAATTTAAAATATAATGGGGCATTTAATGCAATTTAATACTTGGGTAGAATTTATTGATATGGGCGGTCACGGCCTCTATGTGTGGCTGAGTTTTGCCATTGCTGTCGGGGTGATCAGTGTCAATGTAGTACAGCCGTGGCTGAATCAGAAAAAGTTAATAGGATCGCTACAGCGTAAGTTTCAGCGCGAGGGCAGTCTAAAATGACACCTAAAAGAAAGAACCGCTTAATGTTGGTATTGTTTGTCGTCCTGGGTGGAGTAGCGGCTGTGGGCCTGGGACTGTATGCCATAGATAAAGGGGTTGGTATCAGCGTATTTTACTCACCGCAGCAGATAGCTGATGGAGAGGCACCGGCAGATACCAGGATTCGCGCCGGAGGAATGGTGCAACAAGGTAGTGTTAAACGTGACCCAAACAGTCTTCGAGTGGAATTTGTACTCACAGACTACCAGCAAAATTTAACGGTGATCTATAAAGGCATCTTGCCAGATCTTTTTCGTGAAGGGCAGGGGATTGTCGCACAGGGAGAGTTGGATAAACACGGGGTGTTCCAAGCGGTGGAAGTACTGGCGAAGCACGATGAAAAATATATGCCTCCAGAAGTTGCCGATGCACTGGAAAAAGCCGGAGTGGATGCCAGTGGTGAGCAGCTTGAGAGCGATGCTAAGCAAGGGGTGAGCCAATGATCCCGGAACTGGGTCAATACGCGCTGATACTGTCACTGGTGATGTCAGGTTTTTTGGCAGTAGTGCCTATGTACGGCGCCAGCACCGGCAATCCGTTTTGGATGGACTTCGCCAAACCCCTGGCGAAATCACTGTTTCTGTTTTTAAGCATCAGTATCTTTTGTTTAGGTTACGCCTTTGTGGTCGATGATTTTAGTGTTAAATACATCGCCAGTAATTCCAATACCGCACTGCCGCTTTTTTATAAAATAAGTGCAATCTGGGGTGGTCATGAGGGTTCGCTTTTACTTTGGGTCTATATTCTAAGTGCCTGGACATTTGCGGTAGCCATCAAAAGCGATGGTTTACCTCAAGATATACTTGCCAGAGTACTGGCAGTACTGGGTCTGGTAGGGGTAGGTTTTATATCCTTCACCTTAATTACCTCTAGTCCCTTTGAAAGATTGTTAATCAATACGCCAATCCAGGGGGGAGATTTAAACCCGCTGCTACAAGATATTGGCCTGATTATTCACCCGCCGTTACTGTATATGGGCTATGTAGGTTTCTCAGTGGCATTTGCCTTCGCCATAGCGGCACTGTTAAGTGGTAAGTTGGATGTTGCCTGGTCTCGCTGGACCCGGCCATGGACTAATGCAGCCTGGGCGTTCCTTACTATAGGGATCACACTGGGCAGCTGGTGGGCTTACTACGAACTGGGTTGGGGAGGCTGGTGGTTCTGGGACCCGGTTGAAAATGCTTCATTTATGCCCTGGCTGGTCGGCACCGCACTGGTGCATTCACTGGCGGTAACAGAAAAACGCGGGCTGTTTAAAAGCTGGACCTTGCTGTTGGCTATCTTTACTTTTTCACTGAGTTTGCTGGGTACTTTTCTGGTGCGCTCAGGAGTACTGACTTCAGTGCATTCTTTTGCCGCAGATCCAGAACGCGGTGCATATATATTGGTTTTGTTGGCTATTACTGTCGGCGGATCAATGCTGCTGTATGCAATAAAAGCCTATGACATGAAAAGCGAATCCAGTTTTGAACTGTGTTCAAGGGAAACTTTTCTGCTGATTAATAACGTTGTGTTAGTGATTATTTGCTCTATGGTGTTTATCGGCACCCTCTATCCGCTGGTAGTCGATGCAATGGGCCATGGAAAAATCTCGGTTGGACCTCCGTATTTTAACGCATTGTTTGTGCCTTTCAGTTTGTTACTGGCATTCTTTATGGGCATTGGTGTCTTGTTGCGCTGGAAGAAAAATAATTTCAGAACACTGCTTAAGCAGCTGATAAAACCGCTTCTAGTGGCTGTGGTAGGAGGGTTGCTGGCGGCCTATCTGTTTAACAGTGAATTTGTTTTCAAAGCCACTTTAGCGCTTGTGTTAGCGTTTTGGGTGATCACTAGTTTAATCAGAGATGTTGC
>MABF01000288.1 GCA_002163025.1 'Osedax' symbiont bacterium Rs2_46_30_T18
CACTGTCTGATCAATTTCTCGATCAGCCAGCGCAATTCTTAGTGCTAGATATTTTATACACCAGTGCCCAGGCCCGCGGTCGCGGTGTTGCCACTAAGCTTTTTACTGCCGCGCTGACCGAGGCGAAAGCCAGGTCGGCTCGCGGCCTGTATATATGCGCAACACCCACCACCAATACCGTCGACTTTTATCTTAAGCGTGGCTGCAGCATCCTAGCCGCCCCCAACCCTGAACTCTTTGCCAAAGAGCCAGAAGATATTCATTTAGGTTTTTTGATTGACGAACAGGAGTGATAGCTATGGCTAACGAAACGCGCTTTTCCAACCGGGTGGCTGATTATATAAAATATCGGCCCAGCTACCCGCAGGCATTAATCGAATGCTTAATCAGCCGGGCTCAACTAACTGTCGATGCGCAGGTCGCCGATATCGGTGCCGGTACAGGTATCTTTAGCAAGTTATTGCTTGATCGGGGTTTTACAGTGATGGCAGTAGAACCCAATGCAAAGATGCTAGCGGCCGCCAGGGAGCAATTATCCGGCAACGATCGCTTTAGCTATCAGCAAAACAATGCCGAGCAAACCGGATTAGCCGATCAAAGTGTCGATTTGATCTGTGCCGCCCAGGCATTTCACTGGTTTAATACTGACCTGAGCAAACAGGAATTCAGAAGAATTCTAAAGCCCGATGGATACCTGGCGCTAGTTTGGAATCAACGTTCGTTACAGCAACCCCTGCAAAGCGAATACGAGCAACTGTTGCGTAAATATTCCAGTGATTACAGCCAGGTAAACCATATGAATTTAACCCCTACAGAGTTAGCTAGCTGCTTTGCCCAGGGTGCTATGCAAGAGTACAGCTTTGATAATCAACAAGAGTTTGATCTATCCGGATTAATCGGCCGAATTCAGTCGACTTCGTATTGCCCTGCAACAGGCAGCCAAGCTTATGAGCAGCTAATGGCGGCAGTCAAAGTACTATTTTGCAAATACCAAGCTGGAGGTAAGTTAAGATTAGAATATGAGACTAAACTGTATTTAGGCAAGCTTTGCTAATTCATTTAAATTAAAAAATCGTTCGAGGGAAGTTTATGTATACAGCCAGTTGTTTATGCGCAGGAATTGAAATCCAGATCACTGGCCCTATCACCGACATCATCCACTGTCACTGTTCTAAGTGCCGCAAAGCCAGTGGCAGCGCCTATGCCACGAATGGATTTGTCCTAAAACAACATCTGTTAGTTGTCAAAGGTGAGTCATTGATCAACAGCTATTGCCCCAACTCGCATAGCAGCAGGCACTTTTGCCGGAACTGTGCCTCGCCGCTGTACAATGAAAATAGCCACGATAATTTACGGGTACGGATTCGCCTGGGACTGATAGACAGCGACATAGCAGAGCGCCCCGCCTCACACAACTTTGTTACCTCCAAAGCCAACTGGGATAAATTTAACGACAAACTACCCCATTATAAAGGCCAGGAACCGCACCGCAGCGAAGCTCCCACTGCAGCAGAATGTGACCATTAAGAATGAGCAACTGAAACTGAGTTGCGGCCAAACCTAGAGCGCACCCAGAAAAACTACTCAATACAGTTATATCCTCCTCTACAAAATGCGTCACGCGAGATAATACTCAGCACCTTGATCGTCACAACCTGTACAAGCCAAACCAACATTCTTGGCTTGATTTAACTCACGACTTACAACTTACAACTTTCTAACTGTACCCTGTTTTGAATAAAGATCTGTATCTGTCATAATTTTTTGGCCCAAGCTAAGATAATCGGCATCAATCCACTGCCAAAACCTTGCAAAGAGAACTGTATGAGCCAGATTAAAAGCGACTTAGAGAACATTTCCCCCCTTGCCAATGCCGTAACTAAATGGTGCTGTGATTTCCAGCAGCAACTGCCTCAGATGCCAGTGGCAGTACTGGGAAACCCGCAACCTGAAAAAGCCGAGCTGCAGCAACAAGGACTAGGTGCTGAGCGGGCATTTGCGCAATTCATACAGCAAATAGCACCGGGTTTAAGTGGCTCTGCCGGTCCCAGGTACCTGGGTTTTGTTACAGGCGGTGTCACTCCGGCGGCCATGCTAGCCGACTGGATAGTCGCTGCTATTGATCAAAATGTCATGGTGCCAGGTGATTCGATCAGCAGTGCGGTAGAACAGCAGACCATTGAGTGGTTATTAGAATTATTCTCACTGCCTGCAGAACTCACCGGCACTTTAACCAGTGGCGCTACCTCCGCTAATATCTTAGGTTTGCTCTGCGCCCGGCAGTACTGCGGTGATCAACAGGGAATGGATATCGCAAGAGATGGCATAGGCAGCGCTAAAATTGAAGTCTTTTCAGCCTGCCCTCACGCCAGCAGCAAAAAAGCCATGGCATTTACCGGCATGGGAAGAGACTCGATTATTGATGTTCCCACCCTGGCGGGATCGGAGGCAATGGATACTGTAGCACTTGAAAATTTGTTAGCGGCCAGTAAAAGCCCGGGGAAAATAGTGATTGCCAGTGCCGGCACCGTTACTGGTACCAACTTTGATGACCTGCAACAAATTGCACAACTGTGCAGACAATACCAAGCATGGTTACACGTCGATGCCGCCTTCGGTCTGTTTTCCAGATTAATCACTGAGCGTTTACCTCTGACTGCGGGCATAGAGCATGCGGACTCTATCACTTGCGACGGCCATAAGTGGCTTAATGTGCCCTACGACTGTGGCATATTTTTCACAAAACACCCAGAAATTTTACAGCAGGCCTGCTCTGTCAGCGCCCCCTATCTGGATGTCTCGATCAACTTACCTGCGTATATGGACCGCGGTATAGAAAATTCCCGTCGCTTCAGGGCGATGCCAGTTTGGCTGACATTACAAGCCTATGGCCGTGATGGGTACAAAGAGATTGTCGCTAACAATTGCAATCAGGCCACCGCTTTAGCACGCTGGATAGAGCAATCCAATGATTATCAACTGCTGACGCCCTGTAGTTTAAATGTGGTAGTGTTCAGCCCCAAAAATCAACAGCGAAGTGTTAAAGAGCTGCTTAATACCCTTAATCAAAGCGGCCAGGTATACCTGACTCCAGGCATGTGGGATGGCCAGCAGGCAATTCGGGCGGCCTTTAGCAACTGGCGCACCAGCATCGAGGATGTAGAAATAGTCTGTGAATTGCTTAGCCAGAAGGTCGCTGGATAAAACCAAACAGCGGCAGATAACTTCAGAGCCTATTTGTGCCAATGATCAGCAGTCAGTGCTTTGGTCTATCCAGTAAGAAATGAATTGGGGACTTTTATAAGGACCCGATTCTCACTATTCATCAGCTAAAACATTTCAATGATTGTCGGATGATTATAAAGGAAATCAAAATCTACTGCAGTTGCTTGCTCTAGGGATCATGCGATCAAGTCCGGTGCGCCTCTGGTATTCAGAGCATTCTGAGATCTAGGCATCTACTACAGACATGCTGGTTACCTGTAATAAAGAAATGAGTGTAAAAGCCATTTAGGACGATAACAGACATAATTAAAAAATATTTTTACATAGCTGTTATTTGTAACAGATATGGACTGCAGCTTGGCGATTAAACTAAGTGATATGTATGTCTATTTTCCCAGATAAAATCTATAAGAGTGCGAACTCTTTTAGGCAATTTATTGCGTGAGGCGTAAACCAGAAATACCGGTAAAGTCGGTAATTTAATCGCGCTGGCTATTGGCTCTAATACTGAGTGGCTGATTTGATCGTTACTAAATTGTTTGGGCAGCAGTGCGATTGCAGCACCTGAAAGTGCAAAACAACGCGCCAGAGCCATACTTGAAGTATCGACCTTTGGCTTACCTGCTGCAAACGGAAGCATTTGCAAAGGATCTACTACTGCCAGTCGCTGCCATTGACCAGAGTGGATCAGCGCTGCGTGCCTGTTGCAATAACTGGGGGATGCTAACAATAGTAGTGGTGTCTCTCCAAGCAGCCTGGCTATCACATCTTGCTGTGCCGGAGAGCGCCCGCGAAAGGCAATGTCTATCCTGTCGGCAACTAAATCCAAAGCTTTATCGCTAACCACTACTTGCACTGTGATCTTAGGGTGTAACTTGGTAAAGTCAGCCAGTAGACTCACCAGTGACTGCTGGGGAAATTCCACGGGTACTGAAAGCCTGATCTCTCCACGCAAATCAGTGCGCTGTATAAAGCTCTCTTCAACTAGATTGAGTTCATTTAGCAATCGCTCAGCCACCAAAAAGTACTCAGCCCCCTCCTGGGTTAACGAAACTTTGCGGGTGTTGCGCAAAAACAACTGAGTATTAAGACGCTGCTCTAATGCTTTTATCCTGGCACTGACCGTCGCCCTGGGTAAGGTTAAACGCCGCCCCGCCTCGGAAAAATTAAGGGTATTAGCCACCACTAAAAAGGTTTGAAGTTGATCTAATTGTGCCATTGTCAAATATACTTATACAGTTTGTTGAATACTGCACAACTTATCAGACAAGGAGCGGCTATGTAAACTGCTGTGCATCCATTCATCAATACCCAGAAGGTAATTTATGCACCCTTTACAGTCCGTTAAATACATCCTCAGCACAGTATCCTTTAGTCTGCTCTTGTCTAGTTCAATCGCTGTGGCAGCGCAAAATGAATCCAAACTAAGCCTGCAGTGGTTAGGTGGCCCTACAATGTTAATAAAATTTGGACCTTTACAACTGCTAACCGATCCTATGTTAGGAGAGGGAGAAAACGCCTATCAAATGGGCGATCCAAATGAGATGTTTGATTTGTCCAAAGGCCCTGATGTGATCGACCATAAAAGGCTGACAGAACTCCCGGACTTTAATCGCGAAGAAATTGATTTGAGTATTTTAAGCCATACCCATGAGGATCATTTTGACCAGATCGCGCAAAAATTATTGGATAGACAACTGCCGTTCATTGTACCTGCTGGTGCAACAGCGCGATTAGCTGGACAAGGCTTCAATAACTCCCAAGAATTGGCTTGGGGCCAGCAGTGGCAGCTATCTGAAAATGGCTACCACATTGAGATAACCGCACTGCCCGCTAGCCACAGCACCGACCCAGACATTAATGCCCTCTTAGGTAAAGGTAATGGCTATTGGTTTACTTTTAGTCACGAAAACTGGAAAAAGTCTTTGTATTGGACCGGTGATAGCTTCGCAACCCCTGAGCTACTTCAGAGCTTAAAAGCTTTTCCCAGCCCGGATATCATGCTGCCACATATGGGTAGAGTAGGTACCAGTGGCCCACTGGGACAAATCAGTATGGGCGCTAAAGAGGTATTAGCATTAATGTCAGTGGTTGAACCTGGAGTGACCATTCCTATCCATCACTCTACTTACGAGCTATACCTGGAACCTATTCAAGTATTGCTAGATAGACACAGTAGCAAAGCTGGAAAACTACGTTTACTGGCAAGTGGTGAAACTTATCTGCTGGAGTAAGTCTGTAGATCGACTTAAACTTTCACGACTAACAACTAAAGAGTACCTGGCGCTACCAGTGGATGATTAAAGGTAATTCGGGTCGAAAATCTCTGCTCAGCGCCAGCTGCTGATTATCAAAAGACACTTCAATTAAATGCTGATCGCCGCTTTTAACAGATAGTCTGTCTGCCACAGCGGCTTGTTTTAGAGTCTGTGAAATAGAAGTTACGGGCACAGTAATTTGCACTTGAGATATCGACTGAAACATACCGCTGTGTATTACTCTAACTGGAGGATGCATAAAAGGCAGATATATACACAGCGGTTCGGATAAATCAGCCGAGTTTTCACCTATATGAAATGCTTTACCCAAGGGCAGATAATCAGCCTGATAATCCCAACCGTTAAACGGTGACTCAGTAGTTGCCAAGTCTGTTTTGTTGAGAATCAGTCCAAAAGGTGAGGCATCATCACTGCTGGTCCGTTCGCAGAAATGCAGCTCACTAGCCACTCCATTATTCGCCTCACCCGCATCGCGAATCCACAGCAATTCTAATTTTGAGTTACTAAATTCAAAGCAAATATTCGAGGTGCCCTGACCTGGATGCGCTCGACTGAAACTTCGTTTTAAACCTTGCGATTCCAGTAACTGAGCAGCTTTTTCCGGGTGCTCTACTAGAATAAAAAAGTGATCTAATTCATAGCCCATGCCATCCTCCTATTATCTCTATCGAGTTAAATATCTGACTCAACTCGCGCACACTGTTTAGGGTTAAAAACTGGATTTCTGGGCTGCTTTGGCCCTCGTTTTATTTGTCTATACATCAGCCACCAGCTCACTGCTAACGAACCCGTTACCAGCAGAAATAACATCCCCAACGATTGGCTATCAACTATCCAGTATTTATTTATCAGCATCGCCAATAGCGCACAGCCAAACATGTCGATAGCTCCAGATAAAGCGTTAACGGTGCCCGCTTGCTGGCGAAACGGCTCTATGATTAGTTGCAAACAGCAAGTGTAAAAAGCGCCGCCACAGATCAAAAACAAGCTATAACTAAGCAGTGCATTGAACAGTGTGAAAGGTAACAAATAAAAGCACAGCGATGAGAGCAACAGTAGCGGCCAAAACAGGGCTAAAATACTGTGATACCCCCAATGTTTCTGGAGCATTTTTACTAATACTGTTCCCAGTACTAAGCCACCCATAGTGATACTGATATAAAAGCCGTATTGTTCAGCGGACAGTGAAAATTTTTGCTGAAACTCAAACGGAAAAAAAGTCACCGTACACATAAACAATAAATTTGGTAGCCACTTAAAAGAAGCCGGACAGAGGAAGCGTGCATCGAAGATCAGTGAAGAATACTCTTTTAGTATTTTTAGCACTGATACTGAACCTCGAGCACCAGAGCCAGCCGGCAGTAGTTTAAAACCGATTACCCAGGTTAGCGCCAAGTACAAACTAACGAAGCCAAACAGGTGTTGCCAACCAGCGTTAGTGGCTAACCAGCCCCCCAGTAACGGGCTGAAAACTGTAATCACACTGGCTGCTATCGCCATACTGGCAAAAGCTTGTTTTAACTTATCTCCTATTAAAAGGTCACCGAGTATCGTTCTGCTGACAATCAGTGGCGCGCCGGCGCCCAGGCCTTGAAGAATCCGCCCGATTGCCAACATAGTAGGGGAAGTAGCCATAGCACAGCAGAGACTGCCGCCGATAAAAAGTAGCTGGCCAAACAAGAAAACTTTACGCCTGCCAGCCACATCAGACCAGGGGCCATACAGCAATTGTGATAAACCAAAGCCGATAGCGTATAACATAATTATTTGCTGGGCATCCGTATTGCTAAGGGCGAACTGTTCAGCAATTTGCGGCAGTGCCGGTAAAAACACCTGACTGCCAAATTGAGCACATGACAACATCAAAATTGATAAAAACAAATACATAAAGGCTCCCTTAATGACCAGGGAGGCAGTTTATTATTAAACAGCACAAACAAAAATGCCATAATAGTTAAAACATTAGGTCCTGATAGGAACAAATATGGATTGGCTGACCGCTACAAAAAGTTTTTGCCTGCTAGTAGAGAAAGGCAGTTTTACTCAGGCTGCTTATCTGGCTGAGATTTCTCCCTCAGCCATGAGCAAACGTATCGACTGGTTAGAGAAGCAACTGGGGCTATCGCTGTTTGTCAGAACCACCAGGCAAGTAAATTTAACCGAAGCTGGCAGCGATTTTTTACCTAGAGCACAAAGCCTATTGAAACAATTTGACGCTATGCTCAGTGATACTCAACACAGTGCCTCAGACCCATCGGGCATGTTAAAAATTGCCGCGACCTTGCCCGTTGGCAGCAGTATTTTAATGCCGCACATAGAGGCATTTCTCGCCTTATACCCCCAGGTAAAAATACAATTGGATGTATTGCCTTTTGGTGATGATCCCGACCTAGAGCACGATTTAGTCATCTGTAAAAAGCAGGATGATTTTAATTCCGCCGCCCATAAAGGCACTATGTTGATAACCCATCAAATGGGTTTATATGCAGCACCAGAGTATTTAACTCAACACAAAAAAATTACTTGTTTGGCGGATGTTGCGGAGCATAAAATCATTATGACTAGTTCATATCGCAAGATGGGCCGCATAGAAATGGAAAATGGTGAAGTATGTCTGTTGAATAATTTCAATTTTGTTTCTGACCACCGCGATCCACTGTTGTACGCCGCCGTCAATGCGATGGGGTTGCTGTTTGTCTCCTCTATATACATTGAGTCTGAACTTGAACAAGGTCAGTTAGTGCGGCTACTGCCTGAATTAAAAACAACTAAAACCCAGCTCTGGGCCTTTTATCCGAACACTGAATACATGCCGATTAAGAGTCGGTTGTTTTTGGATTTTTTGAAACAGCGTTTATGATAGTAAGGCTAAGAAGCATGCGATCAAGTCCGATACGCTTCTGGCGTACAGGGCATGTTGAGCTCTAGGCATCAATGCAAGGCACGCTGGTTGCCCGGCGAAAGTAGATAACGACGAGATCGGGGTTCTGTATGCCCCGAAAGACGGGGACTAAAGCGATCAGATGTGCAACAGGCAACACTGGTTTAGCTGCCGGTATTTTTTAACTTATGACGGTCCCGGCTCCTGGTCGTTTGGGCTTAAAGGTAGATTAGTGAAACACAAGGTAATTTTTGTGCCACTACCATGAGTACTTTCAAGTTCTATCGTCCCTTGCATCTGCTGTTCCACAAGTTCCTTAGTGATACTTAAACCTAAACCTGACCCACCTGCTCCAGCTTTAGTGGTGTAATACTTGTTGAAAGCCATTTTCAGCTGTTCACTTTTCATCCCCTGGCCATCATCGGTATACACTAAAGTGACCTGATGATTATCTTGTTTGGCTACAATTTCAATGTTGCCTGAGTGCTCTTGATCAAAGGCATGTAAAAGTGAGTTGTTGACCAAATTAATAACCACTTGCGAAAGGGCTCCGGGGTTGTTTGTGATGATGATTTCTTTGTCCATCGACACCTTCACTGTATGTGGATGTTTCTTCAATTTCGGTCGCAGCGTTAACAAAATGTCCTCAAGATACTCTCCGAGATTAAATTCTATGGTTTTATTGCTGCATTGGTTAACTGCCACTTGCTTGAAACTGTCCAGTAAATCAGTGGCCCTTTTAGCATTGGCATGACACATATTGGCCGCTTCAGCTAATTTTCGTAAATACTCCTCGAAACCTTGCTTGTCTAATTTATGCTCGGCACTGGCCTTGTGTATTTTTTCCGTTTTCTGCAAGATATAATCCATAGTCAACATCAAATTACCCATGGGGGATGCGATCTCATGGGTAATCCCCGCCACCATATTTCCCAGCTCTGCCATTTTGTTAGATTTTTCCAACAGTTCTCGTTTCAACTTCATTTGTGAGGTTATTGATAATTGATTTTTCACCCTCGCCAAAATAATATCTTGCTGTACAGGCTTAGTAATGTAGTCCGCGGCACCTACAGCAAAACCATGCCGCAAATCTTCAGGTTCGATTTTGGCGGTCACAAAAATTACCGGTATATGTTCACTCTCGCTAGATTGTTTCAAGGCAGTGCAGGTTTGATAGCCATCCATTCCCGGCATCATAATATCCAATAAAATCAGGTCGACCTGAATTTTAGTGACTACCTTTAAAGCTTTTTCACCACTGGTGACCGCAGCAATAGAATAGTCTTCACCTTCCAGGTATCGGCGCAATAAATCAATATTGACGGGATTGTCATCGACAATCAAAATTGAGGTTTTTTTATTTTTGCTCATCGGCTTCACTGCTGACAAATTCAATCAGCCCTTCCAGGTCATAACAATCAACAAAATGTTGTAATTGAGCAAAAAAATTCTCATTACCCGGATGCTCTTTAATAAATTCTGTCAGTAAATTTTGTACTTCTGTCACTCTGTATGATTCACATTCTTGTATTAATTTGGCTATTTGCTGCGAACTTAATTTTTTCCCCTCAACCTCAATTCTTGTTTCAAACCCTTCTGTATGACCGGGGCCAGATTCTAGATAGTCAAATTTGACCTTTAAAATATCAGACAGTAATTGATAGATATCGTCAAACTGGAAAGGTTTAGATATGTAGCTGGCAAAACCTTTATCCAGATAATACTGTTGTTCATTGTTTGTACTTGAAGCGCTGATAGCGACCACAGGTATAAACGAGTAACGTACATTCATTTTTTCCAGAAAACGCTCACCGTCCATGACCGGCATCATCAAATCGGTAAAAACCAAGTCAAATTGATCATGGTCCATGATGTCTAATGCCTCTTGGCCATTAATCGCTTCCACTACTTCAAAGCCGACTTCAGACAGCATCCTGTGTAGGATAGTACGATTAATGCTTATATCATCCACCACCAAAATACGCTTACTGTACCCTGCTTGCAGTTTCTCTATATGTAAGTTGGATTGTATAGGCAGTGCTGATTTCACTACTGGCAATAACAAATCAAAATAAAACTTTGCCCCTTGGTTTAAAGCGGAATCAAGCTTGAGCTCACTGCCCATTTTTTTCAGATACTTCTTTGAAATAGTCAGCCCCAGACCAGTACCGCCATATTCCAGAGAAATATTCCCCTGATTAAAGGCGTCAAAAACAGAACTTTGATGAGATTCTTCGATACCAATACCCGTGTCACTGATACTGAAGCAAAAAAGATTGTCCTGTTTACAACTCAAACTAAAGCGCACTTCTCCCTGATCGGTAAACTTAATGGCATTACCAACCAAATTGATTAATACTTGCCGAATCTTTCCCTGATCGCCCATCACCATCATTACTGTACAGGCCAAATCTGTATCAATATTCCAATTAATACCTTTTTGCTGCGCTTTAAGGGAAAACATATCGCTCAATGTGCTACAGAGCTCCATTAAATCAAAGGGCTTAAGCTTAACTTCGCTGGCACCCGCTTCTATTTTCGATAAATCCAGCACATCGTCTATCAAACCCAGCAGGTGATCCCCCGATTTACCTACTATTGAGAGCGATTTTTGTTGGTCCTTATTCATTTTCTGATCACGTTGCAGGATCTGGGTATAACCCAAAATAGCATTCATGGGTGTTCTGATTTCATGGGAGATATTCGCCAAAAAAACAGATTTTGCTTTATTAGCCGCCACCGCTTCTTCTCTGGCCAAGTCAGCCTGCTCTTTTGCTATTACAGCGTGATTTTTGCTTTCTGATAGTTCCCGCTCCACCAGTTTACGCACATCAATTTCACTGCCAAGCTGGCTAATTAATCCATCCAACTGGCTGTTGTTCCTTTTTAGAGTCGTGACAGTGACGGCAAAACCTGCCATCCCCACCAGTAACAAACTACTGATCATAATCACCATGCGGACAAAGATAGTATTTACATGTTCTATCCCTTGAGTAAAAGGTTCTGTGACCTCCAACACCCCTCGAACATCCCCGACTTGCCAGCCAGCTCTGGGTGTATCTGGATGATTATTATGACAATTGACACATTTTGGCCGCATAATATCGGCAACGGCATAGCGTACACTTAATTTTCCATTGACCTCTTCAACACTCACATAGGGCTGATCGGGTGTTTCTTTTAGTTGTAGCCAGGCATTCTTTTCAAAACTACCCGATAATCCGCCAGTGTCTTCTCGCCAGGGGAAAGGGAAAGCACTATAGAGTCTGACCCGCACATCCAACCCTTGCAGCCCCATTTTTTCCCCCAGTAATAAACTCAAGGTAGCAGGCAGGGGTATGGCATTGTGTTTATCTTTGTAATCATGACTGATTTCGATACCCGCCTGGGCCATAGGGGCGACAACTTCTGAGGTATATATGTTACGAAACTCGCTCAATACTTGGGCATACTGACGAGTACTTTGGATAGTGGTAGATTCTATAAGCTGGGTGTTTAGCTTTTTTACTTCAAAAAAAATAAAAGTTGAGCCCAGAATAAAGACCAGAGCTAATATAGTCAGGGGGTTTTTTTCCCAATACCTGACTACCCGACTTTTAGTTTTTACTAACTCATCTGGCTCTAGTGGCATTAAAAAAATCTCTCTCAAATTTATGATTAAGTTTAGTTGAGAAATATTTTTTTGGTTAATTTTTAATCATTAAGCGAAAAACTGAGTTGGAAGTCGGAAGCCGGAACATTATTGAGTAATGCAAATAAAGCGCAGTGGCTGCGCTTTGTTAGTATGTAATCAGCTGGCTCAGCTACAGTCAGGGTACTCTACTGCAGCAGCCAGTTCTGTAAATTTGTCTTGGTTCGCAAAGTGTCAGCAACGTTTTTCTCACCTACACGCTCGTAATACTGCAGTAAATCAGCAGCATCTCTCAGGTCCTGATCGCGGGTTATCCAGGCAAACAGTCTGGCCATAAAAGTAGACATGCTCTGCATTTTCAAATTGTGATGTTCAGCGTAGCTTTGTAGCGCCTGGGTCATGGTCAAACCCTGGGGGCCGAAAATAGTGATGCGTCGATTAAACTGCTCAGTGTTGGCATACGCCTGAGCCACTATTACGGCGTACTCTGCGGCGCTCTGCCAGTGTATTTTCTGACTGGACTTGCCTATCTGCACTATTTTCCCGTTCTGCTCGAAAAGCGCCAATGTCTCCATAAACCAGCTGGGCAAGAAGACTAAGTAGGGGATACCGCTGTCCTTTAACAGTTGTTCGGCCTGTAATTTATACTTAGTATCGTGGCGAAAATCATTTTCCGGGTAGGCAGAAGCCGTTGAGATCATACTGATCAATTTGATCTGAGAGCCTTTAACAGCAGCCAAGATATTTTTAGTGCCGATGACGTGGTTTTGGTAATAGCTCTGTTTGCTATTACCGGTTAAGTTGATGTGAATCCCCTGGCAACCCTGTAGAGCTGTTTTTAAACGCACAGGATCAAATATGTCTGCCTGAGCGTATTGGTAATTATCCCCCAACATTTTTTTTGCCTTAGCGCTGTCGCGGTTGATAATGCGCACCGTATAACCTTGCTGTTGTAACTGCTTGGCAACTGGAGCACCCAACATGCCGGTGCCACCTATAATTGCAATAATTTTCATCAATTAATCCTCTTGGGTAGTTTTTTTCATCTTAGGTATGCCCGGTAGCATACTGCAGCCACATTGCGCTTATTAGTGAGATAAACTAGGATGCACTATCTTATATTTGGGACAATAATATGGATCTGGAAGCAATTTGTTGGTTTGTTGAAGTCGTTAACCGGGGATCTTTCACTGGGGCTGCCGAACATTTACGCTTGCCTACTAGCAACCTTAGTCGACGCATCGCCAAACTTGAGCAACAACTAGACTGTAAGTTATTGATGCGCAGCACCAGAGCCTTAGCCTTAACAGATGAAGGTCAGGACTTTTTACCTCTGGCACAGAAGCTTTGTGCAAACGCACAACTGATTGATCACTGGGCCTTAAGCAGAGCGCAAGTTGCCACTGGCACTTTACGCATTACTGCCCCTGCTGGATTTGCAAAATGGCCGCTGGCCGATTGGTTAATCGACTACCAGCGAAAGTTTAAGCAGGTTAAAATTGAACTGATTAATTCCAATCAATATCTGGACTTTCAACAGCATCAATTAGACTTCGCCTTCCGTCAGGGGCCGCTAGTAGATTCATCGCTGATTTCCCAGTTACTGTTTAAAATTGAGTACGGGGTATTCGCTACCCCGCAGTTATTAGCCGAGATAGGAGCAATTAATAACTTACAAGACCTGCAGGGCAAACCATTAATAGCTACTTCGGCCAACGCCAACGCCCTGCCCTGGGTTTTCGCCGAGAACAAGTTTAAAATCAATAAATCACAGCTAATGTTTGAAGATACAAGTTTGTGTTTGAAAGCAGCAGTAGCAGGTTTAGGTATCAGCTATTTGAGCTGGTATGAGGCGGGTCCATTGGTTGAGCAAGGAAAACTGGTCAGCTTACTGGAACACCTTAAACCAACGGCAATGGGTTTCTATTTGATGTACAGTAACAGAGAGTTCAAACCGAAAAAAAATCAAGAGTTTCTGCGATTAGTGGACACTCAATCGGCCCAGTTTGATCAGCTGCAAGGCATCATTTTCGAGCGCGGCCTGTGAGCCCTCTTTCTAGCTCGAGCTATTGCTTTCTTCGAACTCCCGAATTAGGCCTATCAAGGTGATTGAGAAGCCTTCAGGTTCGAGTATCTAAACCTTCAGATTATCAATAAATTCGGCGAATTTATTGATATGATTTTTGCTATTAACATACTAAAATTATTCATAATAATTCAACAGTGTGCAGTATTGGAATAGATACTTTTAAAGCTGCTATAGGGTTTTCAAAAAAGGCGTTGCAGATGTTTGCTTGGATAGATAAGAAATTAACAAAAATCTCCATTGGGGTCCAGATACCTGTATTGGGAACATCAACAATTGATGTAAAAGAAGCCAGCAACCTCGGCTGCAATTTGTGGCAATTAGCCACTATACAGAGGTGGGAAAAATGAGTGTAAACAACCTCTTGTCTTCATTCAACTTTAGCCATTGGCCAGAAATTCACTACGGTGCAGACGTAGTGCAGAATATAGCCAGTTCACTACCACAAAACTCTCGGCAAATATTGTGGGTTACCGGTGGCCGCTCAGGTATTTTTTCAAGCTATTTCGAAACCTTTCTTCGTATCAGCGGTATCGACCTCGCGGATGATCAAATCGTACAGATTGGTGGTGAACCCACTGTGCAGATGATCGATGACCTGTGTAGCAAATATAGGTCACGGGGTATTAAAAAAATCGTCGCTATTGGCGGTGGGTCAGTCGTGGATGCCGCTAAAGCTATTTCCGCGATGTTACCCGTAGAAACCTCGTTGTTCGATCATTTAGAAGGGGTCGGTAAAGGCCTTGCTTTAACCGGTAGCAAAATACCCTTTATTGCCATTCCCACCACCTCGGGGACCGGTAGTGAAATGACAGCCAATGCCGTTTTGAGTGAAGTTGGAGAGCATGGCTATAAAAAATCTATTCGCCATAAAAGTCTTATTCCCGATGAAATATGGATAGACCCGTCTTTAATGACCTCTTGTCCACCCCTGCTTACAGCTTGCAGTGGACTCGATACCTTTACCCAGTTATTAGAAGCTTATCTGTCTACAAAGTCGAATGTGATTTGTGATGCCCTGGCGGAAAAAGGGCTTAAGCTTGTTGTTGATAACCTAGAAAAAGCGTTTGACCTGGGAAGTCAGGACACTAACGTACGTGGCAGTATGGCCATCGCTTCGCTACTTTCTGGTACATGTTTAGCCAATGCCGGATTGGGTATCGTGCATGGGTTAGCGGGGCCCTTAGGTGGCTTTTATGAGATCCCCCACGGGGTGGCCTGTGCTGGGCTTGTGGCAAAAGCCAATGAAGTGAATCATCGAGCCTTAAAACAGCGCTCTGCATTAGTCACTAATAAGGGTGTTGATTTCACTAAGAAAATGGCAAATGTGGGCCGAATGTTTGGAGCGGGACACAAGAGTGATGATTATTACTGCGAACAGCTAACCCAGCAGCTATTTAAATGGGAAAGTCGCTTTGCAATTCCTAAGTTCTCAAATTATGGCATTACCCAAACTGCTCTGCCAAAGTTGGTTAATGCCGCGAGTAACCGCAATAACCCGGTTGAGCTAACCGCTGAAGAGATAGAAAGCATCCTCCAGCATTGTCTGTAGGCTATAAATTTCGTTGGATGAGATAACCCTCACAGGGTTAACTATTATCAGCTGAACATAGCTGCAATTATGGCTTCTGGTGCATCTTCCTGCATCAGATGGCCTGATTCTGGAACAGATGTTAGCATTCCATCTGTAAGTAATTTTGCAAGCTTCTTTCCTTGCGAAATAGGTATCCATTCATCTTTTTCGCCCCACAAAATTTGAACTGGGTTTTCCATTGGCGCGTAAAGCTTCTCTATTTCATCAGTATAGTACTGATCCATTTGCGCAATTTGACGATAGAATGCCGCTTGCCCTTCTCTGCCTTGCCAAGGTGCCATATAAACTTGAAGAGACTCTTCACTCAGTTTCAAGTAGGCTGAGCCTTGAAGGTATGCTCGAAGAAGAGCGTCATGGGCATATGCGGGTAATCCCACAAATGCCTCTTCATATTTGCGAACATGACCGACAAACGGTGAACCCCATGGTGCCACCGCAACAGGGTCAATGATTGTTAGCCGGCTATAGCGAACGCCATTTAGATAATAAGCGCGTAAAGCTGTTGTACCCCCAAAATCATGGCAAAGCACCTCAGGCTTGTTGATTTTCCATTCCTTAAGCAGAGCTGCAAAAACCTTATTCTGCATGGCTAGCGATACGTCCTGAGCATCTCTTTTCTCTGAAAGGCCATATCCGAGCAGGTCAAAAAAGTAAACTTTCCATCTTTTCGCTAACAGTGGCGCTATCTTCCTCCAAACTTGTGATGAAAAGGGTGTCCCGTGAATGAGCACGAGAGGTTCACCTTCACCCATACTGCCCCATGCAAGAGCCTGGCCTTCAAATTCGAAACGATGTGGTAACTTAAGCATTGTACAACCCCTTGCTAACCTATAAAATTCAATAATAGGTTACATAAACAGCCAAACAACAGCAACCGCTTATTCTATTTAATAGGTTACTCAATGATACTATGGAACGAAGATGCGCTCATTGGTGGACATGCCGCTCTTGATTTCTCAAACACAGTCGACGATCAAGATAAGCTTAGAGAGATTAGTCGTATCTCCGATTGGTCAACTTTCCTAGAGTGGGCGAAAGTTTCCTCTATGTTCAGCAATAAGCAAATAGATGCTCTGGAAAATGAAATACAACAGACCGAAATTCCTAGATTACTCGCGAATATTCACGCACTGAGGGAAACTGAATATGCCGCCCTTAGCTGCATTGTATCGGGAGAAATAAAACCTAATGTTGCAATGCAAACACTAGAAGCAGGGATAAAAACTGCGATTAATAACTCGTCTTGGGTCTTAGATGACATCAGTTATAAATGGGCAGTAAATAGGGATAACCCTCACTGGGTGATTGACGTACTGACGCTGTCGATCGAAGACCTCTTGCGCTCTGAAGACATTACTAAACTTAAAGAATGTGGTCGTTGCACCTGGATGTTCCTGAATAAAGGTAGAGGAAGGGGGCGACAGTGGTGCAATATGAGCACATGCGGAAATCGAGCAAAGTCTGCATCTTTCAGAAGCCGTAAGCAATAGTAGCGCGTTGAATTCAGCCATATAAATAGGGCTCGTCATTATCTAACCGGTCACTCTTAGACAAAAAAATTTCTAATCGCTTACATACTAAATAGCCAACCTACAAATATTGATTTTCGAAGGGAAGCGGCCCAAGCCGCACCCTTTAATCCAAAGGCATGACCCCATGACATTAATGATACGTCGACCTGTCGTTTATTTCCCCATGCGCTTCATGCTCATGAGTGCCTTGTGACCACTGCAATATATAAGTAACAGGGCAATCTAAGTATGGCTGAGCCGATTTATATTCTGTATATATGTCAGTCTATGATGCCCACAAAGGTAGGAGTTATACATATCCCCCCATTACAAGCATCGGCCAAAAATACGCATTTGGCCAAGCGAAGTTCACGTTTCATGACCCTTTTTTACTACCTACTAGTCTTTAACGATTTATCACTCTAATACTCTAAGGGTTCCCCACTAGAGCATCTATTCTATATTTATGCTGCAATTTTTTTAGTTCACCTCGAGTTAATATATTATTGAAAGCCGCTCTAATTTGGTTGACGCTCATTTGAAGTTTGCTTTTTCTCGATATTTGTAACCATGGAGTACGTTCAGAAACATACAGTGGTTCATCGAATATATTAACCATACCAATTGAATAGGCAGCACTTATTATGGGCTCCATCGGTCCAATAATGGCATCAATGCGCCCCCTGGCTAACATCTTAATACCTTGACTAAAATCATTAGTCCGGTATTTCTTGATCTTAATGTTTGTATCTATTTCATCACTAAATTTAGCCCCACGTAAGTAACCTAAAGTTTTTCCTTCGAGATCACTAATAGACTTGAAACGATTCCCTTTAAGGCCAATTACGACATTAGCTAATGCTGGCAAAGGAGCAATATAGACAACATAATCTTTTAACTCTTTATATTTAAACATAATAGTTAGATCTGTTTTGCCTGTTTTTAATTCACTTATGATCCTGGCGTATGGGTATATACGGTGGTGAGAGTTAAGCTTTGAATCTTTAATCAGTAAGTTTGCCAGATCATAATATATTCCAGAACGCGTTAGATTATTTTCTATCCCATAGGGTGCAACAGCGATAGTTCGAATTTGCACAGTATTGCCTGTCTCTACCTGAGCCATCAATTGTTCAGCAAAAAGTAAAATATTAAGTCCTATTAAAACTTTATAAGCAGCCTTTAATTTCATCATTCTATAAGCATACCCTTTGCGTCATATATTCTAGTCTTTTCTATACTAACCATAGTTCCAAAAGATACTATAAGCTATTTTCGATCAGGTAGCTCATTACTCAATAAGCATTTAAGTCAGCTAATTATTTTGACGGACTCCTGAGAGAACTAATTACTAAGGGAACATATGATCAAGTCCTGTATTTTCTCTGCGGGCTATAAAGCGGTCAGATGTGCAACAGACAATGCAGCGGAATGACTAGTCCTTTCCAAATTGTCTAACAAAGCTACCGCGTCCTGCTATCGCTACTTACCTACGTCCGTGTAGGCAAAGCAGCTGACCGCTTTATAGCCCGCCCGTAGGGGCGTTCA
>MABF01000255.1 GCA_002163025.1 'Osedax' symbiont bacterium Rs2_46_30_T18
AGTAGATTTAATCACCGGTGATGGCAAACCAGACTTTAACGCATCCCAAGCCGATATTAGTATTCGCTGCCTGCTTCCCGGCACTGCTGATGGCCATATTCTGGAACTTGCCAAGGAAAAATTGTTGTTAGTAGCTTCACCCGAAATGTTAGAACGGCATCCTATCCATGAAATATCCGATGTATTGCAGCACCGTTTGCTAAAGCAAAATACCCGCCCACAACTCTGGGATAATTTTCTGCAACAGCGCAAATTACTTCAAGGACAATTACCCGCAGAATCGAAAATTAATTTCGGTATAGGCTTTCAACATTTTTTTATGTCGCTAAAAGCCGCAGAGGAAGGCCTTGGTCTAGCCTTAATTCCGGATTTTCTAGCGGCGACAGCTATTGTCGAAAAGCGCCTGGTCAACCCACTGAATATCAGCCTAAATACCGATTACCGCTATTACTTATTTAGCCCCAGCTACAAAGCAGAATTGCGCAAAACCTTGGAGTTTTCCCATTGGCTGCAGGGGGAGCTTAAGGATGAGGCGTGAGGCGTGAGGCGTGAGGCGTGGCAGGTTATTTACAGAGACAAAGCAGCGCCAGCATTCGCTTAACCAATATAAAGATTCGCTGTGATTTTAGTCTTAAAAACAGTAATCTAAGTAAAAATTATTCCAGTAGTAGCGAAGAGACACTGATGCCGAAATTTTTTAGAAAAAGTTATTACTATATACGCGCTATTCCCAAATCGCTTTTTTTTAACTTTTATTACCTGCCTTGGCAACAGGCAATAAAGCTGCCTATCATGGTTTCACATCGGACTAAATTCGACAGATTACAAGGACGAATCAATCTGACTCCAGGCACCAAAACCGCTAAAATAAGATTGGGGTTTGGTAAAGTTCAAGTGGCAGATAGTGCCTACTCAAGGTTTATCTGGTCTGTCGATAAAACCGGGGTAGTCAATTTCCCGCTCAAAGCTAAGATAGGCACTGGTAGTAAACTGTTTATTAGTGGCGAGCTGAGCATTGGCAACGAGTGTAACTTTACCGGTGAGAGCAGTATCATTTGCCGGGACAAAATCAGCTTCGGCGAGGGCTGTTTGATTTCCTGGCAGACCTTATTTATGGATACTGATTTCCATAAGATCAACAACCAGCAGGGCATTTGGCAAAACAGCGACAGGGAGCTCATTATCGGCAACAAAGTGTGGATAGGTGCCAGAGCAAACATTCTCAAAGGCGTGATCATTGGTGATAATACAGTTATTTCGGCGGCTGCCATGTAGTCAAACCCTTCCCCGAACAGAACAGAACAGAACAATATTTTAGGAGGGAACCCGGCCAAAATAGTTGGCTCAATGCAAGGTAAATACTTTGTTGATTGAGCACACAGAGAACTAGCAAACATCTTTAACGAAGGCCTGATGCGCAATCACTGTGTTGAATAGACTGAATAACTTTCATATTAGACATTAGCCGATTACCCAGCTCACTGTGCAACCTATCACTTAAGTGAATACTTACCCAGCACCAATCACTAATTTGTATTGCGGTGAATATGACAACCTGTATCTTTTTCATCTTAAGCGATATATATATTGGTGCAGCGCAGTTGTTCGCAGCTCGCATAGATAATGCTATGATAAAGCCTCAGGCTTTTACTGCAAGGAGTAGCCGCATGGCGCGAATTAAAATTGAAATGCCCGATAATTACTCTTTCACTACTACTTTAACTGTACGCATTAATGATATTAACTACGGGGGACACTTAGGTAACGAAGCTGTATTGGCTTATATTCAAGAGGCCAGAATGCGTTTTTTACATTACCATCACTACACTGAGCTAGATGTCGAGGGAAGCGGCATCATCATGACTGATTCAGCCATTATCTATCGGGGCGAATGCTTCTATGCCGATATTCTGCAGATCGATATCTGTGTAAAAGATTTTAACAAATACGGTTGTGACTTTTACTATTTAATCACTAATAAAAAAACCGCGGTAGAGATAGTACACGCCAAAACCGGCATCGTATTTTTCGATTACCAAGTGCGAAAAATCACCGAAGTACCCAGTGAATTCAAATCAGCTATAGAACGCGAGACAGGACAGAAATAAACCGTCAATGAGTGACAACAAGTGGCAAGATCAACAGGAGATGTTTCAGGTAGCCAGCCCTTGTGTCGGAGTTTGCACTTCAGGTGCCAAGGGCTATTGCAAAGGTTGCTTACGCTCGCGTGAAGAGCGCTTTTATTGGCATGAAATGACAGATAATCAAAAACATACGGTCGTGCAAATCTGTCAGGCGCGCAGGGCTCGAGTAATCGCTATGCGTAAAAAAAGAGACGTCACACAACTGCAACAGGAAGATATGTTTACCGCTTTGGATCTGCAGATAGACCTGTTTTAGCTGCTACTGTTAATCGCCCAAACTAATCCCAGATAACCACTGAAAGATCCCAGCTGATAACTTGGGTCTAATGACGCAACAAGCTATCCAGATGATCTACAAGCTCAACCCAATCAGAATCCTCTTCAATACATTCGGTTAAGAACCTGGACTGCTCTCTGCTCCAAAAACCTGCCTGCTCCAGGCGCTGATTTTCGGTTACTCTATTTTGTGCGATAAATTTTTCAACTTCTTCTGGCTCCGATGGCAAACCCAACTGGGCAAATAGTGTACTCATTTTGTAGTGGTCGCTGGTATCCATATTTATCCCTCATCTCCCTGTTTGCTAGATATGAATATAGCTCAGAGATCTGTGCATAAAAATACAAATTAGTAGTATTTATGCAAACTGAGTGACAACCAATCTCTGTGAAACATCAAGCCACTCGACGCCAGGTTAAGCCATTAAATCAAAGATACACGGTCTTATTAGTGCGAATACTTTCATCTGCTGCCAGGCAAATACGCAGAGATTCAACTGCATTTTGCATGTGTGAACTCAAATCCAGGTCTTCCCGAATTGCCCGATAGACAAACAACTGCTCCAGTTCACAGAGCTGGTTGTGACCAGGCTCATCCTGCATTGACATATTTTGATCGGAGTTTACGAATTTTCCACTGCTATCTAAAGCCGCCTGATGGACACGAATATTAGAGGTTTTAGTATGCGCGTCAACGTCTGCAGAATCCGCTGCATCGGCAACAATAGAAACCGCGCCATTGGGGCTCATAACATCTTTGACAAAAAATGCCGTTTCAGAAATCATAGGCCCCCAACCCGCCTCGTACCAACCGACCGAGCCATCGGCAAACACGACTTGTAAATGCCCGTAGTTATACATGTCATCTGCTATTTCATCCGACAGGCGCACACCCATTCCCGTCACCCGCACAGGCTTACTACTGGTTATCTGGCACATAATATCAACATAGTGCACTCCACAATCAACGATCGGGGAAATCGTCTGCATTAGCTTCTTGTGGATTTCCCAAGCATTACCACTGGACTGCTGATTCAAATTCATACGCATAACATAGGGCCCACCCAAGCTGCGGGCCTGCTCGACAAAGACCTGCCAGGAGGGGTGATGATTCAAGATATAGCCGACAATCAATTTCTTATTCATCTTAATCGCCAGCTCAACCACTTCCTCAGCTTGTTCAACAGTCGTCGCCAGCGGCTTTTCGATAAAAACATGGGCACCTGCCAGCAATGCCATTTTGGCCATGTTCGCGTGCGAATCAGAGTAAGTATTGATAGAGACCAGGTCCGGCTTTAATTGCTCTAAAGCCAGTTCAAAATCGGCTAAAATATCATAGCACTGCATGCCTTCAGGTAGCTCTATTTGACTGCGATTGACCAAACCGACAATCTCAAACTCATCCCTGTTATGATATGCCATAGCATGACTCAAACCCATCTGCCCTAGACCTACCACTAACGTACGCAATGCTGTCATCACTCCTCTCCCCTATGTATTATTGTTTGGTTAACTATCTTCCTACTCACGACTTACGACTTACGACTTTTTAGTATCTAATCATCAAATGTTTCATAGCTACCGTGGGCTAAATTTTCAAATCTAGAGAACTGGCCTACGAAAGCGAGTTTAATACTACCAATAGGGCCGTTACGCTGCTTACCTAAGATCACTTCAGCGATGCCTTTATCTGCAGAATCCTCGTTGTAGACCTCATCGCGATACAAGAACATGATCACATCCGCATCTTGCTCTATGGCACCAGATTCACGTAGATCTGAGTTTACCGGGCGCTTGTTCGGCCTCTGCTCCAGTGAGCGGTTTAGCTGTGACAGCGCCACTACCGGGCAACTCAATTCTTTTGCCAGAGATTTAAGCGACCTGGAAATCTCGGATATTTCCTCGGCGCGACTGGCAGTAGCCCTACTGGTTTTAATCTGCATTAATTGCAGATAATCGATCATGATCATGGATACTTCACCGTGTTCACGTACCACACGGCGCGCTCGGGTACGCATCTCAGTTGGGCTGATGCCAGAGGTATCATCGATAAACAGCGGTTTGTCACGCAACATATTGACCGCAGTGGTTAACTTAGGCCAGTCATCTTCTTCCAGTTGCCCGGTGCGCAAGCGAGTCTGGTTTATTTTTCCAAGCGAGGCCAACATACGCGTAATCAACTGATCTGCAGGCATTTCCAGCGAGAATACTAACACCGGTTTGTCATCTGCCATCAGTGCATTTTCCACTAAGTTCATGGCAAAAGTGGTTTTACCCATAGAGGGACGTGCGGCGACGATAATTAAATCTGAAGGCTGCAGCCCAGCGGTTTTTTCATCTAAGTCATCAAATCCGGTAGTCACGCCCGTCAGCTGATCACTGTTATTAAACAGGTGATCGATTTTATCGACAGCCCCTTTAAGCAGCTCATTGATAGGAATAAAGCCGCCTTCACTGGGCCGACTTTCCGCTATCTCAAAGATACGCTGCTCCGCTTCGTTTAGTACTTCCTGAGCATCACGTCCATCAGGTGCGAAAGCGCTGTCGGCAATTTCCTGTGAAACTGAAATCATCTGTCGCAATAGCGCACGATCGCGGACAATCACTGAATAAGCCCGCAGATTCGATGTGCTCGGAGTATTACGCGCCAGTTCGATGAGATAATCTAAGCCACCAGCCGCCTCCAAATCACCGGTGCGATCCAGCTCCTCTGACAATGTCACAACATCTACTGGCAGCTGATTGTTGACCAGTTTATTCATCATGCGGAAAATAAGCCGATGATCATGGCGATAGAACAGCTCTTCAGTGACAATTTCACTGACCACATCCCAGGTATTATTATCTAACATCAACCCGCCCAGTACCGACTGTTCGGCCTCTACTGACTGGGGTGGTTTTTTGATTAGTTCAACTTCAGCGTCAAACTGGGAATTGTCAGAGAACTCAGGGTAATCCATTTAAACATCCGCTAGTGGTATAAAATTTCGATCAAATTCGAGCACCACTGTAACATATTGAATGATATTTTAAGCAGTAAAATGCCGCTGATAAACCCTTCTGTGAACAAGATATTCGGTGCATCATGCAGAGCTTAAATGATTTGTCAGTACAGCATTTTAAATAGACGAAACAAAGAGATTGGGTGCCCGGTATGGAGCTCGTGGATAAAATTTCAGCGCTTAAATTGCACAGCATTATGTGCTGTTGGACAATACACTACTGGGAATACTTAAAAGATGGCAGAGCAGAAGATTTAAACAGTAATACTGCACGCTAGAACACAAGAAAGGCATACAACAGAGCTTCGCGAGAGCGATCTGCAAAGTTTAGAAACATGGGAAGAAATCTCCCCGACTATTCAGAACACTGACATAGACGGCGAGACTCTTCTCATTAAGCGACATGGGCTGGCCAATGTCACTTTGATTACTGCTAGGTTAGCGCCGAAGAATTATGCTTCTTCGCCAATAACATTAACAGTGATCACGGTATTGATTTCACTGTGCAAGTGCAAAGTGATAGCAAATTCACCTGTGTGGCGCAATGCACCTTCAGGTAGACGTACTTCGCTCTTGTCAATTGCTTGACCAGCAGCAGTTAATGCGTCAGCTATATCACGAGTACCGATAGAACCGAACAGCTTACCTTCTTCACCGGCTTTTGAGCTGATGTCTAAAGTGTAATCTTCCAGTGCAGTAGCACGTACTTGAGCAGCATCTAATTTAACGCCAGCAGCTTTTTCTAGCTCTGCACGACGCTCTTCAAACTTGGCAACGTTTGCTGTAGTAGCAGACACTGCTTTGCCTTGAGGAATTAAATAGTTACGACCAAAACCTGATTTTACAGCAACTTTGTCGCCTAGAGCGCCAAGTTTACCAATTTTCTCGAGTAGAATAACTTCCATCTCGTAAACCTCTTTTGTTCTGCGATCTATACAATCACAGTACTTATTGACTGGCCGGGATCTTGTTGCGGATATCTACCAAGGTATCTATCGCCGCCAAGATCACCAACATCGTAATCACATAGGACTGGAGGAAAATCACTGCTATATATAGCGCAATAATCCAGGGCCTACCTAAACTTCGTTTTGCTACACTGCCATGGGCCAGTGCCAATCCTGCTATTATTAGTGGAGACACCAGCAGTGGTACCCATCTAATAAATTCCCCGTCACCACTAGTGGTGAACACTGTTATCGCTAATAGCGATAACGCAAACAGGGGAGAAAGCCTCAGTTGATGGAATTCTTGTTGTAAACCACCTGGGTTGTACAATTTCGATTGCCACCAACGCGCCAAAAACAAACTCGATAACATCATCGCAAAATGCAGGGCATCGAAGGCCCCTAACGTTGCCTGTAGCAACCATTGCGAATCCCCGGACATGCTTGCGCCTATCTCAGGTGATGCTTGCGACATCATTTTTTGCGCTGCTATAACAACTTGCTCTAATACATCCCCATTCAGCTGCTGTTGCACTAGACCTGCAATAACAGCTAGTAACAGCGAGGCTTGTATAGTGCGCTGCCAAGACACGCTACTTCTCAGAACTGTTGCCAGAATAAAACTGCCCAGTATAACAATAATGGGTGTCAGATCTCCCTGGCGAGACCACATAATTGCCGGTGCTAATGCCCCGAGCAATATGATGCCTCCCTCAGTGGCTCCCTTACGAAGAGTCACTAAGCACACTGCTGCTGCGCTTAACCAGAACAACAGTGGTAGCAAGGCGGCTACAGCCGCCACAACTATCGCCTGTGTACGACCCTTTAAAATGAACTGTGCAAGGGCGTGCATAAACGTAGTCCTAATTACTGGTGATTGTCAGTATAAGGCAGAAGCGCGATAAAACGTGCACGCTTGATAGCTGTAGCCAACTGACGCTGGTAACGAGCTTTAGTGCCTGTGATACGACTTGGTACAATCTTACCAGTCTCTGTTACGTATCCTTTCAACGTATCCAGATCTTTGTAATCAATCTCAGTTACACCTTCAGCGGTGAAACGGCAAAACTTACGACGACGAAAAAAACGAGCCATCTTATATCTCCTAGTGAACTTGGTTCAATTACTCAGCTGGTGTAGCTTCAGCTTCAGTAGCGGCAGGTGCTGCAACTTCTTCAGTCTTAGCTTCTGGCTTAGGGCGAGTATCTTCACGGCGTGGGCGACGTTCTTCACGTGCTTCAGCGGCTTTGATTGGAGATACATCTGTGATCGCTTCTTTGCGACGTATTACCATGTTGCGTAAAACCGCATCATTGTAACGGAACATATTACCTAGCTCGTCCAGAGTTTCCTGGCCGCATTCGATGTTCATTAAGATGTAATGTGCTTTGTGTGCATTGTTGATTGGGTATGCCAATTGACGACGGCCCCAGTCTTCCATGCGGTGAACAGCACCTTGTGCAGTTGTAATAACGTTAGTGTAACGCTCAACCATACCTGATACTTGCTCGCTTTGGTTCGGATGAACCATAAAAACGATTTCGTAATGACGCATTGTAGCTCCCTACGGGTTATAAAGCCTTTAAATAACAAGATTTAAAAGCAAGGAGGTTAAAAGTATTCTCTTAAAAAGAGCGCGACATTATAATACCTATGATCTGTAGATACAAGAGTAAATCGATCATATAAACAGCAGCGCCGCAGCGTGACTTATTAGGACAGCACGCGATTCATTTTCAGTAACCTCAAGCCATTTGCCACTACTAACAAACTGGCCCCTACATCCGCAAATACCGCCATCCACATATCTCCCATGCCTATTAAAGTAACGACCAAAAACACTAATTTGATCGCTATCGCAAAACTGATATTTTGCACTAAAATGCTATGTACTCGCTTAGACAGAACAATAAACTCGGGGATCTTTCTTAAATCATCATCCATCAGTGCAACATCTGCAGTCTCTATCGCCGTATCAGAACCCAGCGCCCCCATAGCAAACCCTACATCCGCTCTCGCCAGAGCAGGTGCATCGTTGATACCATCACCAACCATGGCTACTACCGCGTTCTTTTGCAACTTTTCTATCTGTTGCAACTTGTCCTCTGGTAACTGCTCAGCAGCTACATGATCAATCGCCACTTGCGCCGCGATTACATTGGCCGTTTTCAGATTATCGCCGGAGAGCATGATGGTCTTTATATTTAAGTGATGCAGCTGTTCAACCGCTTGAGCACTGTGCTGCTTTACTTTATCTGCCACCGCAAAGATCGCCAGCAACTGTTTATCATCCAATAAAAAGTTGACCGTCTTTCCCGATGCTTCATATTCATCTAGCAACTGCTGCTGCTCAGGGGCAATACTGTGCAGTTTGCTAGCCCAACGCTGATTGGCAAGATAGTATTGACGTGCGTTGACCTTGCCTGAAATCCCACTGCCCAATACCGCTTCAAAGCCGCTAACCGCCAGTTCCTGCTGTCCTAGCTCGCGCATTGAGGTTGCTATTGCGTTGGCCACTGGGTGATTGGATAAAGCAGCTAAACTTAAGGCTAACTGTTGGTAGTCTCCAGCATCGCTGGTTAGCGCTAAAGAGTCAGTAAGCACCGGTTTCCCCTGGGTAATAGTGCCGGTTTTGTCGAGTGCCAGCCATTTAATATGCCGCCCGCGCTCTAAATGTACCCCACCTTTTATCAAGATGCCGCGCCTGGCAGCGGCGGTTAAACCACTGACAATTGTCACAGGAGTAGAAATCACCAATGCGCAAGGACAGGCGATCACCAATAACACTAAAGCCTTATAAATCCAGCCCTGCCAATTCCCATCTACCAGCAGTGGCGGCAATAGCGCCACTAGCACCGCCAGCACTAGCACTAATGGTGTATAGACTGCCGCGAATTTATCTATGAAACGCTGAATAGGTGCTTTATTGCGCTGGGCTGCAGCGACAACTTTGATAATTGCCGCCAGGGTAGTATCCGCAGTCACTGCGCTGACCTGATACTCCAACACACCGTTAGTGTTGATAGTTCCGGCAAACAGCGCCTCCCCCTCTGACTTATCTACCGGCATGCTCTCACCGGTAATAGGAGATTGATCGACGCTCGAGTGGCCACTAGTGACTACCCCGTCTAAACTAATCCGCTCGCCCGGCCTGACTCTTACTAGGGCGCCCTTAATCACGGCGTCTGTTGCCATCTCCAGCCAACTTCCATCTAGCTGCCGGACTGTCGTTAACTCAGGCTTGAGTTGTAGCAAGCCCTTAATCGCCTGCCCGGCGCGCTGTAAAGAATTTTGCTCCAACCTTTCCGCCAAGGTAAAGAGCACCATCACCATCGCCCCTTCAGACCATTGCCCGAGCAAAAACGCACCGGTTACTGCGATACTCATCAATGCATTGATATTTAAGTTGTAACTGATCAAGGCCTGCCAACCTTTTCTGTAAGTATGCAACCCACAAACGCCCATTGCAGCCACTGCCATAGCCAGCGATGCAATCGTCAAGTCAGAAAACCAGGCTATTGCTTCACTTCCCAGCGCCAACGCTAATGCCGCTGTTAATGGTAGGTAAGAAGCGCTTTTTTCGCCCTGACTGATAGCCTCATCCTTAAAATCCACTTGTGGCTCAAACCCGAGCGATTTTATCGCCAGTAAAATACTCTCCAGAGCAGCATCACTATGCTGCACAGTCAGCACCCGCGCCAGTAAATCAAACTCCAGTGAAATAACCCCTGAAACAGTTGCCAACTTTTTGCTGATCATTCGCTCTTCCGTGGGACAATCCATTTGTTGGATACGAATATCGGTTCTGATACCGCAAGCCTTGCCATCAAACGTCAACTTGGTTGGCGTCACAACATCAGCCACTGAACAGCAACTGCTGACGCCATCCGACTGCTGTTGCTCAGAAGCTGCCCGCCCTTTTGCATCTAAACTCATAGTAGTTTTCCCATAGGTTTTGTATGCTATGTATTAAACACCCTGAAGCGGCTTCAGGGTCAAGAGGTGTATGATGAAAATTGGTGAATTGGCAAAAATAGCAAAATGCACAGTGGAAACTATCCGCTATTACGAAAAAGTTGGCTTACTGCCTGCCAGCAACAGAGACAATATCAACAATTATCGACGCTATAATAAAAACCACCTGGAGTGCCTGACCTTTGTTCGCCACTGCCGGGCTCTGGCAATGAGCCATGAAGAAATACTAGTGCTGTTGCAGGCACGCAATCAACCGGAGCAAAAATGCGACTCGATCAACCAGCTGATCGACGATCATTTGCTGCATGTCACTGTGCGTATTAAAGAGCTGCAAAACCTTGAAGCACAACTGTTAAAACTGCGACAACAGTGCCTGAGCCCAACCTCCAGTGAACACTGCGGTATTTTACAAGACTTGGAACTGGCTATTGAAGACAGCGGCACAGGTACAAAACTCAGCCATGTTACTGGCAGTCACTAACCCTAGCATTTCAGGCAGTTCAGCGGGGCATTTAGCATTGATAATTTATTTATCCAACCGCCTTTGATTCCCCTTCTGTTTGTACTGTGACCTATGTATTATGTTGAGCTCGATAGGATCCGGAACAGCACCCTAGCCCTTGAACCTAAACCTTAAGTCGCCAAGTAAAACAGCAAACATTTAAAATGACAAAGATAAGCAGCGCTCCCAACACTAAGATAAAACTCACGGAAAAAGACCGGCAGTTACTGGAGTTACTACAACACAATGCCCGGGAATCCAACGCGTCGTTGGCACGAAAAATTGGTGTCTCCAGAGCCACTGTTCAAGAGCGTATTCAGCGACTGGAAACCGCCGGGGTCATCCAGGGCTATAGCGTCAATATTGATCACCACAAATTGCCTCGCAGCATCGATGCGATAGTGATGGTACTGGCTGAAAATAAGTCCTATAAAGAAACCTATAGTGAGCTGGAAAAAATGCACTGGGTGCAACGAGTGCACACCTTGAGCGGCGAATGGGACTGGTCACTGTATGTGTCTGCGCCAACTCTGGAAGAGTTTCATGCATATCTTACCGCGATTAATCAGCTACCTGGTGTCAAATCTACTGTCTCACACATCATCATGGAAACTAAGCTGGATCGCTGTCCGCAGATAAAAATCTAGACTTGAGTAGGAAGTAGGAAGTAGGAAGACAGATTAACCTTGCATCTATACCATCGGCCAGACAAAGCTTCCCTTTATTGTATTTTAGAAACGGCTAACTAAAACAACTTCTAGCCAGCCGTCTTGCGCAATCATTACTTATCGAAGTGAATCACGCTGCGAATACTTTTGCCTTCATGCATCAGATCAAACGCATCGTTAATGCCCTCCAAACCCATAGTATGGGTAATGAAGTGATCTAGCTTGAATTCGCCCTGCAAATAGCGCTCAACGTATTCTGGTAACTCACTGCGACCTTTAACACCGCCAAAGGCAGTGCCACGCCATACCCGGCCGGTAACTAACTGGAACGGACGAGTGGATATTTCCTGGCCAGCGCCCGCCACGCCGATAATTACCGACTCGCCCCAGCCCTTGTGGCAGCACTCCAGTGCTGAGCGCATAGTATTTACGTTACCGATACACTCAAAAGAGAAATCAACACCGCCATCGGTTAACTCGACAATAACTTCTTGAATCGGCTTGTCATAGTCTTTGGGGTTAATACAGTCAGTTGCCCCCAGCTGTTTCGCCAGTTCAAACTTAGACTCATTGATATCGATAGCAATAATACGACCCGCTTTAGCCATCTGCGCACCTATTACTGCTGACAAGCCAATACCGCCTAAGCCAAAGATAGCCACAGTATCACCGGGCTGTACTTTAGCAGTATTTACGACTGCACCCATGCCTGTAGTGACACCACAGCCGAGCAGACAGACTTCTTCTAATGGCGCTTGTTTATTGATCTTTGCCAGAGAAATCTCCGGTAGAACCGTATATTCAGAGAAAGTAGAGCAGCCCATGTAATGAAAGATAGGCTTTCCATCTAAAGAGAAACGAGTAGTGCCATCGGGCATTAAACCTTTACCTTGAGTTTCGCGAATCTTCTGACACAAGTTGGTTTTGCCTGACAGGCAAAATTTACACTCGCCACATTCTGGGGTGTAAAGTGGTATCACATGATCACCGATGGCAACGCTAGTAACACCTTCGCCTATCGCCTCTACTACGCCACCACCTTCATGACCTAATACTGCGGGAAAAATCCCTTCAGGATCATCACCGGATAAAGTGAAAGCATCAGTGTGACAGACACCTGATGCGATAATTTTCACCCGAACTTCGCCTTTTTGCGGTGGCATAACATCTATTTCTTCAATGCTTAAAGGTTGGCCCGGGCCCCAGGCGACAGCCGCCTTAGACTTGATCATTTTTACACTCATAACGGTTACTCATAGATGGATTGAAAGCTGCACTGTTGCTGCAGTATTGGCATACAGCAGTATATACAGTTTTCACTTCTATAGATCAACCACTTGCTAATAAACAGTCTGCTACGTATAACTAACTGTCGTATTTTTTGGACGGTAGGAGTCACTAAGATGATGATCAATGATCGAATTACAATATTGGGTGCAGGCACCATTGGCATGAGTTGGGCGGCGCTGTTTTTGGCCAGCGGCAGGCAAGTAACAGTGTGCGATCCAGCAGCCGATATCGAATCGAAAATGCTGAGTTTTATCGACAGCGCTAAAGCTAGTTTAACAGCCTTAGGCTGGGAGCATGCAGGTAGTTCTGCAAGATTAAAATTTGACTGTAATCCCGAATCCGCTGTCCGAGACGCCCTGTTCATTCAGGAAAGCATTCCTGAGCGCTTAGAATTAAAGCATCAGTTGTATCAAGCAATTGAGCCGCATTTGACTGAGGGAACAGTAGTAGCCACCTCAACGTCGGGACTGCAATTGAGTCAGCTACAGTTGGGCTTTAACAATCCAACGCCATTGATACTGGCCCACCCCTTTAACCCACCGCACTTGATTCCGCTGGTAGAGCTCATGGGTAATGCTAATACTTCACAAACATTGCTAAAGAGCGCCGAGCTTTTCTATCAAAGCATCGGCAAGCAAACCATAAGATTGCAACGTGAAATTCCCGGACATATTGCCAACCGCTTACAGGCAGCTCTGTGGCGCGAGAGCATTCACTTGCTCAAAGAGGGAGTGGCCAGCCTAGAGGATATCGACAAAGCCGTTGCCTATGGCCCAGGACTACGCTGGGCCACCTTGGGACCTAATACACTTTTTCATCTAGGCGGCGGAGAGGCGGGTATTGCTGGCTTTTGTCAACATTTAGCAGCACCCTTTCAAAGTTGGATGGATGATTTAGGCGCGCCCAACTTAGATTCTGAAACTATCCAGTTATTGATTCAAAGCATGGCGAAAATCAATCAGAAGACCTCTTCGGATGAGATGCGTCAGCGCCGGGATCAACTCTTGGTTGAGTTTTTACAAAGTGTACAAGCGCTGGAAACTCAGTGATTTATTTTAATCAACAATGACTACGCATTAGCGCATTTACCCTAAAGTCTAGGTTGTGATGTATTCGGCAACCTGCAGACAGCCTCCGGGAAGGGACAGCTGCAATTTCTGATCTCGTGTATTAGGCATTAAAAACAGTTAGTTAATATTATTCTCGGCACTCAATACAAAAAGACCGACAGCCAATTATGCCCTTATCAGAACAAACCTATAGTACTGAGCAAAAAAGCAACCGCTCGCGGGGAATACCCGCCCTTTTCTATGGCCCTCCTAAAGATAAAAAATGTAACTGGAGCGCGGCACAAGGAATAATTTAAAAGCAAAATACTGCTGGAGAAGGCTCCATACATCTAAACTATCGCGTCAAACAAGGCCCTTTTACGCAACTGCAGGCCGAAGACAGCATCTTGCCATAGCCCACTCTTACCCTACACGCCTTGAATCGCCCACTGTTCTATGAGCTTACCAAGTTGCCTGACTGATCTGGCTTTCCCTGCTATTTAGGACTAGGGCTAAGGGTTGATAAGTTCAGCTAACCTCAGCAGTTGGATTGGCGGGTATATCTCAAGTTTACGGGCAATATCCATGTTAATAAAAACCGAGTAACGACTCAGAGAGGGGATTTCGAGTTCACCTGGAGTTTGTTGTTCGAACAAAATTTTTCGCGCTTGATTGGCGGCCAATTTCCCTACGTTGTAATAGCGATTGGCTACCGCCAGTAATCCGCCTGCCTTAGTGACCATGTTGCCGTAGCCGCTGGCGACGGGAATACCGTATCTGCCAGCCTGTTCAGTGAACTCTAGCCGATTTTGCAGATTGTATGAACTGGAACCTACATAGATGATATCGATATCGAGCTGAGAGAGCTCTCTCATAATGCTGGGGAGTTGGTCGGGTAACGGTTTTCCATTGTCATCCAGCCGATACTGGCGCTTGATCAGCTCGAAGTCTAAACTTTCCGACAACTTCTGCAGCTTCTCAGTATTGAGTACGGAATTTAACTCGGAGGTACTGTAGATAACAGCTATGCGTTTTTTTCCCGGTCCCAGATAATCCTGAATGGTCCGTATTTGCACTTTCTCCGGGACCCGGTTGCGTACCCCTGTTACTTGCTGGCGACCACTTTGCTGGTAGGACTTGGCGATGCCGGCACCTATTGGGTCTGCAACTATCATAAACAATGCAGGAATATCCCCTAGGTTACTGACAGTGTTGCTGCCCGACATCTGACCTATGATGTGTTTAGAGACGGAAGTACCCCAAGTCACCACTAAATCAGGACGCAGCTCTATTGCCTCGGCTAGCATTGCCGGGAGTTTTAGCTTGTCTCTTGAAGCATCTCGGATGATGAATTCAACCGGCAGATTTTGATCTAACAAAGATTGCTTAAAACCTTGACAGGCCTCTTCACAGCCACGCCACAGCGATATGTAAATTTTTGCAGGATTGTCGGCAGTGAAGGTTTTTGCGCTCACACTGGTGGCGAAAAGCAACAACGACAGCACGCTAATAATTATTCTCATTGGTTAGTTACTCCGCTTCGCTGGGCGCGAAATAAATAATAAGCCATGATAAAACCACTGGCAACAACACACATCCCGATGATAGCCATCGTCTGACTATAACTGTAGTTGAGTAGTAGTGCGCCGACAAAAAGAGGACCCAACACGCTGCCGATTCGCTCACTGGTGCGTAGTACGCCCAGTACAGTCGTGCGGCCAACATTGGGGGTTTGTTCTGCGGCGGTCAGAGCTGCAGCAATCAGTGGTGCTTTCAGTATAGAGTGCGCGCCCCCCATTAAAGCGATGGCGATCAGCATGCTAGCTATTGATTCTGTATCGTACAAAGTTATCAAAATTGTGCCTGAGATAATAGTTCCAAGTATTACCAGCTCGAGCATTTTCCCACTGCGATCAGCAAAATTTGACGCCAGCGGGCTAAAGGGAATAATCACCAGTGCATAGACCATCATGATTCGGCCTATCTCGGATTGGCTGGCATCCAGTGACACCAGATAGAGAGGTACTAAGTAATAGAGGAAGCCAGTGAGGATAATTTTGGCCGGTATGGCGCAAAAAATTATCAGGCTGACAAACTGGCGGTTACTCGCAAGCGCAGCTAGTCCACCGCCGCGAACAGTGCCTTTGATTTTTTTCGGCTGAGGCCGGTCGGCAGTCAACATCATCCAGGCTAAAATCCCGGCCACTAGCGTCAGTGCTGCGCTGAGCAAAAACACAGATTGATAGCCCATCCGATCGGCAATAATACCACCCAGTGCGGTACCACTCATGGTGGCTGTCATCAACACACCGACAAATACGGCCATACCCTTTGCGCGGTTTTTGGCAGGTACAGCGGCCGCTATATAACTCTGACAGCTGATGGTGATGATAGCGTAACCTATAGCAGTAGTACCGCGCCAAAAAATGATCTGGTAACTGCTGTCGGCGTAAGCACAGCCTAAATAGCCTAACAAAGCGGGAATCAGGCCGATAAGAAACAGCTTTTTATTGCCCCAGCGGTCGACCCATGTTCCGGCAAAAGGGGTGATGATGGCGATCATAAACATGAATATTGATATTGGCAGGGCCAACATAATGTCTTTAGTCAGCCAGGAACTGGGCTCGTAGTACTCGGCGACAAACAGTGGCATGAAAGACTTCTGTAGCTCCTCAGCGAAGGCAAATACAAATAGCGGAATACGCGCATCCAAAATATTTGTATGTTTGTCTCTCAAAACTTTTACCAAGTTGAATTTTTCACCCAGACTCTTCAATTTAATACTCAGAGGGCTGTCTGTCGTCTGTGAAAGTGCGCTGAAATAGACATGCTGCAGCGCTTTCGAATCTTTGTTGAGCTGGCGGTTGTAATTGTCGATAGAACCTTTACCGGTGAGCTCACCGTTGACGGCAAAGTCACCGACGGATTGGCGTTGCAATAACTTCTCCGCCCTACGCAGCGGGGCTGTGACATAAAACATCACTAACACCATAACTATTTCGAAGGACACTAACAGTACAGCAATCAGTACAATAGCAATATCAAAGAATACATCACTTAGTTGAGAGCGGATAAAACCATTATCAAGCCCGAGTTGAACCTTGCCAAATTGCTCTCCATTTTGCTTAAGGGGCAGATAATAATGCTCAGTTTGATTGTCCTTAGAAGAGAAACCAGGTATCAACTGTAACAACTCCACGGCGCTATCTCTGAGGCGTTGCAAAAGAGGATTATGGTTTGTGACTGAATTACTCGAAAGAGCTTTTAGCTCAGTATCCTCCAGCTGCGGGAAAATGCCGCCACTAGTATTTCTATAAAGTACCAGGCCTTGATTATCGGTCACCGCCAGATAGGCTAGTTCGGGGTATTTGGCTGCCGTCTCCTGCAGGTATGCATTCATTCCTTTAATTTTATCCAGAGGTATACCCACGGATATCGCAAATTCAAGGTCGAGTTGTACGGTTTCTACTACAGTCTCAATTTTATGCAACAGCTTAGGTTTTAGGACTGTATTGAATTCTGTCAAGGTATAGAGGGCACAGAGCATAGATGCACTCAGAGTGCAGATTAAGGTGATAATAAAAAGACGACGATTGATAATATTGGTCAGTCCGGTACCACTGCGGCTCACTTAACAGCCCTCGTCTTTAGAGCTTTCGGGCTAGCGCTGTGCTCGCAGTGGTGGTCCAATATCTCACACTCGGCTAATTCTCGGGCGACGTGTTCTTTCATTTTTTTACTCTGTTCAATCTGCCGGGCGAAATTAAAGGCCATGCTCCCGGGTTTTAATGTTTTGGTTTCTTCAAAGTTTTGCACTGGCTGTAACTGCCTGTTGATGACTTTCAGCACGTTGTTGATATCGCTAAAGCCAAGCCTGACGGCCAAAAAGATAAACAGCGCAAAAACGCAAAAGATTAAAAGAGTCATGGTCGTCAGATTCAATAACACTTGATTTAATGTTTGCTGGTAACCATTTTTATCATACAAAATGATGATATTACCCATCATTTGCCCGGTTGCATCCAATAACTGTAATCCGCTGTATAAAATATCCGGGTCTTCTGCCGTCCAGTTAGTCTCACTGCCTTTTAGTGCACGGCGTAAAATCTCCTGACTCAAGGTATAAGTAGCGGTTTTTCCGGTGATACTTTGGAACAGCGTCTCACCAGTGCTATTAATCACATAGATGGCATTTATCTGACTCTCACGCTTTCGCTCGCGCGCTAATATAACGGGAAGGTTTTGCATTTCTTTTAACGGCAGACCCAGCTGTTCTGCCTTGATGATCGAACGTTCAACAGATGAGGAGATAACTTGTAATTGTGATGCGACTACAGATGACATTAAACTGGAGAACTTCATGTAATTCATTAATAGCAACATCCCCAATACGCAAAC